>JADJVA010000020.1:0-372696 GCA_016716765.1 Bdellovibrionales bacterium | reverse complement strand
TCGACCGTTGTAATCAGGATTGACTTGCCTGTCGTTGACCCTCAGCTGTTTGATTTTACCATCGTAAAAATCTATTCTCAGCGGTTCGGCGGCTCCAGGTAAAAAATGGAATTGAATTTGACTGTTCCCGCTAAACTCGGTTTCTCGCTCGGGCAGGGAGAATTCAAGTTTGTAGCTGACCTGACTTACACGCTGCGCGCGATTTATGGCTGCCTGGAGGCTGAGATTGGGTTCGGCCAAGTCTGCTTGAGTGGTCTTGGGAGTCTCGCTGGCCTCTTTGGTTTTGTGAGTTGAACACCCAATGATAGAAAAGATCAAAAGGCCGATAGCCGCGTGCGAACATGGGCAAGCAAAGCGAAACATCAAATTCTCCTACTTTTCGTTGGGTAGCGTATCTAAGGCAAAAATGAACTCGGTCAGAAAACTTCCGTCAGGCAAGCTTTGGTAGATTTCTATAGGGGGGGCAGATGATTTGAGCCTCTTATCCAAAAGATAGTTTGAAACGGCTGGGTAAACCTTGAAGGGGCCAATAGAAGGGGCTCCTTGGAATTCCGCTTTCACTACCAACTGGGAACTGAAGACCCGGTAGAAATAGTCCTTCGGAAGAGGTTCTATCTTTCGGTCAACGATACATCCCACGTTTGAGCGCAATCGACTTTCTTCCACTTTACTTGGGTTATCGAGATATTCTCCGAAAGTTTTGTGACAGAAGACATTGTTGCGTTGGGCCCACTTTTCGACTTCTTCGATCACCGGCCCAACTTTATGGTAGGCGCCTCGATGGATTCGGTAAATAGCGCGCAACTCAGGATAATTGATTTCGCTGATAGTGACTGTTTTGTATCCACCGAGGTAGAAAAACAAATAGATTGCTATCCCAAGAATTGCTGCAAACGTAGAAAAGAAAACCCATTTCAGCATGCTCTCTCCTGCTCAAGAAAAAATTTCAATCAAAACAATTTTGGAATTAACGACCATTACTTTATCTCGAGCAATTTATCGAAGGTCATGATTCCGCTTTCCATTGAGGCTCGTGATTCGGAGGGTCCGGTAGATTCTTCAACTGACATGAGAAAATCCAGTTTTGAATTTCCCACTGCCATCTGCCAACTATCGAGATCTCGGTCACCTGCATTTCTTTTTGTTCCATCTGCTGCATTCTTGACCGTAAATTCGTCAGAAAAATAATTGATATCTTCAGTCTGAATTTTCTCTGATTTCAAAGTCATTCGGTCGGAGGCATCAGGACCATCTCCAGTGACGAGGGACCGCAAGGTCAAACGGGTGCTAAAGAAGCTTTTTCTATCGCCTTTGCTCGTATCGCAGACGATGACCCCGATCCCAGTCCATGTGTCTTGGGCATAGCGGTAAAACTCGGAGCTATCTCCTGCGACACTGCCATGAATATAGCACTGCCATGGCAATTTCTTTGGAGACGCAAAAGTGCTGACCGGGGCGAGGAGCGCAGCCACAAACACAATAGGTACCAAGTGAAAATGCCAGTGAGCTTTCTTCATTCGAATCCTTATAAAACAGGTGAGCAAGGATAACAATGGGCGCGGAAAGCCTTACCTACAGTTGGGGGTTCTTATGAAATATATTCATTTATTTTGGGACATCATCCTCTGCCTTGCCAGTACTTTACCTCGGAGGCGAGACTTGGGCGCGGGACCAAGCCGGAGGCTATCGTCTGAGCCTGGAGGCAAGAGCGTCATCAATAGATACTCATCGTTTTTGAGGATTCCATTGCGGGATTTCATCAATGTATTTAAGAGTGGAGGTGAGGCGAGCTCCGTGAGCTGAAAATCCCCGCCGTCTGGTCCGGGAATGGGGTTTGAATTGACTCGAATCTCCCAGAGGCCTGTTGAAACTTCTCTTGTTTCGATTTGGTCGTTTGGAATTCCGCGCACGATTCTTATCACCGGAAGAATCTCATCTGAAAATTGATAAAGCACGAGATCTCCCCGAGAGACTTCATTGCATCTGTAATATCCCATTAATACTTTGTATGTTTGACCTTTCGTCAGTATGTGACCGAGCTCGGAAGTCCCCATTGTATCGTTCTTGGTCGTATAGATACATTTCAAGTTGGGAGGATAAACAGATTGTCTTTTAATCAACCAAGTTGCATAGACCGTCCATGTGATTGTTAATATCCCACTCAGAAAAAGAATGCCTGTAATGACACCTAATATTTTATCGCTTTTCACGTTTTCCACTTTATCGAACATCCCATAGAGGGAATTTGTTCGCCGGACAGGCTTCTCTTCGCAAGTGTATCTTCAATGGCTATCTTGAGTTCTTGTCTCTTGACTTTGTTTGGGTCTTTCCAGGAATCATCAAATCGCCCCCTGTAGCTCAGATTACGACCGGAGTCATAAACAAATATATCGGGAGTACAAACGGCCCCAAAGTCCTTTGCCGCTCTTTGATCAGGATCAATAAGATAAGGGAAAGAGTAGTTTTTATTCTTCCAGCGCTGAAGAAGGTTTTCGGGATTATCTTCGGGGTGATCCAGCCAATCATTTGAACAAATGCCAACGAATTGAACTCCCTTAGGCAATAGCTCTCGGGCTAGGTCAATGAGTCGTCGCTCGATCGCCTGAACGTAGGGACAATGGCCACATATAAAGATCACCACAAGAACCTGTGCTTCTGAGAAGCTATCCTTATTGAAGGAACGTCCATCAAGGCTCTTAAGTGAAAAGCGAGGACATCTCTGCCCGAGTTGGGGAGCTGGAGTGTAGGTTAAAGCCATTTGTCCTCCGTTTGTAAAGATCTTCTATAAATCCGTCCACTTAATTAGGTTTTCGCCACTCAACATATTTCCATCACGACGAACTTCAGAAATTGGATTTTTTAATTTGGGATTAAGATTGAGAGCCATTTGTAAGTCACTCTGTTCGTCTGGCACAAGGTGGGACCTGAATGAGCTATGGGCGGCCAGGTTAAAATTTGCCCGCAGGCAATCAAGAAAATCGAACCATTTGTTCGGATCCGGACGATCGGCACCGTCAAAAGAGTGAGCGAGGTAAGTCGCTTCGGGACATTCGGATGGACAATCAAAGACGTTAAAACCAAGGCCAGCTATCAAAAAAAACTCATTTTCGTGGTTGAGCGTTTCCAATAGTAAACCCGCAATCTTTTTGTCGCGGAGGTAGAGATCATTTGGAGCCTTCAAACTGAATTCTAAGTTCGGCCAAATCTTGAGAGCAGAACGAAACAAGGCCAATCCAAACAGGGGACCGGTGATGTGTTGGGGAGACTGCGGGAGCCGAAATACCCAGCTTGAAAGAAGGGAATTTCCTGTTCCTGTGTCCTTCCAAGAATTCTGGGATCTTCCTCGACCTTTTGTCTGGTGGCGGGCTAGGAACAAGCCATGGTCTTGGGTTGGCGGCAGGAGCCGATCTTTCGCAAAGGTATTTGTGCTTTCAAGTTGTTCAAAAAAACAGCAATAAAACTGCTTTTGGCCTTCAGCCCATGCTTTGCTCGTTTCAAAAATGTCAAATGGCTTGCTCGTTGCCAAGGGCTCTCCTCAGGAATTCTTCCAATCAAATTGCAAGCTAAAATCAGCGCAAGGGGCAGAATGCGTGATTGCGCCAACACTAATAAAATCGACCCCAAGCTCGGCTACCGATTTGACTCTTTCCAGGCTCATATTCCCACTGGCCTCAACTTCTATTGATTTGGGAATTTTCTCCAGGGCTACCCTCATGAGATCATTGCTCATGTTATCAAGCAGGATTCTTTGAACGCCCATGCTGGCCGCTACAAGCACTTCATCTAGGGTGCAGCATTCAATTTCAATGGGCTTCGATGTCTTTTCCCTCGTTCTTGTAATAGCTTCGCGAAGACCCCCGGCGACTCTGATGTGGTTCTCTTTGATCAGTACGGCTTCGCTGAGACTCATGCGGTGATTGTGGCCCCTGCCGTGTAGGACTGCTTGCTTTTCCCAGGCTCGATAGAGAGGGAGAGTTTTTCTGGTGTCCAGAATTTGGCAGTGAGTCCCCTCCACTTCCTTTACAAAGCATCGAGTGTACGTCGCAATTCCCGAGAAATGTCCCAAGAAATTGAGAGCAACGCGCTCAGCCTGGAGCACAGGTAACAGGTTTCCAGTGATACTTGCGAGAGTTTGCCCGGAGAGAACAAAAGCACCTTCGTCATATTGCCAATGAATCATCAGCTCGGAATTCATTTCCTTCATTGTTGCCGCAAAAAAATCTCGACCGGACAAAACGAGATCTTCCTTCGCAACAAGACGGGCTCGACCCAGCTTTTCCTTGATTCCAAGTGAATCCGTCGTGATGTCCCCGGCGGGAATGTCTTCTTTGAGAGAGGCACGAATAAGTTCGATTGCGGTCACAATATTTTCACTTTAGCGATATTGTTGAGGTTCAAACTCTTCCAAAAGTTTTTTGAGTTCTCTTTCAATCACTCTTTCAGCGACTTCAGGTACAACTTTCCAGGCAACTTCTTCTAAAAATTTGCTTGCCTTTTCGCGCATAAATTCTTCGATTTGAGACTTGATGATTTGCTCGATTTGGCGAGTATCTGGATCGCCTCCCGGCGGCGAGAAATGACTGGTCTCCTCGTCGCTAGGAGAATCGACAGGCTCTAGTTCCAGCTCGAATTCTATGTGCTCTTCTGTCGATCCCTTGGTCCCTTGAGAGACCGATAATTTGGGGACAGAACCTGTCGGATTAAACTGATCATCGGATTGAGTGAATTCAATTTGAGGCATTTCAGAAGATTCCTCATCCTCTGGTACAGACACCCTAAATCGCTTTAAGTTTTCCTGGGCCCATGAAGACTCTTGGTCTTCTGGCGAATCTATCAGCAAATCTCCGTCAGAACTATCGTCAGATTTTGAAGCCATGCGTGAGGGGCCGCTCAGATTGACACGTTCAAAACCCTCGCTTGGATTTTCAACGAGGCTTGGCTCATGAACTGGGTCAATGAGTTCGAGAGTCGACTTCGTTACTTCTTGTACGGTTGCAAAATCATCCATTGACCAGTTTGATTCAGAATGACTATCGGGAGGCGATGGCGGAATAAAAAGGTGGGGGGTCGGACGAGCCCCTTTTGGCGGCAACGTTGTCTTAGGGGCGGGAGGCGATTGAGGTATGCTATTTTCAAGCATGGCTGGAAGCTTCGGAAACTGCAAATACTGGGATATGTCTTGTGACTTTGTTTTTGGCACCAAAGTTTGCACCAACTGGCGAAGCGTCTTTACATCAAAGGGCTTTTCCAGTCGACCATTGGCCCCAGAGGCCTCGAACTTGTCCTGGTCAAGTTCCATAAAGCCGCTCCACATGAGCACCACGGGTGTCTGAGTGAGGTGCGCATCGCGCTTAATTTCTTCGCACACATCATAGCCACTCTGCTTTTGCAAAAGAACGTCTGCAAAAATGACGTCCGGCTTATATTTTTGGGCCACGGCCAAGACATCCATGCCCAGATTGACTGACTTAACCTCAACTGCATAATCCTGGAGTGCAAGTTGAAAAACCTTTTTTATTGTACTGCTCTCATCAGCAAGTAAGACGCGCAAAGCCATGCAATGAGTTAAGTCTTTTTAGTCATTTGAGTCAAGAGGTCTCACATTTCATTTTTAATATCTTCATGTTGAAAGGAGTCAAGTTTTTGTGTCAACTCCAGGGGGTGCATGGTAAGCTGAGTTGCGTTATCCGTCCCAAAGGACCTCGATGCTAAATCGCCAACCAACAATTAGTGTCTTCGTCTCAATCACGGAGTAGCAAATTAGGCGAGGAATTCTTGAACGAGGAGTGAAATGCTCAGTCTGGCAGATAGGTATATTGCGAAAAAATTCCTCTTTTTTTTTGCAGGGGGAATTATTGTTTTTACGACCCTATTTTTGGCCTTTGACTCTCTGTCTTCACTCGTGAGATTCGAGGTACCAACTTCTGTTTTGGTTCACTATTACAGCTACTATCTTCCGTCGATCATTTATCAAATGACCCCGGTTGCGTGTTTGTTGGCCACGGTATTTACCCTGTCCTCATTAAATCGGACGCAGGAATTGGTCGCCTTTTTTTCTATGGGACTGGGCCTGTGGAGAATCAGCCTTCCCATTCTAGCGATGGTCATTATTATTGGAGGTTTCAATTTTTGGGTTGGAGATAGATTACTTCCAAAGTTCAATCAGAAAAAAAATTACGTATTTTACGTTGAAATCAGAAAAAAGCCGGGTCTTTATTCGACCGTTAAGACAAATAAAATATGGTATCGCTCTGAAAATGTTCTATTTAATATAAAAACTCTCAACGCTGAGACCGCATCGGCCCAGGGCTTGAGCCTTTATTATTTTGATGGGGATTGGAATCTCGTTCAATTGATAGCGGCCAAGTCGCTTCATATGTCCGGCTCCACCTGGGAACTTCGAGATGGCACGGTCACCCTATTCGCGGAGGAATCATCTTTTCCTCTAACAAAAGCCTTCGATCGCAAGGTCATTGAAATGAATGAGGAGGTTGCGGATCTTCAGACCTCCGAACATTCCTCAGATACCATGAGTTTAAATTCTCTCCACCAGTTTATAAAAAAGAACAAAGAGGCGGGATTGGACACACTTCGCTATGAAGTTGATTTTCATTCAAAGGCCAGCTTTCCATTTGCCGCTTTGGTTATGTCGTTAATGGGCATCCCCTTCAGTGTGAGCCGTCAGCGCTCAGGCGGGGGATTTATGAGTGTTTCTTTGTGTATCGGACTCACATTTTTTTATTGGGCGCTTTACAGTTCTTCTGTGACCCTTGGGCAACATGGTGCCGTTCCACCTTTAATTGCAGCTTGGGCCCCCAATCTTCTTATGATAGCGGTGGCAGGAGTTTTGATGTTTAAGTCAAAACGTTAAGTTTGAGAAGCTTCATTTTTTTGTGGATCATTGAGTAAAATCTTGATTTAAGGCTATATGGGCGCCTTGAGTTGGACGAACCAGATCCAAAAAAATGGAGAAATGCATGTCTATCACCTCTCAACTTGAATCCAATCCTCAGATTGAAGGTTTTTATCAGCCAGGTGAGTGGAATTCCCATGAAGCGGTGTGGTTGGCATGGCCCAGTCACAGGGAGCTTTGGGAAGAGAATTTATTGCTGGCGCAAGAGGAATTTGTCGCTTTTTGCCGGGCCATTGTGGACTATAATCCTGTCACTGGGGTGGCTCACGGCGAGAATCTCTGGATTTTGGTTCCAGACGAACATTTGGAAGCTGAAGCAAAGAGAGCATTGGGTGACTTGCCAGCTCGCTTTTTTCGGATACCATTTGGTGACATATGGTTGCGGGATACGGCTCCCATTTTTTTGATGAATAAATCAGGAGAGAGAGCTTCGGTGAGATTTGCCTTCAATGGCTGGGGAGGAAAATATATTCTTCCTCATGACGCTGAGGTTGCGGGGCGTTTGGCGGAACAGTTAGGGACCAAAATTCGAAAATTTCATTTCCCTTGGATTTTAGAAGGGGGTTCTGTCGAAGTAGATGGTGAGGGCACTTGTTTGACAAGTCGGCAGTGTTTACTCAATCCGAATCGGAACCGGGGGTTTACCGAAGCAGTCGTTGAATTAGGACTGAAATCGGCTTTGGGAGTTGAAAAAGTGCTATGGTTGAACGAGGGTCTTCTGAATGACCACACAGACGGACATATAGATACCTTTGCTCGCTTTGCAGCACCTGGAGTTGTGCTGTACACAAAAGAGACATCGAAGGAAGATCCGAACAGCTCTGTTTACCGCCGGATCAAACAAGATCTTCAAGTGATGAGAGATGCGAAGGGACGGCGTTTTGAGATTGTTGAAGTTCCTTCTCCAGGAGCAGTTTACAATAAGGATGGTGGTCTCATGCCGGCAAGTTACCTGAATTTTTATATTTCGAATACGCGGGTGATAGTGCCTATTTATGGTAGTCCCCAAGATGATGAAGCTGTGAAAGTGATCGGTTCCTGTTTTCCGGATCGACAAACGATTGGATTAGGGGCGAATGCGATCTTAAATGGTGGAGGAGCCTTTCATTGTATCAGCCAGCAGGTACCAATTTAAATGGCTTGGTGTCAGCGGGGCGGGCGGTCAGTGGTCGGTCATTGACTCAATCAAGTTACCCAGGAGATGAAGGTGAGTAAAAGAAATCTAAGTGTCGCTGCCTTACAAAGCGGATTTACGAGTGACTTAAAACGAAATATCGAAGTCATGGATGGGATGGTAAGGGAGTCTGCAAAACAGGGAGCCCAAATTATCTTGATGCCTGAGTTGTTCGAGAATATCTATTTTTGTACCTTTGAAAAGGATAAATTTTTTGAAATGGCTCGGCCCGTAAAGGATCATCCCACGATAAAACATTTTCAAGAGGTGGCTCGGGAGTTGGGAGTTGTGCTTCCCGTCTCATTTTTTGAAAGAGAAGATCAGTGCTATTACAATAGTCTTGCGATGATCGATGCGGATGGCTGTTTGTTGGGAGTCTATCGCAAGTCCCATATACCGGATGGCCCTGGCTACGAAGAAAAATTTTATTTTCGACCGGGTAATACGGGATTTAAGGTTTGGTCAACAAAGTACGCACGAGTGGGAGTGGGAATTTGCTGGGATCAGTGGTTTCCTGAATGCGCACGAGCGATGACTCTCATGGGTGCAGAAGTTTTGCTCTACCCGACGGCGATTGGTACGGAGCCAGAGGAATCTACACTTGATACGAAGGATCCTTGGCAACGAGCCATGATTGGGCATGCAGTGAGCAATGTGATTCCGGTTGTAGCGGCCAATCGAATTGGCGCTGAGCCTCGCCAGGAATTTTACGGTCATTCATTTATCTGTGATCAGAGAGGCAGCAAGGTGTCTGAATTGGGGGCAAAGGAATCGGGGTCGATCTTTGCCACATTTGATCTCGAGGAGATAGCGAGAAATCGGGCCTCCTTTGGCTTTTTTCGAGATCGACGTCCTGATTTGTATGGCAGACTTGTAGAGTTTTGATATCGAGCTCAGTCATTAATGACACCCAATTTTAGCGACACGACAGCAGCCATCCTCATTGAATGCAAAAAAATCCCTTTTGCGACACAGCTCGGTTATCCTCTTGATATCAGGAGTACGCCCTGACAAAAAAGTTCCCTGGCTGTACTCTCCCGGTCGCCCCATGTGAAATTCAAGTGTCTCTTGTGCTCTTCGTTTCAAGTCCGCCTCGGGCACTTTGTGCTTTTTGATCAATTCGCGGGTATAAGTGCCGCTTTCGATGTTGAAGCGATAGCTTCCATCTTCTAAGACCCTAAGTTCTCCAGCAACGACTCCCTCTCGGCCGTTCGCCAGGTCGATGTGCTTGACCCCTATTTCAAAACTATCATCAACTTCTCCCATAACAAATTTCCCATCGCGAGTATAAAGATAGGTGTAGTTTCCTGGCTTCAGCTGTGAGGCAGAAACGGGTTCAGTAAATTCTTTGATCAGACCCGAATCGGCAGCGGATTGGCGAAGGCCTGGCGTGGGAACAATATTAAATTTGATCTGTCTTCCAGCGGAATCCATCGCAGTTTTGTAGGAAATCAACGTCCCATTTTCTGCCTTAATGGCAACGCCGGGCTGGTTCCGGAACAGGCCGCGTACGGAATCTTGTGCGGAGCTTCCTGGCTGAGGTCTTGGCTGGGAGAAGAGGGGGCTCTGTCTGCTCTTTGAATATTCGAGTGATGCCATTTCCGACTCGCTGAGGATTCGTGATTTTCCATCTGGCGTTACCACTTGAATTCGGCCGTCATCAAAAACCTTGCTTAAAACTCCCGGGGCCTTTTGATTTTTTCCGTCCGGAACAAAGTCAATAATCCTCAGTGAGTTTTCTGGCCTGCCGAGATCACCTGAAACCCAATCTCTTCGCAACTGAAGTCTCTCATTGCTCAGATCAGTACGCGGACTCATCACACGTCTCAATTGAAGATTTCTTTCCTCAGCAATCGCCTTCGGGTTGTTTATGCTCTCCAGCCGTATTTTGTTGTATTGAGCGGCAGATTCGTCGCTGGCAAAGCGAACCTTTGGCATATCGCGACTTCCGACTGTTCGACGTTGACCATCGACGAGCTCAACGATCAGAGTTCCGTTTGGATTGTCTGAGATCAAACGAGCTGCGACCATGTTGTCATCAATGGGAATCGAAAGAACTCTTTTTTCATAAATGGCCATGTCCAATTTATTGATATCTGCCCAGACCTCTCGAAATTCTTTTTGTCTCGGTAGAGTGGTACTTTCTGGATTCAGATACCTTTGAGCAAAGAGCTGACGAGCATCAGATGGACTCAATCCAACCCGCCCCTTCTCCATGAGGATGCGAATTTCGGCGTCGTTCAAGCCTGCTTCCTTCAGGATCTTGGCTTTGCTTCGCTTTTGTCCAAAAGTGTAGTTCCCGACCCCAGCTGGTCCTCCATTTTGTCCAATCTCACCAGCTCCTACCAAATGTGCTCTCTCTATCGCCTTCATTTCATTTTCGGTGATCTCACGCTTGAGCAGCTCAGAGATTTCTGAGCGCGCGACAGGAGAGGAGGACTGGGCATGACCCAAGGTTTTGGACCCAATTTTTCCAAGATCTGGAAGAACGGCCAATCCAAAAGAAAGGGCCGCAAGCGTTGCGGTTAAAATACAATGGTCTGCCTTCAATTGTCCGACTGTTGGGGCACTCACGCATTGGCCTTTTTCATTCGTTGAATGGAGGCCCGTGATTTTAGGACTGTTCTTGCTCAAACACTCGCTATCTATTTGAGTGAGGGCCAATTCGGAGTCCATTGCCAATGCTGCTACTTGAAGGGCTCTTGCCGAATTGATTGACATCAAACCACCTGCTCTCGCAGATTGGGCGACGGACCCAATACGTGAGGCGATAGATGCTCCACGAACAGCCACTGCTGCGACGCCACTCATCACAAATGATCCGATCATCACACTGGTATCAAGTGCTTCAGCTCCGCTCCCATAGCTCGCATCGGCGTGACAAGCGAGGGCCTTCATTGTTTCTCTGTCAGAGCTGCTATTAATCACTTTTTCTGTCACTGCCGGATCGCTGAGAAGAGCTTTGCGTGAAGAGCGATCAATGGATTGGCCTCCGCTTTTCGCGGCATTTGATAGATTTGTGGATTCACTGCGAAGGAGGGTCTCAGTCGAGCGATAGGCCTTTTGAATTTCTTGACCCAGGGATTTTTCCAAGGCTTCAAAATCGGCTCCCTGGGGAAGACTGATGTATTTATTGATGAGACTTTGGATGGCGGGAGTTCCTGATAATGGTACAGAGCTTGAAATTGCCTGGAAGGCAGACCGATGTCGAATGATATCCCGACAAATTTCAGTATTGGAATTAAAAATCATTTTTTGTGAAGAGTCATGATTATCGGCAAGCTCTTTGAGCTGGAGGGGACAGGTTTTGTTGGTTATAGAAGGACTGCTGGCGAGTTCAGAAGTGCTCTGAGTCAATGCCTGCTTGTGCTTTCTCAGTTCTTGTAAAAAGGAGAGAATATTCTTATTCGAAATCTCTTCGCCGTTTGCAACTTGTTTGGCGAAATCGGCCGCACAAGAAAGCTCAAGAGAGTGTTGATTTGAAAGTGTTGCAAAAAATCGGTCTTCTGAGGATTGAACGGAGTGGTTGGTGATCTCAGCGAGACTTGATTTTAGTCTTGCGATGGGTGGAGTGCGAGTTTCGCACTCCTGTTCAAGTTTGGAGAGGGCCAACTGGGCTTTGGACTCGATCAAAAGAGAGCAGGATTCTCCTCCCGATATTTTATACGCAGCCTTCGACAGGGCTTCCAGCGGTCCAGCAGCTTGGGCTCGACCAAAAATTCCGCCAACATCGCTAAAAAAGCCGCAAATGAGCAGAAGAAAAAGGGAAGGGCGAGGGACTCCGATCCTCAGATGCTGATTTATTTTGCGATGGAATGTCAAAACTCTCACTTATTTCTGTTCGGCCGAAGCCAGATAGATTTTGAGCGGACTTCGGTTGAATCTGATGAACCAACCAGCCCGTTGGTCAAGGTCGCCCTCATCCGGTTTTAAAGGCAGTTTCGCAAAAAGCGGCAAGGTGTGCTCCCTGCAATCCGGTTTTCTGAAGCGATACAGGATCGCTTCAATGTAATAGTGGGTGAAAATAAAACTTAGGCCAAGCGCAGTGATGGCTCGTGATGCAAAATGAGATTCAAGGCGCAGCCAGTTCAAGAATGAGAGGTTGCGATAGTTGAAAAGAATTGCCAAAGACGCTAGGAAAAAAAGACCAATAGATAGAAGATTCATCCATTGTTTTCCGTTTATAGACCTATCTTTCATATGGCGATACACACAAAAGGATTCAATTCCGTGGGATGTACCGATCACTATTCTGGCCGCCGGAGATAAGAAAGTGAGCGGAAAAGCGAAGGATCTCAAAAGATAGATTAGTTTAAAGTAATTCCACGGCCTCGGAAAACTAAAAAAATTGAGGATTAATCCTAAGAAAAAAGGGAATAAAAATAGAAAGGCATAATTAAACCAGACAAGACGGTTTGGGCCAAGCAAATTTGAGAATAACAAAATCGCAAGTATTGCGAATGCCCAGGTAGATACGATAAATAAGTACTTCTCTCTTTTTTGGCAATTCTTAAGATTCATCATCCCTATAGGATCTTTTGGTGCATTTCTGATGTCATAGAGCCTGGAAATCCCCCTGATTTGTGCAAGAGGATGATGAGTAAATAATCCGATTGTCAGAATGGAAACGATGATTTCTATTGCTAAATTATTCGTTGCCCAATGAGATACAGTTTGAATATTGAAAAAGAAAAAAAAGAAAAAAGACTGAACACCAATTAATCTGCTCCAAAAGCCAAACTTCCCCCCTTTCTGGAGAGGAATCCAGTTTTTAATCTCTTTACTTCGAAAGAGAAGGATGAAGGGAAACAAAGCATGAATGCCGTTCAGAAAAATAATGTTGCGCACAAAATCCCAAAGAGTAATTTGGTATGCCTCAGTTGGTAAACCAAGCGCTCCGGGAAAAAAAAATACATCGAGGATAACCACTGGATAGAACAAAAATGGAATAGCAAGATTGAAGTATTCAAGATTTTTCGAAAAAAGTGGAGCTTTGCAAAAGGCGGCCATCCTGATAATCTAACCAGGTTTAATTTAAGGTTGAAGCTAATTCGTGACTCCTCCCAACAAAAGTCGAGCGACATTTTGTGTGTTCTATTTCAGTTCGAGAGGAGCGCTAATCGAAAGAATCAAGAGAGTGACGTCCAGATTAAAATTTTCTGCAGAGATCTGTCCACCCTCAATTTGGTTGAATTCCTGTTTTACATATTCAAAATTGAGGCTGAGTTTTGATTGGAACTCTATCCCGATAGTGGCTTTTATTGCTCGGCCCAAGTATTTGAGATTTGCATTGATGTCGGTGAGCTCATTGAGAGAGTAATATCCAAGCCAGAGGTGAGTTTTGCTTTTTCCAAATCTCACCCCTACCCCCCACATGCGATTCATGAATTCGTTATCGCTGTTTGAACTATCGAGCAGATAGGGCCCACCAAGGTGAAAATCGAGAGCCAGGAAAGTGCCGCTGTTTAGCTGAAGGCCGCCCTTTCCGCCCAATACAGTGCCCATCTTTGAATCGGAGTACCCGCCGGAGGACCACTCAAAGCGACTGTATCCAAGATAGGGTTCAACCGCGACGCTTGCCGCACTCTCCTCAGAATCTATCAGGAAAATAACAAAAAACACTAGAGTCCAATGTCGAACCATCATAGCTTTAATTATTGAGACTACGGGGGGTGATGTCCATTAGAACCGGTCATTTTTTTGTTTTCTCGCAGGCAGGATTGTGGGCAAGGCTTTGCTTCTATATCGGACTCCTTGTTTTATTGCTACACCTAGCCATTCAGTTAAGCTCCCAGACGGCCCTCGCCGAGGACGCTGCCTATGGGGCCTATGGTTTATTTCCCGGTGGGACAACAAGAGTTTTGGCCATGGGAGGAGCTGCGGTTGGATTGAGTGACGATGCGGGGGCCGTGCTTAACAATCCAGCTGGGTTATCAATGTCTTGATGGATTTTTGATCTTGCTGGAACCACCAATCGCGTGGTCAATCGTGAGGTGGATTTTGATGGGGACACTCAGCTTGATGGATTGCCTTATGACTTTGTATTTTCCTCTCTTGGCTTGCGATTGGGTCCCTTTGGAATTGGGGGGGGATATTCTCAGCCTTACAATTTGGACTTTTCTTCGGATTTTGTGGCGAACGGAGTGACGAAGCTTCTCAAGATAGAAAGCCGGGATTTGGCAATTTCGTGGCGGTTTTGGCAGTCCATTTCTTTTGGAATGACAGGACATCAGGAAAAAGTGGTTTTAGGTTATAAAGATGAGGCCATGCCATTGGATTTGGAATCACAGGCAAAGTCTTTCTACTTCACTTTTGGTTTTCGCTACAACAAAGACAGGAAGCTTGGGTTGGGTGTGACCTATTCACCGGAACGTCGTTACAACCTTGATGAGAGTCTTGACGCCCAAATTGCGCCCTCTACCGAATGGTTTCATGACGTCGTTATTCCAGCAAAATTGGTCTTGGGTGGATCTGTTAAGCTGACAGGCCGACTGATGTGGGTGGGAGATGTGGATATATATTATCCCGTCAAAAAGGCTTTTTATGTGGGAGGATCAAGTACCGATCCCTTAGATCAAGTCGAAAGTGATCAAAAAGTCGTGATTCACGGAGGCTTCGAATATCAGGTCATTAATAACAAAGATATTGCCTTTGTTTGGAGGGGAGGAGGGTATCAAGAACCACCGCGTCTAAATTTCTCTAAAAATCGTCTTCATTATACAATGGGGGTTGAGGTTCGATTGGGATTTATCACTTTAAGTGCAGCCTACGATCAGGCTCCTGATTTCAGCAACATTGCCCAAACGGTTGGATTGAGTCTGTCAGCTCTGAATTGAGCGAAAAGCCCATTGCAGGAAAAGGTAGTCTTTCCTTTGCGAACCTCTTGCTGTAGAATGGTCGGGGGTTATTTGCCCCTCGGTTTGAAAAACAGAGCCAATGAGTTAGAGGATAACATATGGCAAAACTGGAAGTATTGAGATTTCCTGATCCGAGGCTTCGTAAAAAGTCGGTGGCGGTAAAGACCGTGACACACAGCCTCAAACAGCTTGTCGAGGACATGTTTGAAACTATGTATGCGTCCTCAGGAATTGGCTTAGCTGCCCCCCAGGTGAATCATCTTGTGAGACTTTTTGTTGCTGATACTCGGCCGAGAGAAAATGGGCGCTACAAGCTAGAGGATATGTCTCCTCTGGAGCAGGCCGTTTCTCAGCCATTTGTTATTTTTAATCCTGAAATTATAAAGAAGGTGGGGAAAACAACTTACGATGAGGGCTGTTTGAGTGTTCCCACTTACTACGAATCTGTGCAGAGAGCGGAACTGATTATCGTTCAGGGGCTTAATTTGGAAGGCAAAAAATTTCAGATTGAAGTGGATGGGCTCCTCGCTATCTGTATTCAACATGAGATTGACCACCTTGATGGAAAACTGTTTATCGACCGCCTCAGTCCGATCAAGTCCGCTCGTATCAAATCACGGATAAAAAAGACAGGTTATCCAGCTCGTCAGGAAAAAGTCGAAGAGCAGGATGAAGAAGTAGTTTCCCGATGAGCCTCATTCGAACCGTTTTTTTAGGAACCCCTGATATTGCAGCCTATTGTTTAGGATCGATGATCAAAGATGAGCACTTTAAGGTCGTGGGTGTGGTGACTCAACCTGATCGTCAATCTGGGCGCAAACTGAAGCTTCAATCCTCTCCGGTGAAGGAGTTAGCTCTTTCCCATCAACTACCGGTGTTAACGCCCGAAAGGGTGAATGAAGACGAGTTCCTTGAAACGATCTCGTCCTGGAAAGCTGAAGTGGCCGTTGTTGTCGCCTTTGGACAGATCTTGCCTCAAGTTTTTTTGGATCTTTATCCGCGCTCCGTCGTGAATGTTCACACGAGTCTGTTGCCACGATGGCGGGGGGCCGCACCTATTCAGCGTGCAGTGATGGCCGGAGATCAAAAGACAGGAGTTTGTCTGCAGGTTATGGTGAAAAAGCTGGATGCAGGTGACGTTGTCGGTCGAAGGGTCATCGATATCGATGATGATTGGAATGCCTTTGATCTGCATGAGAAGATGAAGCCACTTGCGGCTGATTTGCTTCATGTCGAGCTGATGGATTACTTGCGAGGCAACTTGGTTCCCTTAAAACAAGAAGAATCTTTGGTCACCTACGCAAAAAAGATTGAAAAATCCGAAACTCAGATCGATTGGCGGCTTCCGGCCGTTGAAATCCACAATAAGATTCGTGGATTGGCTCTTGGTCCCGGCGCTCATACTGTTCGCTCAGGAAAGAAATTGAAACTCATAAAATCCCGGGCGATCCCAAAATCAAAAAATGATCTTCCGGGAAAGGTCATTGAAATTGAGGCTGACTCATTTGTCGTCTCCTCCGGAGATGGGGCCTTGCAAATTTTGATGGTACAGCCAGAGTCTCGTGCTGAAATGACTGCAAAGGATTATTTGCGTGGCTATCCTTTTTCCCTTGGAGAAAAATTAGGTGAATCCTTATAAGAACGAATTTTTGGTGGCGCCGAGTTTGCTTTCTGCTGATTTTTCAATATTGAAAGATGAAATACAGAAGGTAGAAAAATGCGGAGCCGATTGGATCCACATTGATGTGATGGATGGTCACTTTGTTCCGAATATCACAATTGGAGCCCCCGTCGTGAAGTCTTTGAGGCCCGTGACGAAAATTCCTTTTGATGTTCATTTGATGATTGAGCGGCCGGAACTCTTTGTGGATGAATTTATTTCGGCGGGAGCTGACTACCTGACGATTCATGTTGAGGCCACTCAAAATCCCGCAAAAGTTTTGGATATGATTCGAGATCGAAATTGTAAGTCTGGAATTTCTTTGCGTCCCGCGACTTCGATTGATCAGATTTTACCTCTGTTGCCAAAAGTGGATTTGATTTTGATTATGACGGTCAACCCTGGCTTTGGCGGTCAGAGTTTTATGCATGATCAGACTTCTAAAATACACAGAGTTCGCAAAGAACTGAAGAAAATAGGCTCGGAGGCGCTCATTGAGATTGATGGGGGAGTCAACGCCGAAACAGCTCGCGCATGCCGGGACGCTGACGTTTTGGTGGCAGGTTCCTATATCTTTAAAAATGACTATAAAAAGGCGATCGCTTCTTTGAAGGGGGCAAAAACTGATGGAAATTAATGGGGAGGAGATCACTGTCGATCAGGTCTGGCAGATAGCCTACAGTCTGCCCATAGAAAAAGTGACTCTCGCAGAAAAGGCTCGTCACGGGATGTTGAATTCACGTCGGTATATCAATAAGCGCATCGCACAGGGCGATGTTATGTATGGAGTGAACACCGGATTTGGGGCCTTTAGCAGCGTTCAGATTTCCACGTCAGATACGATTCAGTTGCAGAAAAATTTGATTCGCTCTCACTGCGTTGGGGTGGGAGAACCTTTCACTAAGGCCGAGTCGCGTGCGATCATGTTACTCAGAGCGAATGCCTTGGCGCGAGGTCACAGTGGCGTTCGCGTTGAGGTTGTTGAAAAGGTTCTGGAATTTTTAAATCACGACGTTATTCCAGTGATTCCACAGCAGGGATCAGTTGGAGCGAGTGGGGATTTAGCTCCACTTTCTCACTTGGCCTTAGCTCTCATGGGTGAGGGCGAAGTCTGGGATGGCAGAAAAAAGGTTGCGGCGCAGGAATACCTTTCGAAAAGGGGAGTTGCACCTCTCGAGTTAGAAGCCAAAGAGGGATTGTCTCTCATCAATGGATGTCAGGTGATGACGGCAGTGGGGCTCTTGAATTGCTATGAGGGACGCCGTTTGGCTTGGATGGTTGATCTTGGAGGAGCCATGTCACTTGAGGCTCTTCAGGGTTCTCGAAAGGCCTTTGATCCTCTGATTGCGGCGACCCGTCTTCATCCTGGAGAGGCAAAAACGGCCCGCAATTTGACTAAAATTTTAGGTCCAACCTCTTCGATTGCGGAGGCTCATGCCGATTGCAGTCGAGTTCAGGATGCTTATTCCCTTCGTTGCATACCGGCCGTTCATGGAGCGGCAAAAGATGTTTTGCGAAGCACCTGTCGCACTCTTGAGATAGAGGCAAATTCGAGCACGGATAATCCCTTGGTTTTTGCTGACGAAGACAAGGTTTTGTCCTGTGGGAACTTTCATGGCGAACCCGTTGCCTTTGCTCTTGATTTTTTGGGAATTGCCATGAGTGCGATGTGCAGCATTTCAGAGTGTCGAATTGAAAAGCTGATGAATCCGGCATTGAGCGGGCTGCCCGCATTTTTGGCTCCAAAGGGAGGCTTGAATAGCGGGCTGATGATTGTCCAGGTGTCGGCGGCCTCTTTAGTGAGCGAAAATAAAATTCTTTCGCACCCGGCGAGCGTGGATAGCATTCCGACCTCTGCCGACAAAGAAGACCATGTGAGTATGGGAACAATCGCAGCTAGAAAACTTGGGGCTATTATTCGCAATGCTGAAAATATTGTGGCGATGGAATTTTTGTGCGCAGCTCAGGGCTTGGAATTGTTGGCGCCTTTAAAACCAGCCGGATGCGTTTTGGGAGCTCTCGATCTTATCCGATCGGAGGTCCCCTTTGCCGAAATGGATCGGGCTTTTTATCGAGACATCGAGGCAATTAAAAAACTTATTCGCTCTGAGAGTTTGCTCAATTGTATTCAGTCAAGCGTGGGAGCCTTGGAATGGTAAAACGTATCATCAGATCGCCTCATGGATCTCAGTTGCACTGTAAGGGTTGGTTGCAAGAAGCTGCCTATCGAATGATTCAAAATAATCTTGATTCGGAGGTGGCAGAGTTTCCTGATGAATTGATTGTCTACGGAGGGCGGGGCAAGGCGGCCCGGGATTGGCCGTCCTACGATCGCATTTTGTTGGCCTTGAAAGACTTAGAATCTGATGAGACTCTCATCATCCAATCTGGAAAGCCGATCGGCACGATTAAGACCCATGAGGATGCTCCAAGGGTGCTTTTGGCAAACTCCAATCTCGTACCTAAGTGGGCAAATTGGGAAGTTTTTGATGAGCTCGAAAGAAAAGGTCTCATGATGTATGGGCAGATGACGGCCGGATCATGGATTTATATTGGGTCTCAGGGGATCGTGCAGGGAACTTTCGAAACATTTATTGAAGCAGGTCGAAGGCATTTCTCTGGTGATTTAAAAGGACGAACCATTCTGACGGCAGGACTTGGAGGAATGGGCGGCGCTCAGCCGCTGGCCGGAGTTTTTGCGGGGGCCAATGTGCTCGCAGTTGAGGTGGATCCCTCTCGCATTCAAAAGCGACTGGATACACGGTACATCGATGAAGTCGCCGAAGGGCTTGATGATGCACTTGAGCGTATTGCTCGCTATCGCAAAGAGGGAGTTGCGAGAAGTGTGGCTCTATTGGGCAATATGGCGACGGTGATCAGGGAATTAAATGAGCGAGGCTTTTTGCCCGATCTCCTGACCGATCAGACGTCTGCTCATGATCCTTTGAATGGATACATTCCGGAGGGACACTCGCTTTCCGAAGCGGCTCAATTGCGAAAATCTCATCCTCAACTGTATTTGGAAAAAGCAAAAGCCTCTATTGTCGCTCATGTGGAAGGTATGCTTTTGATGCAAAAGCGCGGAGCTATTACCTTTGACTATGGGAACAATATCAGAGCGGTGGCCCTTGAAGGGGGAGTGAGAAACGCGTTCGATATTCCCGGTTTTGTTCCTGAGTATATTCGCCCCTTGTTTTGTCGTGGCAGTGGACCTTTTCGTTGGGTGGCTCTGAGCGGCGATCCCAAAGATATTCAAGTCACGGATGATGCGCTTCGAGAGTTGTTTCCTCACAAGAAAAATCTCTTGCGCTGGCTTGATATGGCAGAAAAGCGGATTGCCTTCCAAGGGCTGCCGGCTCGCATTTGCTGGCTTGAATACGGAGAAAGATCTCAGGCAGGTCTTAGGTTTAACGAACTTGTCGCGACGGGAAAAGTGAGAGCTCCGATTGTGATTGGGCGCGATCATCTGGACTGCGGTTCTGTGGCGAGCCCCAATCGTGAAACTGAAGGCATGAAGGACGGTTCTGACATGGTTGGTGATTGGCCGATCTTAAATGCGCTCGTGAATACGGCTTGTGGTGCAACTTGGGTGAGTTTTCATCAGGGTGGTGGAGTTGGTATGGGCTACAGTCTTCACGCGGGACAGGTGATTGTCGCCGATGGGACGGCTGCAGCTGCACGGCGCTTGGAGCGAGTTTTGAACGCAGATCCGGCCATGGGTCTATTTCGTCATATAGATGCAGGCTACGGTGATGCGGCGGCCATTGCCCGAGAGCGGGGAGTAAAATCTTTTTGGATTTGATTCGCATCTTTTCAAGACGAATCTGTGTCACGGTTTGGGTATTTGTCTGTTGTTTCAGAAGCAGTGCAGATATTCGTGATCACGACAGCCAGCTGCCTCTCTACGAAATTGGATTGGCCGGGGCCACTTTTTTTATGTCAGATTATCCAGCAGCGGAGCAGGGAAAATTGCGGGCCCTGGTGGTTCCCTATGGCTTTTATAGGGGCAAGGTTTTAAGGGCAGACGATGAGGGTGGAATTCGTGGGCGCCTCGTGGACCGCGAAAAAGTTGAATTTGATCTGAGCGCATCGGCCGGATTTCCTGCGGACAGTGGAGACAATCGAGCCAGAAGGGGAATGCCTGACATTGACTGGGTTGGGGAGATAGGACCCCGATTGAGAGTACACATTCTAGACCAAGGAAAGCATCGCCTCAATTTCAATCTTCCTGTTCGCTACGTATTCTCAACTGACTTCAGGCGAGCTGACGATCGAGGTTATTTATTTCAACCGGAGCTTGAATATCGCAATAGCAATATCTTTGATGAAGATTTGGAGGGAACAATTCTCCTTTCAATGATTTTTGCAAGCGATCAGTTGATGGACTACTTTTATGAGGTTCCGGCCGAGTACTCACATCCTGAACGTCCCTCTTTTCAAGCACAAGGGGGCTATTTAGGGACGTCATTGACTCTCGGTGCTTCACGTGAAATGGCAGAGGACGCAAGGTTTTTTGTTGGTGCAAAATTGGACTATTATGGCTTTTCCATGAATGATCGCAGTCCCCTATTTAAGGATCCTCTCAATCTGACCTTTGCCTTGGGTTTTAGTTATCGCCTTCTGGAGTCGGAAGATCGAGCGGGAACGCGAATGTAGGCCTTTCTGTGCGCGACTTTCAGGGGCTGAACAAATCAGAGCAGCACTCTTTCATTATTCAATGAGAGCGGGTACAGTCTCGGCGGGGTATCAAAAAAATGTAGATTCAGGAGATTTAATCAGGAGATTTAAAATGAGAAACGGGATTTTTGTTCTTTTATTCTGCGCCAGTATTTTTGTATTTTTTCAAACCAAACAGGCCTCAGCTGCTCATTCCGGTAAGGAACATGGGGATTGGATTTATAGAACTGATAGCTCTAATTACCCACGCGATCGCCAACAGGCTTATAGAGAAGAGGATCATTCTCTCTTACGGAATGCATTTCACCGCCTTTTCCATCGTGAACGGCAACAAATCGTCGAACCGCCCTACTTGGGAGCTCCGGATTGGCCTGTTCGGACCAAAGAAAAAAGAGGCTCAGGGCAAAATTGCCCTTAGCGGGTCAAGGTCAGGCGATTTGATGCGTCCGTTTGGAGGTAGGTATCAATGGCTTCAGCCATTTTCCTGCCTTCAGCGATAGCCCAAACGATCAGCGATTGTCCACGGCGAACATCACCGGCCGCAAAAATGTGGGGGATCGATGTTTGATAGTTTTTGTTTGTGATGGGGCGGTTTTGGGCATCAAGTTGAATGCCTATTTTATCTAGGATTCCTTGTCGCCGAGGACCGCTAAATCCGATCGCAATTAAAACCAAGTCAGCTTTGAGTTCTGAACTCAAAGCGTTTATTTCCGTGCCACTTCCATCTGTTTTCGCGTCCATGATTCGCAGTCCAGAGACTTGAGCCTTGTCATTGCCGAGAAACTCCTGAGTGAGAATTGACCACTGTCTTTCTCCGCCTTCCTCGTGAGCGTGTGAAACTCTCATTTTCATCGGCCACTGAGGCCAAGGGGTTCCATTGCTCCGCAAAAGTGGGGGGCGAGGTTGCACTTCTAGTTGAAGAACGCTCTTTGCTCCCTGACGTATTGCAGTCCCAACGCAATCTGACCCGGTATCTCCCCCGCCAATGACGATCACGTTTTTATTCAATGCAGAAATCATTCTATCGGGGGACAGTTTATCTCCGGAGTTGAGGATATTTTGCTGAACTAAGAATTCCATTGCGAAATGAATTCCACCGAGAGCCCGACCTGGTAAGTCCAGATCTCGTGGCTGTTCTGCTCCCATAGTCAGACCAATGACATCAAATTCAGAGGCGAGTTGATCAATTGAAATATCCTTATCAATTTCAATTCCACATCGAAAATTGATTCCCTCGGATTCCAACTGATGGATTCTCAAGTCCAGTCCTGATTTTTCATATTTGAAATTGGGAATACCATAGCGAAGAAGTCCGCCTGGTTTGGGGGATTTCTCAAAAATGCTGACCTTATATCCGAGGCGGTTGAGTTGTTGGCCGGCAGTCAAGCCCGCAGGGCCTGATCCGATCAGGGCAATGCTTTGAGCAAGGCGCTTTTTGGGTGGTAGAGGTTTGATCCAGTTTTTTGCCAGTGCCAAATCGGCAAGAGTTTGTTCGATGGCCCGAATCGCGACAGGCTCACCGTCTTTCCCTGCAACGCATGATGTTTCGCAGGGAGCGGGGCAGAGGCGTCCCGTTATCTCCGGAAAATTATTTGTCTCCTCCAGAGCCTGCCACGCAGAAAATGTGTCTCCCGCGTGAAATTTATTATTCCATTCAGGAATCAAGTTTTCGAGAGGACAACCGTGGTGGCTCATGCAAAACGGAACACCGCAGTCCATGCATCGGCCTGCCTGTTTTTGAACGCCATCAGATGGAGGTTTGACTTCCACCTCTTTCCAATCTTTTTTTCGCTCCTCCACCGGTCGATAGGTATGGCCCCTTCTCGGATACTTGAGAAAACCGCGAATATCACCCATGTTGAACCTCAGGCGGCTGTTTGCTTATGTCAAGTTTTGGAGTTGTGCTCGAATATTTTTTTTGAGGCATAGTTTCCCCGCGCCAAGTGACCGCAAAAAAGAGAGGCAGATTGATTTCCCAGTTTTCTAAGATTTCAAGAGCTCGGCGGCTGTTCGTAAAGGAATAGTGCTTTTCTATCATCTGCCTTAGAATCTGCTCTTGTTTGTCATTGTGAAGCGGCAAAGCTGTAACCATTTCTGGATTTATATTGTCCAAGAGTGTTTTACTTTGATCCCAGACAAAAATCTGTCCACCCGACACTCCTGCGGCAAAGTTTCGTCCCACAGGACCTAAAATGACGACAGTTCCGCCCGTCATGTATTCACAGCCATGATCTCCCACTCCCTCAATGACAGCGGTGGCGCCACTGTTTCGTACGGCAAAACGCTCTCCCGCAAGACCATAAGCATAAAACTCACCAGATGTGGCTCCGTAGAGTGATGTATTGCCAACTATGATGGATTCAGACGGCAAGAGAGGGCTGTTCGCTGGTGGGAAGATGGCAATTTTTCCACCACAAAGTCCCTTTCCCGCGTAATCGTTGGCTTCACCTTCGATTTGTATGGAAACTCCTGGAATGAGGAAGGCCCCCAAACTCTGTCCGGCGGAGCCCTTCAGCAAAAGGCAAATGCTATCTGCGCTCAGGCCTGAAGCTCCGTACTTTTCAACCAAATGGCCAGAAAGTAGCGTTCCTATACAAAGATTGGTATTTTTAATATTCATGCGAATGGAGATGGGTTCATTTTGTTCAAGAGATTTTTCAGTCAGCGAAATGAGTTCGCGATCCAACACCTTATCGGGATGCGCCACACGCGAATTGGTCCGTTTAGGAAAAGAATGGACGGTTTGACTTCGATGCAAGAGAGCCGAGAGGTCCAAAGTTTTTATCTTCCAATTCTGATGATTTTGGTCCCAATCGAGGCGATCGACTCGTCCGCGCATTTCTTTGAGACTTCGAAATCCCATCTTAGCCATGATTTGCCGAACTTCCTCGGCCACAAAAAAGAAATATCGGATCAAATACTCTGAGGAGCCCTTAAATCGTTCGCGCAAAATCGGATCTTGAGTGGCAATTCCGACGGGGCAAGTATTGAGATGACATTTTCTCATCATCAAGCAACCCTGAGTAATGAGGGGTGCTGTTGAAAAGCCGAACTCGTCAGCACCCAAGATGCAGGCGATCGCGATATCGCGGCCTGTTCTCATTTGGCCATCTGATTCAAGTCGAACTTTGTCCCTCATTCCGTTGAGAACCAGCGTTTGGTGGGTCTCGGCCAAACCCATCTCCCAGGGAGCTCCAACATGCTTTATCGATGAGAGTGGAGCTGCGCCCGTTCCTCCGGTATCACCACTAATGAGAATCTTATCGGCGTAGGCTTTTGCAACTCCGGCTGCGACTGTTCCGACTCCAGCTTGAGAGACGAGTTTTACTGATATTGCAGCTTTGGGATTCAAATTTCGCAAATCAAAGATGAGCTGCTTGAGATCTTCAATCGAATAAATATCGTGGTGGGGAGGTGGAGAGATCAAAGGCACTCCTGGCGTGGCGTGCCGCAGCCGAGCGATCGTCCGATCGACCTTGTCGCCAGGAAGCTGGCCTCCTTCTCCCGGTTTTGCTCCTTGGGCCATTTTGATTTGTATCTCTTGGGCACTCCGCAAATAAGCTGCCGTGACTCCAAATCTTCCAGAAGCAACTTGCTTGATGGCCGAATTTAAATTCTCAGTTTGACCTGAAGACTGATAGCGAAGGGGATCTTCGCCTCCTTCGCCAGAATTGCTCTTGGCTCCAAGCCGATTCATTGTTTTGGCTAGCGTTTGATGAACTTCTTCACTGAGCGCTCCAAGCGACATCGCGCCCGTAGTGAAACACTTGACGATGCTCGAAGCCGATTCGACTTTACTGAGGGACAAAGGTGTTGGAACAAAACGCAGGCGGAGGAGATTTCTCAGATTGGTAGGTTGCTTAGATTCTTCATTCAGAAGTTCTGAATACTTCCTAAATGCTGTTTTGCTATCAGTGCGAACAGCAACTTGCAAATTTTCTATTACTTCAGGTCGCCAACTGTGTTGTTCTCCCTTGGGTCTATAATGAATGTCGTTTCCAGCGGGAATAGAATTGAAACGGGCGCCATAGGCAAGATCGTGCCGACGCTTGCTTTCTTCCTGAATTTCACGCAAGCCTAATCCATCCAGCCGAGAAAGAGATCCTGAAAAATGGATGTCTACAACACGGCGACTGATCCCGAGGATCTCAAAAATCTGAGCACCTTTATAGGACTGAGCTGTCGAGATGCCCATTCTTGAAAATATCTTGAGGAGTCCAGTATCAATTGCATGGCGATATCGACCCAAGGCTTGATGCCAATCTCTTGAATCTGAATCTAGCTGGAGCTCTCGGCGAAGAGTTTCATAAACTAAATAGGGAACTATGCCACTGGCCCCGTAACCTAGCAGGCAAGCTACGTGATGAACGGTTCGAGGTTCTGCACTCTCTATTAAAAGATCAATTTGCGAGCGCGCCTTTTGACGAATCAGGTGCTGGTGGACGGCACTTACTGCGAGTAGACTTGGAATTGGCAAATGCTGAGCATCAAGTCCCCGGTCACTGAGAACAAGACAAGTGACGCCGTCAGCAACCATTTTATCCACTTTTTGGATCAAGTCATCGAGAGCATGAGTTAAACTTTCTTTATCTTGTGCTTTATAAAGTAGGGAAAGGCGATGGACCTTCCAATCTGAATGTTCCCAGCGCAGAAGGCTCTCGAGTTCGTCCTGACTCAGGAGAGGACTGGGACACTTGACTCTGATTCTTGTAGCAACGCCTTCTGATAAAAGAGAAGGCAGTGGTCCTATCCATGACAAGAGAGACATCACCTGATTTTCACGAATAGGGTCAATCGGTGGATTTGTGACTTGCGCAAATGATTGGCGAAAATAATTAAAGAGCAATTGAGGTTGCTCAGAGAGGATGGCAAGGGGAGTGTCATTTCCCATTGAGGAGACAACTTCCTTTCCATCTCGAGTCATAGGCAAAATAACGGATTCGATTTCCTCTCTGGTGTAGCCAAAGGCAGCTTGGAGTCTGGTGAATTCATCGACTTCAAATTGGCTCTCGTCCTCAGTGTCGTGTTTCGCAGGTCTGTTGGTGGCCTTGCCTGGCTTATGATCGAACGTCGTGATTTCTTTCAATCGCACAGCGCTCCGTTTGAGCCAGTCGCCATAGGGAGCCATCTGAGCGAGTTCTGTTCTAATCTCTCGATCATTGAATATCTTTTGTTTGTCGGTGTCCACAATAAGAATCTGTCCAGGGGCGACTCGACCTTTATAAGAAATTTGATCTTCGTCCTCACGAACAGCTCCCGCTTCGGAGGAGAGAATCACTCGTCCATCCTTTGTTCTGAAATACCGCAAAGGTCGGAGACCGTTACGATCAAGTTTGGCACCGATCTGTCGACCATTGGTAAAACAGACAGCGGCAGGACCGTCCCAGGGCTCCATCAGCATAGAGTGATGCCGGTAGAAGTCATACTCCTGTGGTGACAATTGTTGACGGTTTTCCCAGGGATCAGGAATTAACATCAGGCCAGCGTGGGCGAGACTTCGTCCATTTTGGTAAAGAAGTTCTAGAGTACGATCCAGGCTTGCCGAATCGCTTTCAGATGGGTGGAGGAGAGGCAGCGTTTGAGCATGACTTTCGCCAAGCAATGAACTCGTGAACCGACCTTCACGGGCTCTCATCCACTTTCGGTTGCCTTTGAGAGTGTTGATTTCTCCGTTGTGGCAAAGATGGCGAAAGGGTTGAGCGAGCGACCAAGAAGGAAAGGTGTTTGTGCTGAATCGCGAGTGCACCAAAGCGAGGGAGGAGCAAAATAAGGGACTTTTTAGATCAAGAAAAAATTGATCGAGTTGGCTCGGTTTGAGCATTCCTTTGTATATAAGAGTGTTGGCGGACAAAGACAGGACGTAGGCGCTTTGGGAGGGATGAAGGCATGCCTCTTCGACCATTTTTTCAATTCGTCTTCTGATTAGGTAAAGTTGTCTCTCAAAGGTTTCGGAGGGACCGGGACCATGGGGGTGAGTGACAAAAAATTGCCTGATCCTGGGTTGGAACGACCGCGCTAAGGGGCCAATTGTTTCTCCGTCAACAGGGACAGAACGCCATCCGAGAAAATTGAATCCGGCTTCAGCGACGGCTTGTTTAACAATATTTCGAACGGTTCTTCTTTCAAAATCATCTCTTGGGAGAAACATCATTCCCACGCCGTAGTGCCCAGGCGCAGGCAAGTGAATTCCGATTCCATGAGTGACAGAGACGAGAAAGTCGTGAGGTATTTGGCAGAGAATTCCAGCTCCATCGCCCGACTTTTCATCAGCACCTTCGGCCCCTCGGTGTTCAAGATTCTTAAGTAGCTCAAGAGCCTGATGAACAATTGCCGAAGATTTCTGGCCATTGATTTGCGCGATAAATCCTACGCCACAAGATCCTTTCTCTAGACTCGGATCATAGAGACCCTGCTGTTTGGGCATTCCATGGTTCCTCAATTTACCAGCTCCTTGAATGATGGTTAAAGGGGAGTTCTTGTCTTTTCATTTTGCTGTCGTTTTATACTAGCGTCTGGAGAACCTGGGAGTCCCTATCCCTCAATTGTTTGAAATCCCGCAGTTCCTGCCGTATTTTCTTGTTCCGAAGAATTGCTTATCGCAAAGATCTGGAGATTCCACAAGAGTCAAATTTGCAGTTCCCCCGATTTAGAATTTCCTCTAACAGTGAATATCTTGTGCGAGCGAATTTTCTCTTTAATTAATTTGTATTGCTGGGTTGACGAGTTTTTTAATTTTGAATAATGGTTTCTGACAGGGATCTTGAATCTAGAAAATATCAATTACTTGTCTGAGTATTCCAATCGGATGATACGAGGGGGCTTACAATGCCAATCCAAGAGATCAACGCCGGCGATACGGCATGGTTGCTAACTGCATCGGGTTTGGTTCTTCTGATGACTCCGGGACTTGCCTTTTTCTACGGTGGAATGGTCAAGAAAAAAAATCTTATATCCACCATGTTCCAAAGTTTCGTTTCAATGGGTTTAGTTAGCGTCCTTTGGGTCGTTGTGGGCTTCAGTCTTGCATTTGGGGAAAGCCTAGGAGGGGTGATCGGAAACCCGCTCACTTACCTTGGGCTCCGAAATGTGGGAGTGCATCCCAATCCCACATTTGCGGCGACAATTCCTTTTGCCTTATTTGTTCTGTTCCAGATGAAATTTGCGATAATCACCCCGGCTCTTATTACGGGAGCCTTCGCCGAGAGAGTTCGGTTTAAGTCCTATCTCATTTTCTGCGTCTTCTTCAGTTTGTTTATTTATACTCCGCTCGCTCACTGGGCCTGGCATCCCGAGGGCTTCTTGCGAAAATGGGGTGTTTTAGATTTTGCAGGTGGAACGGTTGTACATATTTCAGCTGGAATTGCGGCTTTGGTGGCCGCTCTGATGATGAGGGGACGGCAAGATAGAACCCATGCGCCTTCAAATATTCCATTTGTGCTTTTGGGAACGGGGATGCTTTGGTTTGGATGGTTTGGTTTTAATGCGGGTTCTGCCCTGGCAGCCAACGGACAAGCTGTTCAGGCGTTTTTGACAACAAATACGGCCTCTGCGACAGCGATGTTAGTTTGGGTTCTTCTTGATTGGAAATTAAAGAAAAAACCAAGCTGTCTTGGTGCCTGCGTTGGCGCTGTTGTCGGATTGGTGGCGATAACTCCAGCAGCTGGCTATGTTTCGTTCGGAGCAAGTCTCTTTATTGGGGCCGTTGCATCGGCGATTAGCTATTCAGTGGTGATTTGGCGGGCAAAGAAAGGAATCGATGACACCTTGGATGTTTTTCCCTGTCATGGAGTGGGCGGAATCGTAGGAATGTTGCTCACGGCAGTTTTTGCTGAGGAAGGCGGGCTAATTTATGGTAGCTCCGTTCTTTTGTTAAAACATATGGCAGCACTGTCTCTTGTTGTGGTGTTCGTAGTGGTAATGACTTGGATTGGACTGAAATTGGTTCGGTTAATAGAGAAGCTCGAAGTCTCAGTTGATGGGGAGGAACTTGGTTTGGATCTTCATCAGCACAATGAACAACTTGCTCATTAGAAGAGATGCAAGCTGCGCGTTTTCTTCCTAACTATTTTGACATGATTTATCTGCGGCGGAGCTGACCCTCAACCTAAGCCTCAAGCTTCGCCGCTTTTTTTAATTCTCTTCTCTTTTTCCGTGGCCTTGAGGTTTAGCAACCCAGGCAGGAACCCATCAGTGAATTTTGATTTGTTTGGCCTTCGACGCCTCTATTTTGGGAACCGTGATAGTTAAAACACCATCGGCATACTGGGCATCGACTCGGCTCTCATCTACAAGGTTTGGTAAACTAAACGAACGCATAAAATACCCAGAACAAGACTCAGACAGGAGATACCTAGCCTCCTTCTCGTCCCGGCGAACACTTCTCTCGCCGCTCACGGTAAGTCTATTGTTTTCCATTTCAATTTTCACGTCTTCCCTTTTTATGCCCGGGATATCAAAATTAATAACATACTCCTTGCCTGTATCCTTAAAATCGCAGGCTGGAGAGAAATCGAAGGAGCCAACTTCTTCTGGCCAAAACGATGACGTCTGAAAAACTCGATCCATCTCATTTTCCATTTCTAGCAGGGCCTTCATAGCAGTTGGAACTCGTCGGCGGAGCCTTTCTGGTAAATTGGCAAGCGGATTTTTCATATCTGTATCTCCTCCTGTGCGTATTGCACACATGTTGTTGTGAATCACATGAGGTGGTCAGAGCAAATCGCGGGCCACCTTGAAATCGCTTCTAGAGCTCTCAGGCAGATGAAATGAGGATTCGCCGAGCCATTATTTCTCACTGACTTTGGCGATTCGTCTCGAATTCAATTCTTGAGGCGAATTTTCCTTGAAACTCAAAGCAGATCTGTGACATCTTCCGATCAACGAAAGGTCCAGTTATTTGTGCGGCTGTTAGTTTGTGTGATTTCATTTTCGTCTCTATTTTTGGTACAAGATTCTTTTGCTTCATGCGGAGATGTCCTCGCTAGCCGACTTTCAAATAAGGAAATGGCAATTCCGTGGTTTTGTAATGGCTGGAAGTCGGCGATATGCCGCTGAGTTTCCGTCCGAAGCTTTCTCCATGTTCCGTGGAGTCGAATATCGTGAAATCAATCCCATCTCATTGCCAGAATCAAACGCACTTTACATTGCGTCTGGACCCGACATTTTTCGCCCAATGGTCGACTTTCCGGGCGCGGAAAACTATCATTTGCTCGATCTTTTGAACGGCGGTTGGGGCCAAGGTTACCTTCATGTTTTGTATTCTATTAAACATCGTTTAGAAAGGCTGGCATCTTCATTTACAATTGAGGATATCGGGTTCGTTAAAGACCAACTTGAATTTCGGGCCGAGGACTTCCTGCAGATTTCTGGCGCAGATTGGTTGAAAAATTCTGAGACCCGTATCACTGGTCGTTCGCCAATGATCATTCGAGCAGAGTTTCGCGTGCCAGGAATCAAAAGTGTTATCGTTAAACGTATTTTTTTACACCGGGCCGACCGCTCCTCGATCCAGCACATGCAGGCAATATTGAGCGAGCACTTAATGGGAGGCCCTCTGCTCGGCGTTTTAGAAGCCGGTATTGTGGGAGTTCCAGACGCGAAAAATTTGAACGCGATTCTTGATCAGCTAGAACCCAATGCCTGGTATTTTCACGAGATGAGAGAGGACGAGTTTAACAGAGTTGGTATTCAAAATCTGTCTACAGAGATCAATCAGTATCTTAGCCGAGAGGACCTTGATCTTGAGGCGACCCTGCCATATGAAATTAAACCTGGTGACAAATGTTTACAAGTTGCGCTCCGTATTCGCCGCCGTCCTTGACTAAAATAAACTGGCCCGCAAGCCTTCGGTGAATTTGTTGTATCCAAGACTCGCGGAGCTGGCTGAACTAAATCTCAGGAATTCAGGATCGAGTTCGGCTTGGTGCAGCGCTCACAACGTGAGCGCTGCTGCCGGACGCATGTTTGAAGATCCTGGACTCCTGAGATTTAGTTCAGCCAGGTGCCCCGGAGTTTAGAACAACAATCATGCGGGCCAGCTGGCATTTTTCAAAACTTTCTCTGGGTCCATTTCCTTGTTGCATCTGAAGTCATCAGTGCACTAGAGATGTGAGAGATCAATTGGGATTCTTCAGTTTTTAATTGGTTCAGACCATCGAACGGGGGTGAAGCTTGGCTCAATTTGTTATTTTTCGTCGAATCGACGAGCTGTTGACGATGAGTGGAGTCTCAGAAAAGAAGGGGCGCCGCCCCACAACGAAGGATCTTGGTATCATTTCGGATGGGGCGATTGTGGTTGAAGCGGGTGAAATTCGTTGGGCGGGTCCCGAACGACAGCTATCCAGTCACGTGATTAAGAGTCTAACTGGAAAGGCAAGCCTGGAGGAGGTGGATTGCAGTGGTCTCAGTGTTCTACCGGCTTTTGTCGAGGCACACACGCACAGTGTTTTTGCGGGAAGCCGAGCGGATGAGTTTGAGCAACGCGTACAGGGCGCGACGTATCAAGAAATCTCTCAGAGAGGCGGGGGGATTTTGTCCACGGTTCATCACACTCGGATTGCGGATGAGAGAGAGCTCATGGAATTATTGAAGCCACGAGTGGATGCCTTCCTCCGTCAAGGGGTTGGAACCTTGGAGATCAAGAGCGGATATGGGCTTGATTTGGAAACTGAACTTAAAATGCTTGGTGTCGCTGGCAAAGTCAAAGGCCCTCGTGTGGTCAGAACATTCCTTGGGCCTCATGCTCTTCCCGAGGATGCTCTTGGTCGTGATGAATATTTGGACGAAGTGATCGAATCAATGCTTCCTGCGGTCATGAAGGGCAAACTCGCTGAGCGAGCGGATATTTTTATTGAGAAAGGGTTCTTTAGCCTTGAGCAGGGCAGACGGTATCTGGAGGCAGCCAAAGAATTGGGTTTTGGCCTGACGGGCCACATGGATCAGCTTCAGCGCCTAGGGGGTGGGGTTTTAGGAGCTGAATTGGCAGCACAATCAGTGGATCATTTGGTCCATATATCGCCTGAAGATGTGATTCAGCTTTCGAAATCTGAAACCGTTTGTGTATTGCTGCCCACAGCTGATTTTTATTTGCGCATGCCCTATCCGCCTGCACGGGACCTGCTGGATGCCGGAGCGAGAGTAGCGCTAGCGACTGATTTTAATCCTGGAAGTTCGCCAAGCTGGGACTTGGCTTTGGTCGGGGTGCTTGCACGCGTAGAGATGCGGATGACTTTGGCCGAAGTCTTGGCGGCTTACACGGTAAATGCAGCGGCAGCTTTGGGGTTAGGCAATGTCTGCGGATCAATTGAAGCCGAAAAATCTGCTGATCTCATACTGATAGACGGGCGTTGGCAAGACCTATTTATGCAGGTAGGTCACCTTCCTGTGGTCGAATCCTGGGTAAAGGGAAAAAGAATCTTCAATTCCAGATGATAATTGAGAAAAAAGCTTAAAATATCTTAAATAAGTTTTGCTTTTGAGAAGTATCCTTGAATAGTCTTGGGGTACTTTCAGCGTTATTCATTATTATTCAATGGATGGAAAAAATGATGAACGAATCAGTGACCAGTTTGACTCAGTCCAATTTTTATTCGCCGGCCTTTAATGCTGCGATTTTTGATGGTCCCATTCGTCTTTATTTTGCGCAATACCAAGAGGCCGTCGCATTGAAAATCTATTTTCGGATGCAAAATGAGCTCAAGGAAGGTTATCAGAGAGCGAGGGAGCTGCATCGACAGATGGGAAAACATCTGTTTGTCATGCTCTATCCATCTTCAGAGGCATTTGATCTCTCTTTTCCTGAGAGTGCCCCTTGCACAGTTTGTCGCAGTCGTCTGGGCGATGATGATGTTGTAGGAATTCGTGGTCTTATTCCCGATGAGGAATTCGAGAAGATCTATGATGAAATATCCGATATCTTTGATACTTGGAGGATATTTGCACCTGTGGGTCCCACTCTGACTGTCTAGATCGCAATGTCTCTGAATCTAGTTGACTTTTATCCAAAAAAGACGCAGGGGTTTAAGGGTAAGTTCCATGGCGAATCCTTTGAATGCCGTAAAATTCGGTGTTTGAGAGTCAAAACACGGAGTATATAAATGAAATCCAAATTGACGTTAGCAAGAAAATTGTCGGTAGTTTCCCTTATTTTTTGGGTGGGTGGTTCACCTTCTTTTGCGCACGCAGAAGAGCTAGGGAAAGTCAGCTATGATTTTCATTGGGTAACTCCCAATGACAAGATTGCAGTTGAGATTGTAGATGATCCAGAAATAAAAGGTATCAGTTGCTATGTCAGCAGGCCCCAGGCCGGTGGTTTTGAAGGTACTGTTGGTGTTGCTGATAATCAGTCGGATGCATCTATTTCTTGCGTTCAAGTGGGACCGGTCAACCTTTCGGAAGCGAATAAATTGGGCGGATCTGAGAGGATCTTCTCTGAGCGAAGGTCGCTGGTATTTAAGGAAATGTATGTCGAGCGATTTATTGATTTCAAAAGGCAAACCGTGGTCTACATGGTCTATACAAAAAGGGTTACCGAGGGATCGCCTCGCAGTTCTCTTTCTGCAGTTAGAATCAAGCCATGGTCCAAACGATAAACTGCAAACGATATATGATAGCCGGCGTCTATGGTGTTTTAAGGTCGTCGGCGGGGTCTTCTCCAATCACTTGAATGATCTGGTACCATTTTGAGATGAGAAATCCAGGCCGATCCGCGTTGCGGCTGACCATGAACGACGTGATAAGAAGTGCGACGGAAACCACGATGACCATCAAGAGGATGTACTCCACTAAGATTTGGCCACGGCTGTTTTGAACTGCGCCTGTCATTGTTGCTTATCGGATGAACTGTCTCAATCTTGAATGGTTTAAACTGGCCCGCAAGCTCTTGGGAGCTTGAAACAACGATCAAGCGGGCCAGTTCAAATGAAAATAGACTTTCGTTTGGCAAGTTCATTGTTGATGGCTTTCTGCATGCGTTCCTGGATATCAAGGCAAATATCATGGACGAGTTCTCTGTCGTCGGCAGCTTCTGCCTTGTAAGGGAGGTAGATTGGTTCTAAAAATCTAATTTTCCATTTTGCTGGGAGAGGAATCAAATTCAAGGGTAGGGGAAGAACGAGGCTATGTAGGGCCTTCGGTAAGCGCAAGCGTGAGAGATTAATGTGAGTTTCTTCGGCCCCAATCACAACGACAGGTATGATTGGCGCTTTCGTCAGAAGGGCCATTCTTACAAAACCTCGCTTGAATTCTTGCAGTCGGTAGGCCTTGCTTGTTGGTTTAAAGTTTCCATACTCGCCTTCAGGAAAAAGAACGACGAGCTGGTTCTTGAGTAAGCACCGAATGCCATTGGTTGCCGTTGCTTCAATAAATCCAAGCTTGTTTGCTGGGATGGCTGTGCTTTTGGTGAGAAACCACAAATGGTGGGTTAAAACTCTCGGTGTTCGGCCCGAACTTCTCCGGATTTCATTCGCAAGAATAAGGGCATCTACTCCGGCATAACCAGAATGATTGGGGCAGATGATAGCCCTCCCATCGCGGGGGACATTTTCGCCCCCTTCAACTTTGAGACGGAAATACTTCCCCAAGAGATCAAGGAATATTCGAGGAATTACGCGGTACAATAATGCTTCGTGATGGAAATTCTTAATTCTGAAAAGGGGTAATTGAATTTTCGTGTTATCTTTAGATGATTTTTTCATAGAGACTACCTATGTTGGAGAGGGAGTGGAGTTCTCATATGTCAACACAGTACATTTTGTCCATCGATCAAGGAACAACCGGCACAACTGTAAGTATTATAGGTCAAGACGGTAAATGTCTTGCAAAAACCAACGAGGAATTTGAGCAGATTTATCCGCGCCCGGGTTGGGTTGAGCACAATCCCGAGGCTATATGGCTTTCAGTGATTTCAAGTATTCGCAAAACCTTAGAATTGGCCAAAATTTCAGGACAGCAAATAGCAGGAATTGGAATAACCAATCAACGAGAGACGGCGGTGATCTGGGATCGAAAAACTCAGAGACCAATTTATAATGCCATTGTCTGGCAATGTCGCAGGACCACTTTGTTTTGCGAAAAACTTAAGAAAAAGGGGAAAGCCAAGCTCATTCAAAACAAAACAGGCTTGGTTGTTGATCCCTATTTTTCAGGATCAAAATTTCGCTGGATTTTAGATGAAGTCGGTCAGGCTCGGAAGCGCGCAAGTCTGGGCCAGCTTGCAGGCGGGACGATTGATACATTTCTCTTATGGCGTCTCACTTCTGGACAATCCCATTGCACAGATGTTTCCAATGCTTCGCGGACTCAATTGATGAATATTCACAAAGGAAGTTGGGATTCCGAATTGCTGAAACTTTTCTCTATTCCTGACGCGATTTTGCCTCAAATCTCGCCGTCGTCAGGAATTTTTGGCTACACAAAAAATTGTCCCGGACTTCCTGATGGGATTCCGATCTCGGGAATTGCCGGAGACCAACAAGCAGCCTTATTTGGCCAAACCTGTTTTGCTCCCGGCGAAGCCAAGTGCACCTTTGGCACTGGCAGTTTTCTTTTGATGAACACTGGAGACAAAGCAATCAAGTCAAAATCTGGAATTTTGACGACGGTCGCCTGGCAGTTAAAGGGCCAGAAGAAGCTGACCTATGCTCTTGAGGGTGGGGCGTTTATTTGCGGAGCAGCGGTGCAGTGGTTGAGAGACGGTCTTGAGTTTATTGAGAATAGTCGTGAGGTTGAAGTTTTGGCGAGCCAAGTGGAAAATTCAGATGGAGTTGAGTTTGTCCCTGCCTTGACGGGGCTTGGCGCGCCCTACTGGGATCCTCGTGCAAGAGGTCTGATTTCGGGTCTTACTCGTGGAACAAAGCGAGCACATTTGGCTCGAGCAACTCTGGAATCAATGGCCCTTCAAAATGTCGATATTTTGTTAGCAATGGAGAAGGATCTTGGTCGTCGCCTCAAAGGCCTTCGGGTTGATGGGGGAGCGAGCGCCAATGACCTTCTCATGCAATTGCAGGCAGATTATTTGGGTAGCGTAATATTACGTCCCAGCCTCATTGAGACAACTGCGGCTGGCGCTGCTTTTTTGGCCGGTCTGGGAGTTGGTTTTTGGAATGATTTGAATGAAATAAAGGCGGCTTGGAAAGCGGATCAGGAATTTACTCCCAGGCTCACCAAGAGGCAAAGGTCCACGCGGTTGTCTCATTGGCATGAGGCCGTTGGTCGTGCCATGTACCATTCAGAATGTTGATATTTAACTGAGATTTGTCGCCCATGGGTCTCTGATCAAATTTCTCGATTTGAATAGCTAAAAGCCATGTTCAAAGCTTCCGATGTATCTTCGAGACCCTACCCAATTGGAGTGCTTAGAATTGCCAGAATTTGATTCACAGGACTATTATCCGATATTGGCGTCATCGATCCGTCCAGGACAAGTGATTCCGTTTGACTGCTTTATCTTGCTAGAACGTGTGAATCGGATTGTTCGGTGGGTCAATGGGAACGAGATTTTTCCTGACTCAAAATATGCTCTTCTAGAGGGGCGTTCGATACAGAAAGTATTCGTTCTTAAGTCTGATAAGCAAAGCTACTTTGCTTACCTTGACGATTTTCTCAAGTCTTCAGACGGACGTCGGATTTTGGATTTGATAAAATCACAGGGAAAAGCGGATATAGATGGAATTCCGGATCCTGAGGAATTCAGTTTAACAGCGCTTCAATCGGAGATTTCAACTGAACCAAAGGCAAATGCCCTAAGCCCCCTTGAACAGGATCAAGAAGATCTGATCCAGTTTTTAAAGGGCAAGGTGAATGATATTGAGGAGAATCTTACAAGACTCAATCAGGTCCCGGAGGAGGACCTCTTGGTTATCGGAGACGTCACTTTGCGAATTTCAGATGAACTCATCAAAATTTCTTCTGAATCTCTCGTTCAGGATGAGTTCGAAAAGCGCATTAAGGGCGTGACTCAAGTGATAGATGACGGACTGGTTCGAATTTCTGGCGTCAGTAAGAAACACAGTGAGTTTGATGGTCTGAGTCGAATGATTGAGAAAATCAGTTCCGAAGTACATCAACTCGAAGAATTGGACAGAAATGGCATTTCCAGTTCTGAGGCGACTTTACTTTTAAAGAGGCAGGCGGCTCGAATAAAGCCATTTTCAACGAATCTATCATCATCTCTGGCTTCTCAGCTATTGGGCATGGCAATTGAGGGAGCAGAAAATCACTTGGGCCAGGCCATTCCTTTAAAATCCAATGTCGGAAAATATGAAGAATTGCCCACCTACCTTCGAGAAATGTTGACGTTAAAGGAGCTGATGCGAAGTAACAGCAGTGATGTAAAGCATTTTCAACATCAAATTCTTAAGCAAGGCTTAATAATTAAAGATTTGAAAGCCAAAAGTGGTGCCGTTCGATCTGTCTATCGAAGTCTAAGAGATAAGTGGTTTCTTTTCTATCTTCAAGCAAAAAAGAGTCTTGACCCTGCTGGAGTGCTGGCTGCCAATGACTTAGACGATGAAATAAAAAAAATTGAAAAGGCCAACGAGGGCCTCTTTGAAAACTCGACTTCATTGTTTAGCAATTATAAGTCTGTGAGCCGTTCTGTCGTTGACGATCAGGTTCAGCTAAATCCAAATTTACTTTTCAATTCAGAAGATTCCAATCAAAATGAAAGAAAGGAAGAATTGTCCAACGGAATTCAATTCACGGAATCAGACTCTGTTGCTGATGAGAACGCAGAAAATTTCAAGCAAATCGAATCAGAAAATCAAATCTTGAAGGTCCAGAATGAAAATCTATTGTCCCTCGTTGAATCAATGACTAAAAAAGGAGAGGAATTGGAGCTCATCTTGAGTCGAACAAGAGAGTACACTGAGAATTTGGAAACTGCTAACAGTGAAAATCACAAAACAATTGAGAGTCTTGAAGAGCGAGTAAATTCTCTTCTTCAGTCCCAGATTGGTTTTGATTCTATGATTGAGGATATGCATCGCAATTCCAAACTCGCCAAGTTAGGAGAAGAGGTAGGTAAGGAACGAGTTGCCGATTTAGGTAATCAGCTAGACTTGGCAAACATCGAGAATGATGCCCTCAGAAGAGGAACGGGGAATGAAGCGGTAGTTAGGGTTCGGGAGGAACAGTTTAATTCTCTCCTGCAAAAATATGAAAATAAGCAAAACGAATTATCGGAAGTTAAAAAGACAATTATCAATCTCAATTCGAAAATAGTTGAGGCAAAGACCGAGACGAAGCGTTTGATACAAAATATGGATAGGCTTGTGAAGGACAAAGACCAGCGAGAGAAACAAATGAGAACGGTCGCGATCAAGTTTGAAATGAATTGTAATCTGTTGAAGCAATCCCAGTCTTCTGTTGGAAAGCTGACCCAGCTCACTGACAGTCTTCGGCAGGAGCGTCAAGCCTATATACGAAAAACGAATGAGGCTTTAAATAAATACAAAATAATGACTGAACGAGCCAGTCTTCTCGATCGACAGGTCACGGCGGGAGAGCAGTCAGCAGACGACTTACAACACAAGCTAAGTAAAGTTCAGGAGAGAGAGAGAAACCTGAGAAAAGAGTCACAAGAGTGGCGAACCAAATGTGTTGAAGCACAAAAGGAAATTAAGAGCCTCGAGAAGACCTTGGCTGAATTTAAGAAAACTGCCTAGTTGTTTGTGAAGGCACAGATTTACCAATGTTCTGATTGATTCAAAATGATATTCGAAATGGAATCTCTAGTTAAGTGAATCTGGATGATTTATAAAATAGGCAAATATCTGTTCTATTGTGGGGCAAACCAACTCCTTCTGTTCTATTTCAACTATTTCTAGGCGACAATTGATTAAAGGTCTTCGGACGAAAATGGGATTTAGGAGTGGCAGTTCCAAATGACTAATAAAAAAATCATTCAGAGGTTTTTGAGTTTTATTCTTTTAACAGCTCCAATATTATTTTTATATAATAATTGCGGCGATGTCGGTTCAGTTGAGAAGAAAAAAACAAGCGATTCAAATCAGCCAGGAAATGGGGCCGGCGTTCAGAACGAAGCACAGCTGAGTGGAGAGTTGAGCTTTATTTCGGATTTTGGTCGTGTCTCTGGATGGGCAGTCGACAATCAAGATAAATTGGCGACTCTCACAGTCGAATTTTTTGTGAACGGACCCAAGAATCAGGGAGGAGAGTTGGCCGGGACCACGGTTGCGAATGCCGTTGGTGGAGGCCAGAACAATGGTCACTTCTTTGTGTTTGAGTTGCCTCCCCAATTTAAGACGGGGGAGGTTGCTGAACTTTACGTTTACGGAGTCCGCCCAGGTCGGCAAGTTACCTTGGCTTCGGCGCGCAGGTTTGCGGCATACGTGCCGAAGGCCGCTGGACAAGCTTATTATGAATCAACTATCAAACCAATGTTGTTGAGCCGGTGCACGAGTTGCCATGGCGTTGACTACATGTCTCAATATTATCCTCTGGCCAATCCAACTCCTTTTAAGGGCGGCACTCGATTGAGCAATGAGCTAATAAACAAAGCGAGTGGCCGAGGTCATGGAGGGGGAAACCGTTGCGGTTCAGGAGTCAATTCAAGTCCATGCGCTGAGTTTCAAATGTGGTGGGATTTAGAGTTTCAGTGAGATGAAAAGACCCAAATTTGATGGACGATCAAAATCAGCTCAATATGAGTTCACATGAAATGAATTGACTATGCGATCGTATCGCACAATTCTTTTCATTATAAGCTTGTAGGCTAGCCTAGCTAAAAAGTGACGGAGAGGTTTTTTCTGGGGCGACTTCATTTCTTTTATTTTGCGCTCATTTCTATGGCCTTTGTGTTTGGCTACTATTTGGGGAGTTACGGCAATCATCGGGACAGAATTGGTCGGCCCTCATCTTTAGAGGCCGAAACGGAGGCATCTTTAGTTCAAGAGAAAATGCGGGCATTGAGCCGAGTGACAGACCAATTTGTCAAATTTAGCGAAAGCGATATCAGTGATTATTTGAAACTGAAAAGTGAGAAAGATCGCTATTACAAGGCCGAGGAAATCCTTGGCAAAATCATGCTTCTTTTCCTGGTGGACTTGGGAATCAAGACTTCAGGGGAGCAGATGGTCTTTGCCCAGTCGGTGAGCCAGGGTCGAAAGAGGAAGGATATGGTAGCGCCAGTTGATTTGATCGAATCTGATGAGGTAGCTCCAAATTCTTTGGAATCCACTTCTTTTCAGTCTGCGAACCAATTGAAATCATCATCAGAAGCCAAATCGATTTTGGAGGCTGAAAAACAGCTGAATGAGCTACGCTCTGAAAGTGAGATTGAGACCTTTTTGAAATCTGTTAGCTTAGGCAATTTGTTTGATTCTCTTAAGAACGCCCATGAAATTGATTCTGAGCAAATTCGGGAATTGCGAGGAACTTTTTCGGGAGAATTGGTTTTTGATTCTCCTGGACAGGAAAAATGGGACGTAAGATTGGTTTTTTCAGGCAGGAAAGAAAGTGGCACTTTGGTGGGAAAATCGAAAGTTGAGCTGGCAAAGAACGGAAAGATATTCTCAAGTTCGCGCAGCAACGGAAACCTGAGTAATTTAAAATCCCTGCCTAACGGCCAACGTGGTGTCTTGATTGAGATCCTTGGGGGTGAAGGTTTTTTTCAACTCTATTCGGTTCCTCAACTTCAAAAACTCATTGGGCTGTATTATCGAAGAGAGAATCCTGGCAGCTATCGTAGGGCCGGAAGTCTTATTCTCTTTCGTCATTGATAATGCTGGGTATGATCCCTGAAAGAGTCGGTGAGCAGAAGCTCAGTTGTCGAAAAGCAATTTTGGGTCAACTTTTTCGCTAGATCCTTTTTTGCTGGCCGCTTGGGTGCGCTTGCCAATGACTCTTTCTAGATCTCGGATGTGTTTGACGAACTTAAAAGTGGTCAACGGATCTTTTTTTTCTTTTATTTGCTGGGCGAGATGTTTGCGGTTTGACTCTGGCAAGACAAAAGTCATGAAACCTAGCTTAAGTGCCTCACGGATTCGTTCTTCCGGCAGACTGGCCGCTCTGATCTCTCCAGTGAGGCCAATCTCACCAAAAAAACAAGTGCGCGGATCCAGCTCCTGTTGACCCATCGACGAGATCAGACTTGCCGCAACCGCAAGATCGGCAGCGGGCTCAGTGAGTCTGAGGCCTCCCACGATATTAACGAAGACATCATTTTGATGAAGGTGAGAGTTCAAATGTTTATCTAGGACTGCCACAAGAAGATGGATTCTTGCTAAGTCAAAACCAATAGAAGTTCGGCGGGGCATGGCCATCGGTGAATAGGAAGCCAGCGCCTGGACTTCGCACAGGAGAGGGCGACTGCCCTCCATCGCAGTAAACACACTCGAGCCAATGAGGTCGGCGCCGCGCTCTTCTAGAAATAATTCGGAAGGGTTGGTCACCTCTGTCATACCTTGGCTCGCCATCTGAAAAACGCCCAATTCATTTGTGGCTCCAAAGCGATTTTTAAGGGCACGCAGCAAACGAAATTGGTGGCTGTTGTCGCCTTCAAACGACAATACAGTGTCAACCATGTGTTCCAAGGTTTTGGGACCCGCAATATTTCCCTCTTTAGTCACGTGGCCAATGATGAGGACAGCCACATTTGAACTCTTCGCCAAACTCATCAATTGACTTGCGCACTCTCGCACTTGAGAAACAGATCCTGGCGCGGACGGAATGTCGGCGAGGTAGACGGTCTGAATCGAATCGACCACAAGAACATCGGGCTGAAGGGATCGGGCGAGTGCGATGATGTGTTCAAGTCTGCTCTCACTTGCGATGGCCACTTTTTCTGACTGAATACCGAGCCGACGAGCGCGCAGAGCTGTTTGTGGGACGCTCTCTTCGCCTGATACATAAAGAATCTGGCTGCCCTCGTTGGCTAGTCCTCCTGCCATTTGCAGGAGCAAAGTACTTTTTCCAATTCCAGGATCTCCACCCAACAAAGTGTAACTTCCTGAGACGAGCCCACCCCCAAGGACGCGGTCGAGCTCGCCGATTCCGGTAGATTGGCGTTTTGCCTGTCCTTCGTCGAAGGTTTCATTGAGGCGATAGGCCCGAAGTCCCGAGGCGGAAGAGTCTGATTCACTATTTCCGATTGTCCAGCCTCGACCCGATGCCTTGCCTAAGGGAGCAATGATTTTTTCTTCGACGAGTGAATTCCAGGCCCCACATTCATTGCAGCGTCCTTCCCATTTTTGGCGTTGTGCTCCGCACTCCTGACAGACGAATAGGGATTTGTTCTTAGCCACGATTGAACTCCAGATTTCTAATTCGCCTGTACCCCTACCATCCGCTGGGACGGCGTACAAAATTTAAAGTCTCTTTTTTTTATTTGTCTCTTCGATTTGGTCTCTCGAGTAGCGCATCGCACAAAATGACCAGGTGCAAATAATTTGAGGGTCCAGGTTTACATGCTGACTAAGTCTAATAAAATAAGGGATGGGCTGTCTCTTGCGGCTCTTTTACGGGAGGAATTCTTGCGCCATTGGATCGGCTCAGTTGTTGTTCTCACGCTTCTGGTATTTGTTGTCATTCCCTCTTCAGGACAGCAGAATTTATTCGCCAAGGTCAGAACTCTGGTTGAAGAAAAGAACTATTCGGGTGCGGAGAAGGCTCTCACGCAAATGAAAGGCCCTTTGTCACCTGCGGATATTGCCCTGAGTTTTTTTGTTCGTGGGGTGTTGTCATTTGAGCTTCAGAAATACAATGAAGCCCAGAGCCATCTAGAAAAGGCACTCGCTATTCCCAGTCCCATCGAGTACTATGTGCGGTATTTTTTGGGCCTCTCTTTTCAGGCAAAGCGTGAATTCAAGGAAGCCCAGCGAGAATATGATCGCCTCTTGAAACTTCGTCCTCCCAGTCAATTGGCCTATGAGACAAAATTTAAAATAAGTGAAATGCTAATTGATCAAGGGAAGTGGAGCAAGGCTCTTCCTGAGTTGGCTTATTTAGAACGGCGTTGGCGATCTTCAGAGGCCTATCCCGAAATTTTGTGGCGCCTGGTGAAGGTTGAGATGCAGAACGGGCGAAAGTGGAGAGCTTGTGCTTGGGCTCGACGGCTCTATAGCAAATACCCGCAACATGGGCTCATCGATGACTGGGGAATCGACTTAGCCTCGTCACCATTTGATGGGAAGAAGCTCGGATGCCTTTCGACGCAGGCAGATCAGCAGAAGCGAATTCGTCGTTTGCAGTGGGCCGGAAAGTCAGACAGAGCTCGATCTGAGCTTGAAACATTGAAGAAACGGGCCACGGGTGAAGCTACTCACTATGCAGTCGATATGGCTTTGGCCAATTTCTTAGTAAATGATGGCTATGTCGACGAAGCTTTGAAACTTCTGATCAAATATTACGAAAAATACCATAAGAACTTTGCGTATCTGATGCAGCTAGGGAGGGCTGCAGCCAGAGCTGGAGAATATCAAACTGCGGTCGGGGCCTTCTATCGAGCTCATGAATCAAGTCCAAAATCTCGATCGGGACGTGAGGCGCTCTATCAAGCTGCATTTTTGAGTTATCAGTTTCAAGACTATGATGGAGCTTCTCGTAAGTTTGAGCAATTTTTGAAAGAATATCCGCGGTCTGGATTGAGTCGGGATTCTCAGTGGCACATGAGCTGGATTCGTTATCTTAAGGGAGATTATCTTGGAGCTCTGAATGGTTTTGATCGAATCTTAAATGAAAAAAAGAATCGTCAAACCCGTCGCTATTGGAACAAAATTGCCATTGAAAGAATTAATTATTGGAAGGCCATGGCGCTTTTGCGCATGAATAAGTACACCGAGGCCAGGAGTCTTTTTGAGGCGCTAGCCAAAGATCCGATGTGGGACTATTACACACTTACTGCCAAGTATCGCTTAGAGAGTATTTCGAATCTCGAGACAGTTCGGAAAGTGGCAGAAGGATCTTCATCTAATTATTTGGGAATTATGCCAGATGGGGATGGACTTGTTTCTCTCAAAGAAGAACTCGACGTCAATGGAGAAATCATCGGAAAGCGAGAAGAAGAGGGAGTTCAGGAGGCAGAATCCGAAGAAAGCTTGAACACGACCATGGACGGTGTCTCAAGTGAAGAAGAAGAGGTTGCGGACGTTGCAGCTACAGAAGAAGGAACCAGTTCGCCGGATGAGGAGAAACCAGTTGTCGCTACCAACTTTCGCGATCCCGAATTGCGTTTGAGATTTGAAAGGGCCACCCTACTTATTCAGGTAGGGCTGGGTGAATGGGCTCGATGGGAGCTATTTGAAATAGAACGTCGGACCCGGAATCAAGATTACCTCAAAATGTTAATGGCTTCATATGAGCAGATAAGATCTTACCATCGGTCGTCATACATCAGTATCGTTAATTTCTCCAATATTCGTTCTCAGCGTGGAATCGAAGGCAGTCGCTATTTGTGGGAGTATGCCTATCCCAGAGCCTACAAAGATTCTGTCGAAAAATACGCGATCTCTTTTAATGTGCCAAGTGAATTCATTTGGGGAATTATGCGCACCGAAAGCTCCTTTCGCTTCGATGTTGTTTCGCCGGTGGGAGCAAAGGGCCTTATGCAGCTCATGCCCAATACCGCCAAACAGGTGGCTCGCCTTATCGGTGATGAGACCTTTAATGAGCGACGGCTAAGTGATCCAGACCTGAACTTGCGATTAGGGACAAAATATTTGCAACGACTGCTCAGTAAATTTGGAGGTTCAGTACCTCTTGCTGCCGCAAGCTACAATGCGGGTCCTCATCGCGTCGAAGGTTGGCTTGCCAATTTTGGAAAGCTTGAAATGGATGAGTTTATTGAGCATATACCGTTTATTGAGACGCGAAATTATGTCAAAAAGGTCGTTCGGGACTTTGGAATCTATGAAAGTCTTTATGCCAAGGCCACAACGAAACTAACCTGGCTGGTTCAGCCAATCAAGGTGGAGGTGACCAGGCCCTCCCAAAGAGAAACCTGGGAAACTCTCTAGTAGAATTCACTTTTTGGTGATCCCTATTTGCCGGATCTTGACTTTGTAAGTCAAAGACAGGACAACAGGCCTTCAATTAAGGAGGCCTTTATGCGTGCATTTTTGAAACGCTCGCCAGCCCTGTTCTCCGTTCTCATTCTTTTTTTCGTTGCTTTTGTTGTCGGCTGTACCAAGAAGAAGAATGGCGATTATGGCCTCGATTTAAAATCAACTTTACGAATCAATATATTAACGGAACCACCGTCGCTAGACTGGAACAAGTCGGGGGATACGACAAGTGCGCTGATTCAGGACAATATCATGGAGGGCCTTGTTGAATACAATCTCGCAGACCCAAATCTCAGCTTGACTCCCGCCTTGGCAACCGAGTGGCGTTCAGAAAAAAATAGTCAGATTTGGTATTTCAAGGTTCGGTCTGGTGTGAAATGGACCGATGGTCAGGAGTTTACGGCTCGACAGATTTTGGATGGTTGGGAAAGACTATTAACTCCCGCTACGGCTTCAGAATACGCTTACTTTCTTTACGGCATCAATAATGCCAGAGCCTTCAATGAAGGAAAGATCAAAGATTTTTCCGAAGTGGGAGTGAAAATCACAGATGCCGGAGAGATCAGAGTTGAACTCACAGGCCCCACATCCTATTTTCCCTATCTTTTGACTCACCATTCGACTTACCCTATTCGGAAAGATATCATTGCCAAACATGGAGACAAATGGACGGAGTCGAAAAATATCGTCACTTTGGGGGCCTATACACTTAAAACTTGGGATCATGACAAGGCTATCGTTTTAGAGCGCAACGAGGCCTATTACGGGGAGAAGGCAAAGATAAAAAATATTCTCGCCTACATGATCAATGAGCTCTCTACAGCACTTAATCTTTTTAACGCAGGAAAGATTGACGCCCAAACACAGCTTCCTTCGACAGAACTGCGCGAACTTCGCAAGAGACCTGAATACCGCGAGACTGGAATTCTCTCGATCTATTATTACGGTTTTAACGTAAGAAAGCCTCCTTTTGACAACCCAGAGGTTCGCAAGGCCGTTGCTTATGCGATTGACCGCAAGGAGGTCACTCAGATGTTGGACGGCGGGCAGGTGCCTTTGACGAGTTGGGTGCCGCCTGGAATGTTTGGCTATGCCCCTGGAGTGGGGATCGGTTTTAATCCTGCCAAAGCCCGTGAGATCTTGGATAAGGCAGGATTTAAGGATCGAAGCAAATTGGCCAAGATCGAGATCGGATTTAATACGAATGAAGATCACAAACGCATTGCCGAAAATGTGCAGGCTCAACTCAAGCGAAACCTAGGGATCGACGTTGAACTGAAGAACGAAGAGTGGAAGGTTTATTTGAAGAGTCTTCGTACCGAGCCCCCGCATATTTTTCGGATGGGCTGGTTAGCTGATTATCCCGATCCTGACAATTTTCTTAATTTAATGACTTCGTATTCAGAGAACAATTACACGCGATGGAAAAATAAAAAATTTGACGAGCTCATTGGGAAGGCCGTTGGAATAGAGTCGCGAGACGCCCGTCATGAAGCCTATCTCCAGGCACAGCAGATTTTGACTGAACAAGATGTGCCTGTGGTTCCAGTGTATGCGGCCGTAGCTCATGGTTTGTTTTCTCCGAGAGTCGTTGGGTACCCTTTTGGTCCTCTTCAGAGATTTATCTTTAAGGGAGTGTCATTGAAGTGACTAAATGGTTTCAGGCTGTAAGAGATCAGGAACTCAATTTGACCCTGTGGGTGGGATTGCCAATTCTCGTTGTCTTAATGATAACCATGACATTGAATTTCTTTGGCTTTGAAGTTCCGACACTTCTTTGGCTCATTGACGGTATTTTGCTGCTCGGATCTTTCATTCATTACACTTTGACCCAGAACTTGACTGTCTATGTTTTTAAACGTGTGGCCGAGGCCGTTTTTGTCGTGTGGGTGATTGCGACTTTGACCTTTCTTTTGTTGAGAGTTGTACCAGGTGGGCCCTTTGATCAGGAAAAAGCTCTTCCGCCAGAGGTCAAAGCGAACATTGAAGCCAAGTACATGCTTAACGCTCCTTTGTATGTGCAATATGGAGATTATGTTTTTAAGCTATTGAAAGGAGATTTGGGGGAATCTTATAAATATATCGGTCGCCCGATCAATGACATTATTAGCGAATCATTACCCAATTCTGTGCAGCTTGGCTTTTACGCTTTGCTTCTGTCCTTTCTGATAGGAATTCCAGCGGGAGTCTATGCAGCATCAAAACACAATACATGGGCTGATACGCTGACGATGATGACGGCTATCAGCGGCGTTGCCTTGCCGAGTTTTCTCGTCGCGCCGATTCTTATTTTGATTTTCTGTTTTTATTGGCAACTTTTGCCCCCCGCACTTTGGGAAGGTCCGAGCTACTATATATTGCCCATTCTGACCTTGGGTATTCGTCCGGCGGCGGTGATAGCACGATTGACTCGGTCGAGCATATTGGATGTGATTCGCTCTGATTATATTCGGACGGCTCGAGCAAAGGGTTTGAGCGAAATGGCCATTCTATATAAACATGTTCTTAAAAATTCGCTGATCCCAGTTTTGACTTTTTCAGGACCTCTCGCCGCAGGTGTTCTGACTGGTTCATTTATTATTGAATTGATTTTCGCAGTTCCAGGAATGGCCCCTCATTTGATTCAGAGCGTGAGCAATCGTGACTATCCTTTGATACTGGGGACCACATTGGTCTTTTCTGTCATTCTTGTTCTTGCTAATTTGATCGTGGACCTTTTGTACGCTTATTTTGATCCAAGGATAAAGCTCGCATGAATCAGACTGTTACTACGGACTCGATTCTTTCTCCAAGCTCTGTTGTGGGTAAGGTCAGGAGACCCCAAAGCTTGTGGGCAGAATCCTTCAGGCGTCTAAAAAAGAACAAGGGGGCTGTGGTCTCTGCTTACTTTATTCTGTTTGTCTGCCTCGTCGCTCTTTTTGCAGAAAAATTGGCTCCTTTCCCTTTTGCTCAGCAAGATATGACGAGAATTCTTCATGCCCCAAGCAGCCATAATTGGCTGGGGACGGATTCGCTCGGTCGAGACCTTTTGTCTCGAATTATATTTGGAGCCAGGATGTCAATGGCAGTTGGAATATTCACTGCGATTACCTCTCTCATCATCGGGGTCTTTGTTGGAGCTGTTTCTGGGTGGTTTGGAGGAAGAGTCGATTCTTTTCTCATGCGTTTGGTGGACATTCTTTATTCAATTCCGACGCTTGTCCTTTTAATTCTCGTGAAAGTTGTTTTTGACAGTGTTCAGATGTTTGAGAATTCTGAATTGAAGGCGCTGACTGGAATTGTTTTGGCCCTGAGCGTGGTGGGATGGGTGACTCTCGCGCGATTGGTTAGGGGCCAGGTTCTTCTTGTTCGTGAGATGACCTATGTTGAAGCGGCCCGAGCTCTCGGAGCTTCGGGTTCTGGGATTGTGCTTCGGCACGTGGTTCCCAATATTTTGGGTCCAATTATTGTTATTTTGTCTTATCAAATACCGAGTAATATTTTATTTGAAAGTTTCCTCAGCTTTATTGGACTGGGTCTTCAACCACCGTTTTCCAGTTGGGGTGTCTTAGCAAATGAGGGTTGGCGCTCGCTGCAAACATTTCCTCACCTGATGATTTGGCCTGGAATGGCTTTGTTTTTGGCAATGCTTGCTTTTCAACTTCTTGGAGATGGACTTCGCGATGCTTTTGATCCACAGATGAAGGGTCGCTAGAGAGTGGCAATGAGTCGCAGGTTGAGGATTCCATTTTTTTTTTTTTTGCGTGGTTTATATCAACTGCCACAATTTCCTGTTGTCATCTGCCAGCTCCACCAGATTTTGTATTGCGGGAAAAGCAGATCATGGGCACGATCGCAAGGATAAGCGTATTGGGCCACATAGGTGCGCGGAGTATTGACGAAGCTTTTGGAGTCATGGAGGAGCTTGACCGAATTCTTTCAGTTTATAAACCAGACTCTCAAGTGTCTCGGCTCAATCAAGAGGGATTTCTGAGGGATGCCCATAGAGATCTTTTGGATCTTATTCAAAAATCTCGGGAGATTGAGAGAGAAACTGAAGGAGCCTTCAATATGACATTGGCGGCTCTCACTCTGAGGGCCTACCATTTTCAAGATCTGAATCACCTCAACTCAAGGAGTCTTCCTCGCCCGCGTTCTGAAGGCATTCGGATGGCTTTGAGACAGACGGGATCTCAGTTTGTGCGAGTCAAGGGGACTGAAATAAAAATTTTGAAAAAGGGATTGGGCTTGGATTTTGGAGGTATTGGCAAGGGCTATGCCATCGACAAAGCGAGCGCGATCCTTGCAAAAGCTGGACTTCAGGACGGAAGCCTAAGTCTGAGCGGTGATATACGCTGTTTTGGAGAGTGTTTAATTAAAATCCAGGATCCCCAGGATCCTTTGAGTGATTCTAAATTCATTGCAGAGTTGAGAGTCAGAGGCCCACAGGTGGGGATTTCTACGAGCGGAGGCTATGGTCGTTTTTCTGGAGATCCTTTGTTTCATCATTTGATTGATCCAAAAACGGGGAGATCTGTTTCGAACCTGTCCAGCATAACTTTGCTTGGAAATGAAACCAACACCAACTTGGATGCCTGGACGACATCTCTCGCTGTGATGCCTTTAGAGAAAGTGCGCCAATTCCTCCACGCACACGCGGGTCTGGGGTATTATATTGTCTTCTCAGATGGTCGAACAGACTCAAATCTTGAGAGAAGTCCTTGGGTTGTTGATTTTGCTTTCAACAAGAGCCGCACGAATTAAGATCCAGAGGATTGCGATATAAGCTGCTTGAAAAATGACAAATGAGAGAAGCTTAAAAACAACAAATGCAGGGCCAAAATAAATAATGAAAAATCCAGACGCCAGATTTAACAGGCCTGCGAGGGGGAAGCTGAGACCTAAAATCCATTTTGTCGAAGAAGAGATCTGTGGAATAAAAATCAGGAAATGGCTGAGGATGAAACTTATAATCCCGACTGCGGCTAAATGTTGAACGGCTGTTTCTAACAATCCCATTTCCGACTTCGGAAGCAAATTGATTTCTAAGTCGCCAAGATAAAACTGTTGAATGGAGGGCAGTGACCATCCCATTTTTGTTGTGAACAAGAGAAAAGAAGTTCCCAAATGCAAAATCATCAGAAGAGAATAAATTCCAATTATCAAATGATACTGTCTAGCCATGATGGAAGTGATCCTTAGGCCTGTGGTCATCCGGGCGACTGATCAAATAAACAAATACTTTGATTAACATGACGAACATCGATGTCTCAAAGAGCAAAAAACCAACAATCTTCATCCAAACAAGAAAGGGATGGACAAACCTCGTCCCTAACAAGCCACAGATTTCGATCAGGACAGCTAAAGAAGGAACAATGATCCAAAGAGTTTTTGCCTTATTTGAAATCTTCGTGTGGACCAATATCGAAACAACTGTCATGACCATCAGAGGATAGATAAATAAATTAACGTGTAGATCTGTAAAAAGAGTAGCGAGATCTTTCGCGGGCAGAAAAGACTCAGGATTTCCCAAAAGCTTATCTCTAACTTGATCAGGGAAGAGACCCAGGCGTGAGTATTCCAACCCGATATTAAGAGACAAATACAAGAACGTGAAAACAAGAAATAAAATCAGAAGCGTCCTAAGGTAGGAATTATGGCGAAGATCAGAATTCATTAAAAACTGCACGGCAATTTCCTAACTTCCATTTTTTTTCTGCTGAAACTTAACCTGCCAAATTCCACGAATGATTCGAGCGGCTTGAGCGAGTCGCTCTGTTGTCAAAGTGGATCCCGTAATAATTGGGATATCTTGCCCGGATTTTAAACCGGCCCTCATGTTTTTTCCAACAAATACTTGATTCCAGCCCTTTGGAGGCAAATATTCTGGATGTTCATAAAAGGCAATGAGTTCGACACTGACAATGGCACCCTTTGGGTCAATGGCGACTAAGGCCGTTTGATCTTTGGTTCGCACTTTAGCTGAATGCAGCCCAGCATGTCCTAGTATCTTTTCCTTGGCCTTGATTTCATAAAATGTAAAGACATTATCTTCAATGGGAGCTTGTGCGAGTTGCTGGGCCCGAGTTTTTTCCTCTTCTGTTAAAGAAATACTTAATTTGTTTATAGCAGTGGATTTGGGAAAGGCCGCTTTTGCCGCCTGTTCTGGAGAAATGAGCACTTGAGCACGGCAAATCACATAGCAGGGGGTCCCAAGAAATAAGACGAACAACAAACGAGAAAGTAGACTGTGGCTCATCTTTCGTTCCTCTCCTCTTGAGTCGGTCAGAGCGACTTCTGCCGTTGATCGACTACCTGAAAGATCCGAAGCTGGCAATGGGATATTGTGAACCTTATCAATAGGCTTGCAAGAACCCGAGAATCAGGAGGTATTTTGGCTTTGGCGTTGTCTCTGTTGTCAGCAGGGAGCGAGATGGTGTATCCAATTTAGAAGAGGAAATATTCAGACCACTGACTGAAGCGCATCGGTGCGGATATCTCTTGGGGTGATAATTCATGGACTTCGATGAGACAGCGAAATTTGATACACTGGTCGGAAAATCCAAGGGATTTTCGGCACCGATCAAAGACTTGGCGGGTGATGAAGTTCTGGTCTCTCGACTGATGGAGTTGGGGATAGTTCGAGGAGAAACGATTGTATTGAGAGGACAAGCTCCTTTTGGTGACCCCTATTTGGTTGAGGTCAAAGGACTCGTCGTTGCTTTGCGCAAGGAAGAGGTCCTATGCATTCATCTGTAGGTTTGTTTGAAACGGCCGCTTTGGTGGGATCACCCAATAGCGGGAAGACGACGCTCTTCAATTGGCTGACAGGTTTGCGTTATAATACGGTCAACTATCCGGGATCAACCGTCGATTATTCTGCAGGGACGAGCCACAGTCGATACGGAGAATCGGTGCATTTGATGGACACGCCAGGAGTCTATGGCCTATCCCCAAAATCACCAGATGAGGAAGTGACAATAAATGCCCTACAGGAGAACTTTAGCTGGGGCTCTGTCAAATTGGTTATATCCGTTGTCGATGCCACTCATCTTTCAAGGCAACTGCTCCTGACTCGTCAGCTCTTGGCCTCAGGTTTTCACGTGATTGTAGCTGTCACAATGATGGATTTGCTTTCCGAAAAGGGATTGGAAATTGACATCGAGGCTCTCGCAAAGGAATTGAATTGCACTGTTGTGCCGATTGATGGGCGCTTGGGTGGTGGTGTTCAAATTCTGGTGGATGAAACACGTCGAGTTTTATCGGACAATCGCCGAATGAAGCTCACTCATCGCATTGAATCCTGGAAAGCCGGGGACATCGAGCGTGTCCTAGGGGAGACTCGAGCGCTTGAGAAAAAGCTTGTTCAGCCCAATCGCTCTCGCCGAGGTCTCGATGCCGCAGAGAGGACGTCAAAAATTGATGGGGTTCTTCTTCATCCTTTTTGGGGTCTCATCATGTTTCTCGTCATCATGTCTCTTTTGTTTACTTCAATTTATTGGCTCGCGACTCCAGTCATGGACTTGGTAGACTCGGGATTTAGCTGGCTTTCCCGCCTTGTGAGTGAACTTGGATCAGGGGCTCTGTGGTCTGATTTTTTGGCAAACGGACTTGTGAGTTCGTTTGGGGCTGTTTTGGTTTTTGTGCCTCAAATTTTCATTTTGTTCATGGGAATCGCTTTGCTTGAAGATTCCGGTTACCTCGCTCGCTCTGCTACTTTAATGGATCGGCCTTTGCGAATGCTGGGGATGAGCGGTCGATCTTTTGTCCCTTTGTTGTCGGGCTATGCCTGTGCGGTTCCGGCCATGATGGCGGCTCGAACGGTCAATAGCAAACGGGAGCGCTGGCTTCTGTTGTTTATTATCCCATTGATGAGTTGCAGTGCAAGATTGCCGGTGTATTCTCTTCTTTTGACTTTTGTTTTTCGGGATAGCCCAGCCTGGAAGGCGGGCTTGGTTTTGGCGGGAATTTACGTAGGTTCCATCTTAGTCGGGGCATTGGCAGCGGCAATCGCGAATCGGTTTATTAAAATTCAAGAAAAATCCTTATTTTGTCTCGAACTTCCTGTTTATCGTCGTCCCCTTTTCGGCTCCGTTTTGCGTCAGGCCTATGGCCGAACCAAAAACTATATTCGTCGAGCGGGTCCCGTTATTTTCCTTTTGTCTATTGTTGTTTGGATAGGCACTACTTTTCCTCATTATGATGTGGCAAGTGATTCAGATAAGTTAAACCGGAGTTTTTTTGGGCAGGCAGGTCAGCTCATTGAGCCTGTTTTTTCTCCCATGGGAGTGGATTGGCGGGTCGGCGTAGGTTTGATATCTGCTTTCGCCGCGCGAGAGGTATTTGTTTCGAGTTTGGCAATCGTTTTCAATATTGCAGATAAAGACGAGGAATCCATGCAGGATTCTCTTTTGTCTCAGATGTCCGAGGCAAAAATGAGCGATGGATCTTCGGTTTTTACAATCTCGTCGGTGTTGGGTCTTATTGTGTTTTTTATGATTGCTCTCCAGTGCATATCGACCACTGGAGTGGCCGTTCGCGAGTCGGGGAGATGGCGTTTTGCCCTCATGCAATTGGTCGTTTTTAACATTGTGGCTTATGTTTTGGCCGTCGCTTTGGTTCAAGGGCTTCGTGCCTTTGGGATTTCTTAGTGGGAAAAATTATTTCATCCCGAGGCTGATCAAAAAGGGATTGGTTTTCTGTCGCTGTGTGAAGGACTGCTTGTCCATAATTCCATCCCACTTCATATTAACGAGTATTTGCCCAATGGCTCCTCCAAGAGTATTCCCAGGTCCCAGTAAGACAAGGTGATCCGGATTGTATTCCTTGAGGGCAACTTCAATCGATGCGGTCAGAGAATAAGGTTCAATGACTTGTTGATGGAGGGTATAGTGAGAAAGTTCTTTGACGTCGGTTGAATAGGCTTTCCAAATGTGACCTCGTCCATCAATGAGAGGCACCTTTGGCGGATGAAACAGGTTTTCAGGAATCATCTCTAGAGCTCGCTTTGAAACCTCGTTCAGCAAAGGCGTATGAAAGGCCGCATGGTTCAGAAGTTGAAAGGGAAAGTGTTCAATGGGAGGGAGAGATTTCATGAGATAATTCAGGCCCGCATTGTTGGCGCCTAAGACCAAATAACCCCCGAGAAAAATACTCGGATAGACTTCGACTCCGGGTGTCTCTTTTGCAGAACGAAGAACCTGATGGACGAGTTCCTCCTTAGAAGGATCTCTTTGCCAATTTTCTTTGATCAGAGGATATATGATTTGTCCTCCGATCGTCTTGTCTTTCATCATAGATCCCATGGTGTTTATCACTTGGTAGGCCCCGGCTTGGTCGAGCGATTCGCCCAGAGCCAGGGTGATATACCAACCCATGGAGTTTCCAGCAATTGCGACTATTTCATAGACCGAAGGATCAATTGCGGTGAAGTCAGCATAGGAGCATGCGTAAATGAGCGGAGAGGCATTTTCTCCTTTTGTGTGAATTTGGGGAGAAAAACTATTTGATGAATCCAAGTCTGTGATTGTCAAAAACCCATCTTCAAGTCTTCGTTGATCGAGGTCTTCAATAAAGCTTTTCAGTCTTTCGCGATGGGGTTTTAAATAGCCGAGAGTTTCCTTTAGATAACTGCCTCGACCTGGACACACAACAGCAATTCTCTTTTTTGCCACACTCATCTTAAACCTCAATTATTTTTATTTTTAATACCAAGTAAATCGAGGGCACCAGAAAGAATCTCAGCCTTCTTTGGAAGGCCAGCAGCTGCCATTTTTCCGAGGGGAATAAAACAGTCATCTGCCGCAACGATTTTGATTTGAGGCGTTGGCTTTAAATGTTCAACGAGTGCGGTGACAATGGCTTCACTGAAACTTCCGGTCTTGCGACACTCCTCGACAATCAATACTTTTTTGTAGGAATTTGCAACTTCTGCCACCTTTTTCCAGTTCACCGGTGCGATCCAACGAAAATCGAGAATTCTTGATGAAACTCCGTACTGTGTTTTGAGTTCCTCCTCTGCTTGTCTCGAATAGTAATAGCCATTTCCGTAGGTGAGTATGAGAAGATCTTTTCCCTCACCCCAGACATTAAACTCACCGAGAGCAATCATCTCTTCTTGGGCCGGGTAGGGATGAGCCCATAGTTTGTCCCCTTCGATATGGAGATCGCGAGTCATATAAAGAGCAATGGGTTCAATGAAAATGACAACTCGGCCGTTTTCGTAGGCCTCTTTGACGCAAGTTCTCATCATCTTGACCGCATCGGCTCCGTTTGAGGGAACGGCTATAATCAGTCCGGGTATATCCCGAAATATGGCCAGAGAATTATCGTTGTGAAAGTGGCCTCCAAATCCCTTCTGATAGGCCAAACCCGCGATTCGTATGATCATTGGGTTGGTGTATTGGCCCTGAGAGAAAAAGGCGAGAGTGGATGCCTCGCCTCGGATCTGATCTTCAGCATTGTGAACATAGGCGAGGAATTGAATTTCACAGATTGGCAAAAAATTATTGTGTGCCAATCCTATGGCTGTTCCTAAAATCGACGTCTCGTCCAGAGGGGAATTAAAAACTCGACGAGGACCAAATTTCTTAAAGAGCCCATCTGTCACATTGTAGACGCCTCCCTTTTGAGCGACGTCCTCACCGAAGACAAGAGTGTTGTTGTATTGTAACAGGATATCATGCAGGCCGATATTGATGAGCTTTGCAAGATGAAGGGGCTGGCCGAGCTTGTCGAAATCTCGACCAAAAAGGCCGGCCCGTTCTGTCTCTGAACGTAGCGGTGGTGAGATTTTCTTCTCGGAACAGGCTGTGAGGCTTGATCGCACCTCTGTCGGGGTTTCCAAAACGGGTCTTTTTATGGCGGACTCACTGACCCATCTGACTTGTTCCCGAATTTTTTCATAAATCAAAATCAAATCTTCCGGTGATCCCATCCCATTTTCGATAATTATTTTTGCCGAATGAAGGAGAGGATCATTTAGTTCAGCTGTCTCAATTTCTGAGGAACTTCGATAAGTACTTTCGACGTCTGATCCTGCATGTCCCATCAGCCTCACCGTTTTCATGTGCAGAAAGACGGGCTGACGACGAGTTCGGGCCAGCAGCCCAGCTTCCTTTGCAACCTTAAATGTATCCAGAAGATGAAGGCCATCGCATTGAAGGTATTGAAAAGAGGTTCGACGGCAAAAGGATTCTTGAACCCAGTTGACCGGGGTGGGCACAGAAATTCCAATTCCATTGTCTTCGCAGAGAAAAACAAGGGGCAAGGGAATTTTTTGAAATGAGATCCATGCGGCTGTATTAAAGGCTCCAACGGCCGAGGAGTGATTGATCGAAGCGTCACCGAATGAGCAGAGAATAATTCCATCCTCTTTCAGATTTCCCTTAAGGCCCAAATCGGAGGCCCTTTTGATTGAGAGTGCGGCTCCCACAGCTTTTGGGAGATGAGAGGCAATGGTGCTTGTTTGTGGTGGAATATTTAAGGGCTTGCTCCCAAACACCTTGTGCCGACCTCCTGCGATTGGGTCATCACTTGAGGCGACAAAGGAAAGCATCAAGTCATAAAGAGGAGCGGTGCCGGGCAATTGTTTGGATCGTTGGATCATAAAGGCTCCACTGCGATAGTGGAGAAAAGCCATGTCCGTAAAGGGAAACACTTTGCCGATGACGGCATTGCCCTCATGTCCTGCGCTTCCGATGGTGTAGTAACATAAACCTTGGTTTTTCAAAGTCCGAGCGAGGAGGTCCAGATGTCGACTCATCACTTGCGATTCAAAGAGGTCCATTATTTCGGTTTTGCTCAGACCGATACTTTCGGGCCGTATCTGGTGAGGAGAAAAGGGGAGGTTCCCTTGACGAACCAACCGAACAAAATTTTTGTCAATGATCTCAGCGCGGTTGTACATAGGCGATATCCTTGATGTAATGATTATTAAACGGTACTGCTGTGCCGGGTGTTATGCAACTTGTCCATAGAAAGACTTTCACTTTATTCATAAAATCGCATACCTTTAAATAGCTCAACGAGGAGTTTGCTATGGCTGCATATGAATCTCTTAATTACATGGATTTTGACGGTCTTCTCAGCGATGAAGAACGGATGATTCGAGATACAGTTCGCGAGTTTGTCTCTAATGAGGTGATCCCGACATTGCAAGAAGCCAACCGCAAAGAAGACTTGCCCGCCCATTTGATTCCGCGGTTTGGAGAATTGGGTCTGTTGGGAGCAAATATTCAAGGTTATGGCTGTCCTGGTCTAGGGGAGGTTGGCTACGGTCTTGTTATGCAGGAGTTAGAGCGCGGTGACTCTGGAGTGCGCTCCTTTTGCTCCGTTCAGGGAGCTCTGGTCATGTATCCCATCTTTGCTTATGGATCTGAAGAACAGAAAAACAAATATCTCCCGCGATTGGCAAAGGCGGAACTCATTGGTTGCTTTGGATTGACCGAGCCCGATGCGGGTTCAAACCCAGGCGCCATGTTGACTCGAGCGGAAAAGGTGTCTGGAGGCTATCGTCTCAACGGAAACAAAATGTGGATCACGAATGGCTGCGTCGCTGATATTGCCATTGTCTGGGCTAAACTTGGCGGGGTTGTGCGTGGGTTTATTGTGGAAACGAAGACGCCGGGATTTTCGACAACGCGAATGAAAGGTAAATTTGCATTGAGGGTCAGTGTGACCAGTGAATTGCATCTGAAGGACTGTGTCGTGCCTGACAATGCGATCTTGCCGAATGTTGAGGGACTCAAAGGCGCGCTCGGATGTCTGACCCAGGCTCGGTATGGCATCGCCTGGGGAGTTTTGGGTGCAGCGAACGCCTGTTATCATGAAGCGCTCAATTACGCCAAGCAAAGAGTCGTAATTGAAAACAAGCCGCTGGCGGGTTTTCAACTGGCTCAGGCCAAATTGGTCAAGATGGTACAGGAAATCACAAAAGGGCAACTATTGGTCTTGCAGTTAGGCCGACTCAAAGAAAAAAAGGAAATGAAACATTGGCAAGTCTCACTGGCCAAGATGAATAACTGTCGCATGGCTCTCGATATTGCTCGCGAAGCTCGCGACCTGTTGGGGGCGAACGGAACAATTGATGAATATCCGGTCATTCGTCACATGTTGAACCTTGAAACTGTGAATACCTACGAGGGCACAGAGGATATTCATAGGCTAATTGTTGGTCGTGAGATTACGGGCCTTTCGGCAATTCAATAGAAAGAATCTGTCTCGTGGATTTTTCGATTTTTGCCTTTTTTTGGTGAAGTAGCGACATTATTTAATTTTGATTTGAGTTTTTTGTTTTCTATTTTTAAGTCTTCCATATTTGCTTGTGCATGACTGAGTTTATCAAGAGACTTTTGCCAGAGCTTGTTGATTCCTGTTACTTCTTTCGAGAGCTGCTCTTTTTCCTTATTTGCCGCAGCCAATTTTTCCCTGATAGTTTCAGTTTCAGTTTCGAGTTCTTTTACCCAGTCGAGTATTTCAAGGAGGGAGAACTGAATGAGGTCTCTCTGAATATCAGAGGATGGAAGCTTATTGAGGAGTTGAGGTAGGCTGGATTTTCTTAGTTCCAACGCAGTTGTGGTATTCACCTCATTATTTGAATAGACAGAGGGATTCTGCAGACTTTTAAGTTCAGGTTTTGATAAGAGCCAATCGGGTCGAGAGAGTCCTTGAGTGTTTGGTCTACTTTGTCTTTGAAAGATCGTTCCTAGCCAGTCCTTGATTTTGAGGATGGACTCTTTAATGAATTCATTTCTCAAAGCGACCATCTTTTCGTAATAGGTTCGGAGTTCAATGAATGACATGATAAGAAGAAGTCCCGAAATTGTCCAAATTGCATATGTGAGTACCAAGACCTTGAGGTTGATATTTGTTGCAATTTTAGCAGCTGGTAAGCTTGATATTTCAAGAAAAATTGCAGTTGGGTTTATTTCCATATATCCTCTTCATGGCGAGTTCCGATTCCATTGGAACTCTCGCACTCTTTATTATCGGAAAGATTCCCTTTCTTTCAAACGAGACAAATGGTGAGTTGAGACCTAAGCCTAGCCCTTAACAAATATTGTATAGCTTCGAGAATCTATACCTTGATTTGTGTGTGCGATCGACCGATCAATCTCATGATTTAGCGGAGGATTTAATTCATGAACTTTGCAGGTTTTTTGGGAATATTGTCGGCTCTATCAGTTTTGTATTTTGTTGTCATGGGAGCCAAGTCTCCAGTGATATTTGCTGATACGCATGGAGCTATCATCGTCATTGGAGGAACATTGGCTGTCGCCTTTCTTTCGTTTCGAAGCAGCCGACTCATTATGGCCATGAAGATTGTATTTCGAAAGTTATTTGGAAAAATTCGGAATAACTATCTTGAGCAAATCAGAATAATTGTTGAGACAGCGGATCTTTATCGTTTGAATCCAAAAGCGACTGTGGAAAAAATTAGCAGCAGTGCTCACCCATTTTTTAGAGATGGAATGCGATACATGGTTGAATTCGGATTCTCTGCTATGGAAATCGATGAAATCATGACGAATTCTTTAAAAGGGAAAAAGATGAGAGATGATCAGGAAATTAAAGTTTGGCACACAATATCGCGATTTCCACCGGCCTTTGGTCTGCTGGGCGCGACAGTTGGAATGATCTCTCTTTTGCAAACCCTGGGAGAGCCAAACGCTCAGGACAATATTGGACCTGCAATGGCGACGGCTCTGGTGGCGACTTTTTATGGTCTCGTCGTGGCGAATCTAATTCTGATTCCGATCAGTGAAAACCTAGCTGAGGTGTCTGATGGAGATATGGTTTTAAGAAAAATTATCAAGGAAGGAATTTTGCTCATTCAGGAAAAGAGGCATCCGCTCTATATTGAGGAATATCTGAAATCATTTCTGGCTCCAGGTCTAAGACAAGCAGATCTCCTGCAGGAAGGACAAAAGGAGAAAAATGCAGCCTGAGAAATTGAACGCAGAGCCACCAATGCATCGTAGGCGTCAATCGACGCATATCGAAGAAGCGCATAAAGAATTGGCTCATGACGAGTCAAATTGGTTGGTCAGTTATGCCGACATGATGACACTGTTGTTCGGATTTTTCGTTCTTCTTTACTCATTTTCAAAAATCGATAAAGACAAATTCACAGTGATCAGAAAGGAAGTGGCCTCGTATTTTGGAGGTCAGGTAAAAGAAAATCCGGCTGTTCGAGAGGTCGTAGATGATATCGAGGAAAACACAAAGGAATCTGGTGTTGATCCAAAGGACATTGTCATTCAGGCAAAGGACTCGAGCATCATTTTGAATATCCAAAGTGAGCTTCTCTTTGCTTCGGGCTCAGCAGAGCTTGGGCAGGACTCAATTGCTGTTTTGAGCAAGATTATTTCTAGTATAAGGAAACACAAAATGATTAATAAAATTTCGGTTGAGGGACACACAGATGATGTCCCGATATCTTCAGCTCTGTTTCCGACGAATTGGGAGCTGTCAGCAGCTCGTTCCTCTCGAGTCGTGAGGCAGTTTGAAGCTGACGGTTTCCCAGCTGATCGCTTGAAGGCAGAAGGCTATGGTTCTTCACTGCCCTTGGCTGCTAATCGGGATAAGGATGGAAAGATTATTGCTGAGAACCTGAAGATTAATCGTCGCGTGGTCATCAATGTCGACTTTGGCCATGACGTAGACGCGGCTTCGAAAGCTTTGCGTTCCCCGCAATTTTCGTCGCAAGAAATGAAGGACCCAGAAGAGAAAAGCCGGGAGCTCATATTGGACGGTCAAGGTGGGACTCAGGTCCTCACTTCAGAGGACTTGAAGAAGAGGGCTGAACAGGCTCAAGCACGGATCAACGAAGCCAATATGAAAATGAAAGAGATTCAAAAGGCCGAAAAAGAAAAACAAGAAATTGAAAAACTAAAGTCCAAAGTCTTGGAAATGGAAAACCGAGCAAAAGAAATAGAAAAAGAGGTTCAGACTAAAAGTAACTCGTTGTAAAGGAAAACATGATTCCTGTCGCGCTATAGCGAAGGTTTCCGGTTTTCCCTTGATTTTCATCCGCTGATCCGAAGCGGTGATCCAACTCAACCGAGAGCAGTGTATTCGCTCTGAGTGGATAATCTACCCCGACACCGAGAGAAACCTCAAAAACAAGGGAGCTGAAGGTGATCGGATTGTCGGGATCATCACTTTCAGTTTTATTTAAATTGAAATTGGTAGGGGTGAGTCCGCCGTAGACAAAGGGACTGGTCTTGTGCTTTTGGATCGTGATGTTGTCATCTGTGGTGAGGTTTGAGGAGCTGATTCCGTAGGGGTAAAAGTATCCGCTAAATCCCAATCCAGAAATTGGAATCATTCCGAAGTCACTGTCAAAGTCTCCAATATAATGAATGCCCACTCGGGAACCAAATGAATTCAAATCCCATAAAATCGTGGGTTGAAACGTCAACGAGCTATTGAGGGGCTGGCTTTCGACGGCATCTCCCGCAGATACAGTGGTCAGGAATATCCCTGTCTTAAGACGGAGATTTGGAACCTGGACCTGAGCCTTGATGCTTGTCGAAACAAGAAATAAAACAGCAATTTTACTAAGAATAAAGAATCGTACTTTCATCTTGTTGTCTACTCTAGACGAAATTCCGAAGAATTACAAAGGTAGGATTATATCGCCATGAAGAATAGGGGAATACCAAAGGAAAAATTCGCAGGCATGCTGGCTGGTTTTGGCCTTTGCGTGAGCATTTTTGGTTGTTCTGGAAAATACCTCATCAAAACCTATCCCGCTGGAGCGAAGGTCTACTTGCGTGATATCAAGTCGAACGAAAAGAAGCTCGTTGGCCTGAGCCCCGCCCAAATAAAAGAGGAGTCAGGGCTTGGCGATGTCTTCTTCCTGGTGTTTGAAAAGCAAAATTACAAAGAAAAAGAGGTCATGATTCGGGTCAATCCTGGAGAAAGTTTAACCGTTGCAGCCCAGTTGGATCCCATGCTCAATGACGGAACAACTGCGGATGGAAAAAATGGAGCTGATTCAGGTAAAAAGGACAATGAAGACAAGCCACCACCAGGACAGCCGAAATCCGATGAAAAGAAAGAAGAAATGGAGAAGCTGAAGCAAGAGATTGCTGACTTGAACTTGCGTGTCGCTCTCTTAGAGAATACGACAGTTTTGTATAAAGACGCGATTTTCTCTGCCCGCTTTCAAGGGGGGCCTGCAAAATTTGATAGAGACCGAAATGACAATGTGATTGGATACATGTTTCAAGCTCAACAGGCGATTGCAGGCAATCAACTTGGCAAGGCGATTGCTCTCATTGATAAGGCGATCGAGTTGGATGAATATGTCTCTCAGGCCTGGCTGTTGAAGGGGTCGGTGAAGTATTTGCAGAAGGACTATTCGTCTGCAAGATCAGCCTGGGAGCGATCGCTCAAACTTGACCCTTACAATAAGATCGCCTTTAAGTACCTTAACGAGGTTTACAAAAGAATGGGAGACAGTCCACTTGCTGCACCTCCGGCCGATTTGAGAACCCCGTCTTCCGTCTTGGATATAAATAAAAGAAAAAATACGAAGGCAGAGAAGAATTGAGGTCTTGATTCCAGGGGCTTTAGGCTTCAAAATGGCTATGTGTCATTTTCAAATATTGTTTCTCTTTTTGGACTATGGCTTTTTTTCAGTTTGCCGGCTCAGGCGCACCTGACGTCTGACTTTGATATGGCGCTTGGATATAGCTCAATATCAATTGATGTCCAGGATGCGGTTGGTGTCATTTACTCTCCGCAATTGGATAGTGAATCAACCCTGGAGTTCAATTACAATCTCAATGTGAGCGGTCCGGAAATCTCGATCACGATGTCATTTATGGAGATATTGGAAAGCGAGATCGGATCGATGCCCTTGACTCGGCTTGGTCTTGGAGTGAGGTGGTATCCGCGTGGCTTGAATGGTTCAAAGGTTTTACTTGATAATCAGGTGATGGGTCGTTTGTGGGGGCCCTCGCCTTTCGTTGGAATTATCTTTGGTTTAAGCAATCTATCAATAAATGACACCACCACTTTAGGATCGAGCCAATTAGGCTTTAATGCGGCCGTTATCGATGGTCAGTTGAATTTTGGGGTCGAAATACCCATGACTTCTGATTGGATGCTGACAGGTCGATTTAGCCTTTTGACCTCCCTTCTCTCTAATCCCAATTTAGATGGAATGAATTTATCCTACTCTGGAATCCAAATTTTTGTCGGGATGAAGGGAACTGCATTTTAGAAAATTGAGCTGATGTGAGTTGCAATTGCCTAGGCTGCTTGGGTTCTTTCCGCCACGGATTTGTCTATATCAGCCCAGATATCCTTCATGAGCAGACTGCGCGTTTGGAGTTCCTTTTCAAGCTCGACGCAAATGTCCCGACGGGCTTTTGCGATCTGTTTGACAGAAGTCTTATCTGAAAAATAACTGAGGTCTTTACTAATAGATTGTGCCCGTTTGGACGGCATCATTCGGAGAAGAGCTTGAGCGGATTCAGGGGGCCACTGACTCAGGGCTTGAACCACAACATCCAAATTCATGCGTTCGATCACGGATTTGATGGCCTCTTCCGGGTAGGCCAGAAGATCTGCAAACTGGACACTCTCTCTGCGAATGGCCTCTGCTGACTCAGGGTCTAGATTGCAAATCTCATCAAAAATGCTCATTTCAGTCTCTGGAGCTAGGTTACGCAACAGATTTGCCGCCACCATAGGCCCGTTGGCCTTGAATTCGGCATTTCCTTTGAGCGTTCTCATTTTGTCCGAAAGGCGTTTTGCGCTCATCTGGACAGCGTTTTCTGGCAAGTTACTCAATTTGGCAATATCAAGTATGATCTGCTTTTTTCTCACGGGATCTTGAGATTCAAAAATTTCGGCGATTTGATCCTCCGTGGAGAAAATTCCCATTACCGCCAGATTCTTGGTTGATTCATCTCTGAGCAGTTGTAGTCTTTCTTCAGGTTTCATATCGAATATGAACTGAAATGGATTTTGTTGATCCCCGTGCAGACCCTCTGAGAGGACGCGTGAGAGAAGAAATCGCGTCACATTTTTAACACTTTTGGCTCTTTCTTCCAGTCCGAGCTCAGTTTCCTGATCAGTCAGCATAGCTCCCACTTGTCCCCAATTTTTTGGAGAAAGGTGGTGAAATAGTTTGCGCGATGTATCCCAACCGATAGAGTCAAAAGTTATCATTACGTCCTTTTCATTTCCGTCGCCAACAAACTCGGCAATAGCCCTTGCACAGAGATAGGGATATTCTCCAGCTAGAGTGACTATTTGAGTCTTATCTTGGCGAAAAAGAGCTTGAAGGCGAGCCGAGTCTTCCACTGTGTGAGAGGCGTTCTCCAAGTCGTCTTTGTCCTTTGATTCAAAATCATCTGGCTCGAAGGAGGGTTGAGATTTGGATAGGTTTGCGTTTGACCCATCTTGAGCCTTTTGCTTCGCAGACATCCAGAAAATAACTGCGGCCAGAGCAAGCAGAGAAATGAGAATGATAAGTGTCCACATCTTCCAGGATAGTTCGGGCAGTAGGGTTGGAGACTTCTGGGCCTCATCTGTGACAAAATCGGCACGCTGAACTGTGATTTTATCACCAGCTGACTCATCCATATGAAGTTTTGATTTGACGACTTCGACGATGAGTTTTTCCTTATCAGGAGTGACATCTGAATTGATGATGAGATGAACAAGGATACTAGACTTAAGTTGATGGAGATGGTTGTTAGCCGGAACATTGCTGGGGTCATTTCCCATGGGCATTCCGGGAAGGTATTGGAGCTCGACCTCTTCGTGGTAGGCCTTGATCTTGTCCTTGTCGGTTCGCATATCGGCAGAAACAACGACGGTGTATTCGGATGGCCGCAGAAAGGTATTCAATATGCTGCGTGCTCTGCTTTCGTAAAGGCTTTCCAAGGTCGCGACTTCCTCCATGTATCCGCTCTGTGCCACCGAATATTGTGCAATAGGAAATAGACCAGCAAGGGAGATGAGAAAGTGAAGATAGAATCTTATATGACTTCGGTTCACTCTTTCATTTCTACTTTCGTTTTTTGAGCCAGGAGATTTCGAATTTTTTCACGGAGAAACGGGTTTGCTGTCTTATCCGAGGCTTTCTGGAGCTCGACCATAAATTTACTTTGGCTAGAAGTTTGTTCGACGGACAAGGCAAATGCCTCCATCCATTCCTCGCTTGGTTTCAAGGAGGACATCTTAATCAGGCGAGAAATATCTCCACAGAGTTTTGTTTGTCTGGCCAAAATGGCCAAAAGAGATGGTTGTAGGTTTTCAGCGATTTTCTCAAAGTTATCCTTGAGGGGGCAAAGAAGAGTTCGTTTTTTCTCAGTTGACGAGAGGAAATTTATTTGGCTGAGCCAATGATGGGATCGTTCAGCAGGGCCATTGACTAATTCGCCTGAGACAATAGCGAGAATTTCCTTGGGTGTTTCGTCCCAAGACAAAAGGATTTCCTGAGAAAGTGACTTGACGCTTGTCTCTGATTGGCTCCTCTTATCAAGGGCAAGTTCCATCAGTTTGGCCCGAATGGGATCAGCAGTTAAAACGGGGTTTAGCTTCTTAAGTGTTTCAGATATCAGTCTGAGTGTTTTGGCCTCTTTTCCCATGGGCTTCGCTGAGAACTGACCAAGATATCGAGTGAGAACCTCTCGCAATTGCGCCCGTTTGTCTGGCCCAATCTCGGAGCTATCGGCAAGGTGTTTCAGAACCTTCGCCATTTTGTTTGAATGATTTCTTTTTTGTGAATTGAGAATTTCTTCAATTTTTTTCCAATCCCCTGAGTGGACGAACTGTGCCTCCGCTGATTGAGACGAACGTTTCAGATCTTTGATGATTTCTGACTGAATTTGCTCTATCTGCTTGGATTCAGAAATATTTTTTGGATCTTGTTTGGTAAACAACTGATGGCGCAGATTGTAGACAGCAATAGCCCCAATACAGATAGCAGAAAATACCACCACAATTACTTTTGAACTAAAATTGGGCATTAATTCCTCATTCAAAAAAGTCCATACATAGATCTCTTCGACATATTTTCAAGACTCTTTAAATGAATTCGATTTTAGTTGAGACGTTTAATTTTGAGAATTCTCAATCGAGGCACAATTTCGGGATATTCTTGGACGTTCGTCAAAGTATTTTTGAGATTCTGATCCACTTTGAGAACAGTGGCTTGAGTTGGACCTTGGACTTGACGATAGGTTGACGTAGGTCGAGGTGGGCATTTGGGCCTTCCTTGTGAAGATAAATTTGAGGTTTAAGCTAAACATGGGAACGTATTTTCGCTGTTTAGATCTCGGCACATGGCGCTTTGTCATTGTTGCCGCTGGAGTCCTAACGGGGCTGATGGCTACCGGGTGCAAGAAGGTGGGCTATCAGTCGGGGACTGTCGTTCCCAGCTTTTCAGGAATTGAAAAGGCGATCGTCTTGAGCCCCACGAGTGTGAAATTAACCTGGACCCAATCTTCTCGATATTCTGAATTTCGCGTTTATCGAGCGGGTGTCAGTCAACCCCTCAGCACAGAACAGTTTTCAGAAAAAATTGTAACTGATCTGTTGCCAGCGAGCACCTACCAATTTTCTGTGACGGGATTCAATGCTTTGGAACTAGAGGAAGAGGGTCTAGACAATTTTACTGAGGTAAAGACATTCAATACGTTTACTGGGCTATCATCAGGTTCAGTGTCTGTGCAGTCGTCCACTCGCATTAACTTGACCTGGACTCTAACTGATCCTTCAGTTAGCTACGACGTGTTTTACAAGGAGTTTACTGGAACTTGGAACTTTAGTTCTGCTGCCCTCAGAGTGACTGGAAGCAATCTTGCATCTGTTACAGGCTTGAACGGCGGAACGAACTATTGCTTTTTTGTCCAGGCGGTCTACTTGGACGGGACCAAAGAACCCTTGACCTCAGATAGCAGCGCTTTATCAGCTTCGACTCAATGTGGGGTCACCTCTAGCGATTTAAATAATCTGCCATCTATTTCTATGCATGAAGGAATTCCAGGCAGTTATCCTTGGTTTACGGCAATTGGTGGAGATGCGACTTACCTCATAGATCTCTTTGAATTGTCGAGTAATCAAAAAATTGCATCTCGCATTGGCAATGGGCCCTTTAAATCCTTTAGTGCTATACCTGTGGGCCAACACAAATATTATGCGACCATAAAAAATCAAGCGGGGGCTCAGGCGCGCTCTGAGGTTGTGGTGGGGCAGGCAGGAGGGGCATTTAGTTCAATAAGAAATATGAAGACCAGTTCATCTTTTCACGAGATATCTCCTCCCTTGCTGGGCGGAGGAAAGGGACTGCAGAGCTTCGGCCAGGTTCTGGCGCGCGGGGACTTTAACTGCGATGGCTTTCCCGATCTTGCGGTGAGTGCGCCGGATTCCACACCGGTTATTGACCAGCAGCATTTTGATACAATGGGAAGCCTTGTCATTTACTACACATATGATCCTCCTCCTTATTTGGATCCTGTTTTAGGAATTGTTGATCCCCCTCCAACTCTCAATACATCAGTAGCTCCCAGTGCCACTGCGACATTTCCGAATCCACAACTTGTTTATTTTCCCGTGACCGTTTCGTCGACTCAACTCGGTGAACATATGGCAGTTGGAAATGCGAACGGTGATTGCTTTTATCGTGATGGATCTTCGTCCTATGGCGGACTCTGCGACACCTTGTTTTCGACATTTGCGGGAACTCCCAATTTAAGCAAAATCAAAAAGTGCGAGGATCTGGCATTTTCCAATTCCTTGAATCAAGTATTTGTGGCCTTTGGCGATCCGACTTCTGGATTGGTAGCTGGGTCCGGGAGTAACAATTTTGGTGTCAATGAACTCACTTGCGATGCGGTATCCAACAGCTGCAGGTCCGTTAGATTGTCTGTTTCTGGCACTGGCTCATTTGGAAGGGCCCTCACTTTTGGTGACTTCAACAATGATGGCTTTGATGACCTTGCTGTGGGAGCGATTCAAGCCAGCACAGGTGTTGTTTATGTTTTTCGAGGGTCGAGTCAGGGATTGTATCCACAAACTTCGTCAAAGGCATTTGACTTTATTTTAGCGAGCGACATCAGCGCAGGATCTCTCATTGATGGGAATGTTTTTAATGGGGAGCCGGGCGAAGATAGTTTTTCCAGTGCCCTTACGACAGCTTATAATTCTAGGAACTGCAATAAGGGCATTAGTGCTTACAGTTATCGACCTTTAGGTCCGATTGACGGCTATGGCTTTGATTTTGGCAAGTGCGATGACCTCGTGATTGGAGTCCCGTTGAGAATGAGTAATCAAGGATCTATTGTCACTTGCAAGGCAAAATTACCTTTGAATTCTGATGGAACAAAGCCAGACAAACAAAAAATTTATGACTGGACTTGTGAGGAGACTGTTCACTCTGAGTTATATGGCCTCAATGCCAGATATGGCTCCAGTCTTGTGGGTGCCGAAAACATGAATGGCTATCCATTGGATAATGCCGTGGGGAGTGTGCCGCCGCTGCCCTCAATTGCAGGAGCGATATTTGTGGGAGCTCCCTATGCGACCGTATCCGCCGTCACGAACGCTGGCTCTGTCTATGGATATTATATGACGCCTCAGTCGGACGATCATGATTTGGGTGGAATTCAGGGAATTCTCGCGGCCGCTTCAAAAAAGCATCAGGTGACGGCTCGAAATACAGTGCCTTGCAATCCCCAAAATAACAATGTAACGACAGGCCCACTTAAGCATTGCGAACACCAGGTGCTATACAATACGCCTGCCCAAGCAAATTCACATTTTGGTTATACACTTGGAGTGATCGACGATTTTGAAGATACCGGCCGAGGGATACCATCTTTGGCTGTCGGGGCGCCTTATCGAGATGTCCTGAGTTCAGGTGGGTCTGGAACGCTCGTCGATGCGGGGGCCCTCTACGTTTATCGCGCTGACATCTCGACGTTTGGAATTGATGGAGGTTCTCAGGTAACTCAGACACAGGCCTCTGACAATACTTTGAGTAACTGCCTTTCCTCTTGTACCTGGTACTCGGGAGGGGTGAGCCCATTCGGTCCTTCGATGATGTATCCCAGCGATCTCAACAAAGGGGCCTATTTTTCGTTGGGAGGTATTGTTGGCGGTGACTTTAATGGCGACGGGACGGGAGATGTGATTTCCTCAGCACCTCAAGACTCCCAAATCGTATCAGGAAATGGCGCAGCCTTCCTGTTTTTATCAAGTGGTACATTTGGCGCGAGCGTAAATAATGTTGATAAAAAGATAAATCCTAATTTTAGCAAGGAATTGAACTACAAATTTGAAAGGGCCAAGGTTGTTGGAGATGTAAATGGCGATGGATACGATGATGTTTTGACCTATCTTGACTCGCAGGGAAAAACTTCTCTGGTTTTATTCTATGGCTCGATTGCGGGGCTCATTTCGACTCCAGCTCCAAGCTTATTTCCGATTGATTTAGGTCCGAAATTGATTAGCTATGAGGACGATTCATCTTTTGGATTTAATTTTCATCGTATTGGCAGCGTTAACGGTGACGCCTATGATGATATTTTGATTTTTGGAAATAGCGGTAGCTATATTTTCTACGGATCCTTCGCCGGACTGATTTCTTCTGCTGTGCCGCAAATCTCACCAACTGGAAAAAATCCTCTGATTTTTGGCAAAGGTTTTGGTGGCGCGTCTGTTACCCTTCGGTTTGATCAAGTTTTTGGTTTGCCTACTGTGACTGGCACCTATGATGCGAGCAATCAGTCCGTTGGCTATGGTGATTTCAATGGTGATGGCTACAGCGATATGGCCATCGCCACGACTGGTGGCTTTGCTTTACCATCAGATCAAAATGCGGCACTTTCGGCCGCTGGTATCAGTGGTCTGTACGGAGGGACAAACCGTGGTTCTGTGGCTATCGTTTACGGAGGGGCCAACGGTCCTCAGACCAATCGATCTAACGGCAGGGTGACCGTCGACACGGGCTCGGGGACTACAACTGTCGATGTTGTGGCCGTCGATCCTTGCGCGGGTGGCGTAGATCCCATTTGCAAGGTTCAGTTGATCGTAAGCCCCGAAGGAAACGCCACTGACTTTGGGTTTGGTATCCTTGGCTTTTCCTCAATCGAAGAGGCCCAGGGGGAGGAATTCGATGAGCTTCTTGTTGGCGATAACGGATACAGCGCTAATTCGGGGAGAGTTTATCTATTTAAGGGCACAACAAGAGGTCTGAGTCCAAAGTCTCTTCAGACCTTGGTTCCCTATTATGCGGGCCACCGCTTTGGATACAATCTGGCGCAGATGGGTGATGTTAATGGCGATGATTTTCCTGATCTGGCCGTGTCGTCCCCGGGATCTGAACCAGGATATGTCTATGTATTTTATGGTGGGCTGGTGGATACCAAGGGTGCATTTTGGGGACCCAGCACACTTGCCGCCACCGACTATTGGACGATGGCTCCCGCAAATCCGCTGAACAAGGCTCACATTGATGTCGCCCAGCCTTGGCCTCAGATTTTGCAACCACTCTCAGTTAGCTCTGGCGATGGCTTTGGCTATGGCCTCTCTTCTGCTGGAGATTTTAACCAGGATGGCTTTTTTGATCTTTTTGTTAATGTGGCCGCTGGCGACTACAACGAAGAATTAACTTTGATCGAAACAGGTTATGGCATCATTTATTTTGGATCTGATCTTGGCTTACAGGCCCTTGCGCAACCTTCAACTTCTCCGCAATGTTATGTGGGGTCGGGTGGGGTTTGTAATCCCTTTCAGTTTTATCTTCCCAATAGAGAAGCATATGAACACACCTGGATGTCAGGAAATTCTTCTGGAGATTTAAATGGAGACGGGGTTGAGGACATTTTATTCGGAGGATTTGGAAGGACTCACCCGAGCGGATTGGCTTATTCTGTGGGGATCATTTACGTAATTTATTAATGGGATTAATATGTTTGAACGTGATTTGCTTAGAATAAATTATCTCACGACACTTTCCGCGCGGATGCTTTTGGTACTTGTGTGCGCCTTACTCACGTCTTGTAAAGACGGAGTGAAAAGTGGATCGGTGAGCAAGGATTTTACGGGGGTCAGAGATGTCGAAGCTCTTTCTCCCTATTCAATTAAAGTAAGCTGGATCAACAATGCTGCTTATATGAGATATAAGGTTTATTCGGATTTTCAATCTGAACCTTTGGTGGAGCAAGTGTTTGAAGGAGCCACTATTGGGTCCTTGATTCCGGAGAGCTCCTATTCCTTTAAGGTCATAGGGGAAAGTGCCGGAGGGGGGACTCAGGGAGGAGATAAAGAGGTTTCAACAACAACTTGGCCCGTATTTAAAGGTATATCTGAAATCGCTGTTGATCCGGATGGCAATCCCATCGTTAAGTGGAATTATTCCTACAATGCTGAATTTCAAATATTTTATACGAAAGATGTGGCTCCTTCAGCGAGCAATACCAGTAACTGGACAACTAATTATGTGAGCTCCAGCGGACAGAACTATACGTTTAAGGGTCTGTCGGGTGCGACTAAATATTACTTTTCTGTTCATGCACTTTATGCAGATAAAGTCGTTGAACGCACGACTGCTGTTTTAAGTCATCAGACTCCCGCTTCGTTTCCAAGTCCAACATATCTTTTAAATTCAATAAGCATAGGAACTTTGCCCTTCGTGAAAGTAACTCCGGTCATTAACTCGTTGTTTCGGTCTGAAAACTATTCATCTGTTTTAAAACGGGATGGGAACCTTGTGTCAGATCCCCTTATTGGCGCTGGAACTCTGATTATGAGTGGAGTCTCCCTAGATCCTGGTCCCGTGGAGAATTTGAGTTTGGAGGTGCATTATGGCGATGGCACAATCGATGAAACATATAAGATCTCAGGCCTATCGACTTATGTGAAGGGTCAGTCTGTTAAAATTGACTCTCCCCCGATTAGCAGCGTCGGTGGTGGGATGGCTAAACTTGGGAATGCGATGGCGAGCGGAGACTTCAATTGTGATGGCTATGCAGATCTGGCTGTTGGAATGTCCCAGGCTTCTTTGGCTGGCTATGGAGTGAGTGTCAGCACTGCCGGTGCAGTTGCCGTATATTATTCCTATCGAAAGCCAGATACGACCTATGAGTTGAAGACCAATATCCCCCCAAGCCTCACTCCACTCAATCCCGGAAAGGATCCCCAAATTATCACTTTTGATGATCTCGGAGCCAATTCACAATTTGGCTTTAGTCTCGCAAGCGGTGGAAATTTAAATGGCGATAAACTGGGCCTCTATTCTTGCGAGGATTTAATCGTTGGCGCTCCCTATGAATATTACAGTGGGTACAGGGTGGGTCGAAGTTATGTCTTTTTCGGTGGTCGCAATGGTCTGGCTAGATCGGCACATTTATCAGATATGCCTGAGAATGTGGAAACCTGTGATGGCTTGGCCGAAGATGCCACGTGTTCGCCAGTCAGGCTGTGGCCTGATCACTCCCTGTGGCCCTCGGCTGTCCTTGGCGGCGCATTTGTAAGCAGTTATCCCTATTCCTCAGGAGATCTGTTTGGTTATTCGGTCGCCTTTTTGGGCGATATCAATGGAGATGGATATGACGATATTGGGATTGGTGCCCCTTACGGCGACTGGGATGGCAAGGCAGACTTAGCGGCACCGGCGGGTCAAGGCTATGTTTCTGATGTTGGATATGTTGCGATCTACTTTGGTTCGCGATTTGGTATTGGTTATGAAACACCGACAGCAACTGGAATTCCTTCTGGCTCAGACGCAAGATTTAGATGGCTCAAAATATTTCCACCGATTGTGGAGCAAAACATGAGATTTGGGTCTTCCATTGCCGGAGGAGGCGATGTGGACGGCTACTATAGAGTGAGAAACGCCAACGGTAAGTCTTATGGTGGTTCTGACTTTGTGGTAGGGGCTCCTGGATTTTCGTATTCCAATCCTCAGGTAGGCTTGTTTCCATTCAACGGCAGCCAAGGAATTTCTCCGGCTGGTGGAGGGTGGACTCGTACTGCCGGAAGCTATGCCAATGCGACCAACGCTTGGGGAATGAACCAGGGGGGGACCTCAACCGGAATTTCATTTTTATATTTTGGTCGTGGAATGTCGTCTCTTCCTACCGGAGGAGACGTGGATAAACCCTATCGCAGCAATTATTGGTCCTGTCAGGAGCGAGGAATGATTTCAAAACGAGATCATTACTCCTGCCTTACCAATTCCTCCAGCTTTAGGGTTCTATTTCCGAGAATTGCCAACTCAGTAGGGTTTGGCACAGCCGTTTTGATTGCTGGAAATCAATCCAGGTACGATGAGAACAACACTATTTTGACTTCGTTTAAAGATCCTAATCGGGATGGGTTTTCTGAAGTCCTTGTGTCGGCACCTTACGGTGATTCGGCCAATACGGACGTTGGGCATTTGTGGCAATTTTTTGGAAATGGTGGAAGACTTTTTGAGGGCATTGATTTTAAAGGAGTGGCGGTCGGAGGAGACAGTGGACCTGATGGGGATTTCAGGATCAACGATCCGGCCTGTGTTGATTTTACTAACCATGCTTTGATTTCCAATCAAATGGCTTGTGCTCCCACGGTATTGCGATCTGATTCTATTGCGACGAGTACGCAGATGGGGTCATCTGGCGGAGCCTTTGTTGCCTCAGATATTTCAGGGGATGGACTTTTAGATATTGTCGTAGGGGCACCAAATGATAGCACCAAGGGAGCAGGCTCGGGAGCTATTTATGTGTATCGAAGTGCTCCAAATATTGGAGTGACTTCGGTGTTTTCTAAGCTTTATAGCGAGCAGGGCGACAGTGACGACAGGTTAGGGACTTCCGTTGCTTCGGGTAATTTTAATGGTGACTTTGGAGCCTCCGTGTCTTTGATTGACATTGCGGTTGGAGCACCTGGAGATGAGGCCCATCGGCCAGGGGCTGGCATGATCCACCTTTTCAACACAGCAAACGGGACAACTCTTCCAGCTATTCGGTCTGAAAGTGATCTGAAGCTGAGTGACGATTTGGCTACCTTGTCCGATTATCTCTATTACAGGACTCAAATTGTTGGAGATCTGAACGGAGATGGCTATGATGATGCTGTTGGGCGCATGATCAAAATATCGTCTGCGGGCGTTAGAACATTGGATGCGATTGTTTACTATGGATCAAAGCTTGGCTTGGTAACAACAGAACTTTGTCGCAGTAACCCGTCAAAAATTTTCCTCCCTGGAAGTGAAAATCTGAGCAGTTGTTATCCGGCCGTTAATCAAAGTATTAGCTCGACGAAGACAGGAATTCGTTTGCCGCAGTTAATCCTTAAGCCCAATAATGTATCTGACCTTTGGGTCTCTCGCGCTTTACCTGTTGGCGATGTGAATGGTGACAGTTTTGATGATGTGGCTTTTATCGATACCTCTAGCTCCCTCATCATTTATTATGGAACGGGTGGGGACTTCAAGCTGTCTCCAATCCCTCTTGGATTCCCGACGTGAACGATCCTCAGATCGTAACACAGTCCTTTATACCGGGAGTTTCAGAAAATACTGTGGGTTGCAACTCTATTGGATGCTCAGGTTCTGGGACCAACACTTCAATTGAAAATGAATTGCTTGTTCACGGTGATTTGAACGGAGACGGATTTGAAGACGTGGTGATTGCCAACCCCAGAGCGTCCAGTCCTCCGATGAATACATTGACCGATCCCAAATTGCCTCCTGTCGAATTGAATGTTCTTGGAATTGGAGCCGGAGCGGGATGGCATTGCAATCCCGCTCCGGCATCAAGCGATGCGAGGTGCAGCACAGGTGCAGCTGTGCCCAATCATGGTATCGTTTATGTTCTCTATGGCTCAGTAAACGGATTGCAAACGCCAAGTGTGAGAGGTCTCGCCTCGCCAGGCACAGACTTTTCGTTGACGAATGCCACTTACGCCGTGAGTGGATATGATTCTGAATCCAACGCGGCCCAACGGGCTTGTTCGCCAGGGCCAGCTAAGTCCTGTAAGGGACAATTTTTACGCAATCCGGTTTTTGAGAACGTGAACTATGGCTACGCCGAGTTGGGACATTTGTTTGGGTCCGGAGTTGTCGTCATGGATCATAACAATGACGGCTTTGATGATCTTTTGGTTGGCGCCATGGGATTCGAAGACTTAACCTGTCTTCAAGGTTCGACACTTCGAGATTATGGGCGAATCTATGTATTTGGGGGATCCGATGAGGGTCTCGTTGCAGGTCCAGAAACGAGCTATTACATGAGCTATTCCTCACTGGCCTCTTGCCCGAGCACTCTCACTAATCCAGCTGTGGATGACAAGGCCTTGGGGACTCAGCTTCTGGGAAATCAAAAATTGAGGGCCTTGATGCCACAGATAGCCTATGAAGTGTCTAATCCATCCAACGGCACGAGACGGCTTTTTGGGTCCTTTATGAGTGTCGCAGGAGATTTAAATAAGGATGGATACGAGGATCTCGTTGTGACGACTCCCAATGAAGGATCCCTAAGTTACGGGGCGCCAGGTATGGCCTATGTTTATTATGGCCCGCTGTGCGGGGCAGACAATGAAATAGCAATGCTTTCATTGACACAAAACGAATCGAACTTTAATCGCCAGTTCCTATGGTCCAGTCCAACAGATGCGGGGCAAATATCCAGTATTAACTTTGCGAGTGATTGTCAAACCCCGAGCGGTCCAAAACTGCCAATGCAGAAGTTTCTCGTTTTGGGATCAACTTCTGGGGATATGAATGGGACCAATGTCGTCGGCGGCAGAAAGGGCATGGGTGATGTCAACAAGGATGGCTATGACGATGTTTTGATAGGAGGCAGAAACTGGGATGATCTGACGAGAGATTACAATGATATCGGAAGAGGTATCATCTATTTTGGCAGCTCACGTGGGATCTTCACTTCTGAATATCCCGATCTGAATTCAGTTGCTGATAGTCTCGGTCGCTATAAGCCATTCATGATCGTTCCAAAATTCGATCTTCCTGGGGCAATATTCTTTTCAAAGAAGTCGTCCTTGGGAGATGTAAATGGAGATAATTCAGCAGATTATATGATTGTAACACCTGGCTACGATGGCGAAGCTGCCTTGAAGGGCGTTGATTTGGGGGGATTTTTTCTCTTTTATTGAGAGATTTTTTTAGGGGAAGTACGTGGTACGTTTGAAGTTACTGATTTTTCTTATCTTTGCTCAGGCCTTTGCTTTTAGTTGCAAAAAGGAGGGTGACGCCATCGTTATTCCTCCTGGTGGACAAATACAGTTCAATGTTGACCACTTTTTGTATTACTCAGATGATCTTTACGAAGTTCTTTTGCGATCTCCCACCGACGACAATGCTGTTTTAGAGACTGTCTTAGACATTACTCCACTCTCAGCGGACAGGCTCGCGAGAGGAAAAGTTCATTCTATTATTTCACCAAAGAATATGACCCTGACGGGACCTTACGTCATCCAGGTCAGAATGGATTATCACGATACCGAGTTATTCGCTCTTGTGACCGACCAAGATAAAATAGTTTACCCATCTCTTCAAACAACACTTGTCTATCAAATTTTGGCCAACTATCCCAGCAAATCTCTTAAGACTTATAGCAAGGACCAAATCTCTCTTTTGCAAAATTATGTCGATAAATTTACTCAGGAGCGTTTGACGACATTTGGCCTGAACGAAGAGATGAATCCAGATTTACTCTATAAATTTTATAAGAATGGCTTGTCTAATAACCTAGAGTTCTTGAATTTGCTGGCGAGCATTGGAGCTCAATTCAATTTTAACTCTATGGGTGAAGTTTTGACGGCACCTTTTCCATTTGGAGTTCCCAACAATCCTCCGGTTTTAGATATTTTTACTTCCACGCCTCCTGGTCTCGTAGCAGGAAAGGAGCAATCTCTTTTAGAAGTAAATGCCGAAGCAACCGACGTTGACGGAGATATGCTGTTTTACGTTTGGAAGCAAAAAGGGGAAATCATTCTCACAGACACGCAGCACTTTTCATGGACCCCTGGGTCCTTTGATGGGGGCGGAGCCAACTATGATTTGCAGGTTCTAATTACGGACGGTGGGCGAGTGCTAAAAATCGATTGGGAGCTTGCTATTCAAGATTTTAATCGCAAGCCCGTGATCAGTGGGACTTGCCTTCCAGCAATTCGAGAAAAAGAGACATGGAGATGCAATTTAACTGGGGTTGATCCAGACTTTGACAATTTGACCTGGTCTTTGAATTCAACGGGATTTTCATCGCCAGTTAAAATCAACGGTATTGTTGGACCAGCCACGGTGACTGGCAGTGCTGTCACTTTGGAGTGGAAGCCAGACAATGCTGATGCGAAAAAAGGAAGCGCCTTTGTTGATTTGCGTCTTGATGATGGAAAGCAGGGTTTGGCCCTGCGCGGAATCAATCTCACAGTTCTAGACGTGAACACTCCTCCTTACATATTAGGAGGAGGTATTATATCGACGAATCCAAACCAATCTACACCCATAGAATTCGATCAATGTTTGATGGCAAATCCTTTGGGTACTGGAGATTTTAGTTTTGATATTGCGGTCGTTGATCCTGATAACGAGGACCCTACAACGACTCCACCTGATACCATTTCAGCCACAGTGACTGGAAACTTTGGCTCTTCAGTTACCCAGTCGCCTCCTACGGTGACGGCATCAAGGACGACCTTTCATTTTGTTTGGCGGCCAACTCATTTGGGAAAAACGGCCAACTTTGTTGTTGTTTTGAGTGATGATCATGGCGGAGTTGTGGCACCACAAACAATTACGTTGATTGCTGCTGATGTTAACCAAGTTCCTTGTAAGTCAGGAACCACGCCGCTGCTGACCAATCCAGTTCAGGCGCTAAGCCCTATTACAGCAGTTTCGGCTCCGTACACAGATGGAGATTTTGATCCTCCTCTGATCCAGTCGATCAATATTCCCACACGAGTTCTCCCTCATCTGCAATCTTGTGATCCTGGAGCTGGAATGGGACCTGTGGTATTGAAGCGAAAAGCAGGACAAGCCGATTTCTTGTATGAAACGAAGCTCTCCACAATGAGCCAATGTTTTAGTAACAATGAAGCTAGCCCCTATGCCTCAACAGTGACCTTGCAGCGGCCTGGCTCAGGGAGCAGTGATATTACCATAAATGCTGGTACACAGTTTTGGACAGACTACGCGGCTTCAGGATTTCGTGTTTATTATCAGACCGCGGCAGCCGTTACGATGGAATCCCCTCTTGATGCAGTTGTTATTCCGTTGACGCCTCTGAACCGCACGGCAGCGGCCAACACGCTTAAGATTATTGAGAACCCGGGACTCTTGAGTGTACCGGGAGTAACAGTCACCAATCCAAGTCTGCTCAGCACGGAGCTTGGAAAGGCCACATTTACTCTTCCTTCTCCTGCAGTTGCGGCTGTGGTTATTCCTTCGGGATTGATTTTACGGACGAATGAAACTCTTCTTGGCGGGACGGTTTCCACTCTGAAGTATGAGGTCGTTAACAACGCCCTTATACCGATGGGTGGTACGACCGTTGCGAACGTCGATATCCGTCGAATCAATTTTAAAATTCCAGTTGGGTCCCTCACTCAGCATGGCGTGCTCCCTGATCCGAGTTTAGTCACGACCAATGTGGATAGCAATTATTCTGAACTGGGAGGAATCATATACAAGTACAAGGCCAACAATGAGCCTGCAAATGACGCATCTTTCTGTTGGACCGTTCGCGGTTTTGATGGAGCCGATGCGCTGGCCAATGAGATTACAGTTGTAAATAGCACTTTGCCATCACCTCCCGCGTTGACTGTAACGAATTTGGCCTCATTTTACCAATATGGAGATTTGAGAGTGACCCGGGCAAATCCGGCTGGCGTTTTGAATTTAGATCCGGCTAATTACACTTTTCAAACAAATAGTTTAAAAAAATATAAGCTGGTTGCGGCTGTTAGTTTTGCGGGAGGTGAAGCCACGAAGACCGTGCCAATCGAGCGAATAATGGATAAGCATCCTAATGCGGCCTTTTCGGACTTTAGCTATTGTGCCAATTATGCGGATTACAATTATTCTCCCAGTTTTAACTCTGCGACCTATTTGCAGGTACTAGAGGGCAACGCGGTTTTGGGAATGCCCATCTCTGTCACAGATAACACTTCGAACACGCTTTTGGCGAAGGACCTGGATGATCGTTACTCCTTTAGCCTTGTTTCTGATGGCAGCACAACGCCTCCAGTTGGTCCCTTTATGCTCTGTCGGAATCCCGCTGCTTCTGTAGGTGCTTTCGCTTCCAGTTGCACTCCTTGTAACGATACGGCAGGATATACCCATCATCAATCGCGCTATTGTTATCTGCGATACAATCCAGATGCCTTAGATATTTCGAAGACATTTCAATTTAAGGTGTCTGTGAATGATTCAGGATTTAACCTCCCTCCTAGCTCGAATATTAGGACTGTTTTGCTCAGTATAAACGTTAAAGAGATAAACAATGCGCCTTACTTCACCGACGGAAATTGGAATCCGCCTGTGCTACGCGCTGACCAAAACACGTCAATTGATCTTGGATCTGCTGTCGAAGGGAGTTTTTCTAAATTTCAGATTTTTTCGATGGATATGGATGCGACCTATGATTACAAACGTTTGGGATATAGTCTTCATACTCAGGTGTATGACAGGAAAACATCCACTTGGATTCCTAAACCAGCAGGCCTAACAGTGCGAGTTGAAAGCTATGTGGCCTTTCCAAATGGCTTGGGAGCTAAGACAACAGGTGCAATTGAATGGACTCCCACCGATGCCGAAGTGAAGGCTCTATCGACTACAGAGGGTTTCGTCATCAGGGTTCAAACATTTGATGCGATCAGCGAGCCTGCCGTGCGCCAATCAGCTTATGCCTATTATCTAGTTAAGGCCGTAAACCGCAACAATTCTCCTGAAATATTGGCGATTGGCACAAACAATAAATTCAATATTCAAGCAGATACCTATTTCACAACGACCTTCCAGGTTCGCGATAAAGATCTGGCTACTCCAACAGGTGGCAGTTTTGTGACCAGTCTCACTAGCTGCGAAGACAGCAATAGCAATCTTCTCTATTATCCAGGCGCTTCATTTGATGGCAATCCCGTATCGCCTCTCTATGATTGTCATGCATCTCAACTTTTGTGGGAAGATGAGGTTTATAACTATCTGAGCAATTACTCTGGCAACAAGGGAGTGGGAGCAAGTGCTTGTCGTTCTGGGGCGGGTGAGATCAACCTAAACGAGAGTTTGGCTCTTCCTAAATTGACGCGAATTTCCGGTCCAAATATATCTGGAGGCTATATATACTATACCTACAGATTGGAATGGTGCCCTCAGATCGGACAAATTGGGGTCCATCGACCTACCATCATGGTGACAGACAATGGAGATTTGGCGCGAAGTGGTACCCTGTCATCGCGATTAAGTGGTACAACTCCACTTGAACTGACGGTTACGTCTCCTGTTTTTTGGGTCAGCCCAAGGCTGGATGGGAGCGATCAGCCCGAGCACTTTATGGTTCAAACGGCGGCTGGTCTCACGGCCAATTCATTTACTTACAAAACAATCGTGAAGAATTCTCTCAAGAATCCTTTGACCTATTCCATTGAAGTTTCACCTCGGGCCTGTGCTCTCCCGAACGGCGTATGCATTGACACCAGCGGGGTCATCACTTGGAATCCTCTGATAACGGATGTCACTGATCCTGCTGATCCCTTAACTTGGCACCGAGTCCAGGTGAGAGTGACTGATCAAGTGACAGGAGCCTATGATACGAGCTTTTTCTTCTTGCAGGTTCAGAATCCCTTGGCGCCAACAGAAGCAGCCCCTACCATTGCTCGCCTTCCAAATGTGAGCGTAGTTTATCTTGACGAGAGAGAATCCTTCACTTTTAAGGCCGTGGGTTCAGATGCCAACTTAAATGATCAGCTATTTTATCGCTGGTACGTCGATGGGATTCTTGCATCGGATGAGGGGGATGAGTTTGCTTACAGGCCTGGATATATGGACGGAACTGTAGATCCTGATGGAACAGGTCCCTTGTTAATCGGACAACACAGAATAACGGCTGAAGTCACTGATGGAAATTATGTTGCCACAGACAGCTGGATCGCTCAGGTTTTAAACACCTATCCCGTTCCTGAATCAAGCTTCAGTTTGGTGACAGCTCGAGCTCCGACCGTTCTTACAGGGATTGAGTGGAACACTGAGACTGCTGTTCACACGAGATTTGGGGCTGATGATATTGACTATCTCGCTTTTGCTGGAAAATATCAAGTTGGTCCCACCGTCAAAAATTTTGCTTGGTCTCTGCAATATGTTAACGGCTTGCTGACAACGGGGGCTTGGAACTATTACGAGGATCTTGCTTGGGGTAGTACGAATCGAACTTGCAATATATCTTACAAGATGACATCTGCGACTGCCTTTGATTTGTTGCTGACGCCCCTGACAGCTCGGGCCGGTCCATACTCTGCGACAACTAACTCGGTTCGTTTGTATGGCAATTATCGAACCTTGCCGGTTCCTCTTGCGAACGCCCAGAGATGTACGGGTGTTTGCACAAAGAATCATTACAATGGTGATGGTGATTATGGAGTTTTACCACGGGCCAAATTGACGAATTCGGGATCGATTTATCTTTTCTTTGCAGATTTGTCTCTCAATAAGCTTTACTGGGATAAGAACTCCGGAGCGAGTACCGCCTTTTATACAACCACCTCCAAGATCCAATCGCTAGCAGTCAACACTGCTTTGGCGCGTCTTTATGCTGTAACGAGAGATGAAGTGTCAAAGACCTATAACCTGTTGGTTTTTAACATCGCGCCTACGTTTTCGGGGGCAAACCCTGGCGCCCCCATTGCAGTTTTGAATATCTTCGATGGTATTCCTGGTCACGAGGACAGTCTGCCTTCAGATATGGTTGTGGATCAGGCGAATTCGCGGGTTTATATTCACCTTGCTGGGACGGGTGGGATTGCGAAGCTTCAGGACTCAATCGCAGTTCCGGGAGCTGGTGATTTGACCTTCGTGGGAGTCGATGAAATAGAAGCTTCACCGACAGATTTACCCATGTCTGGGGTGAGAATAGCCTATAGTCCAAATACGGGATTGATTGTAGGGATCAGCAGAGACGGAAATCAAGTCTACACGATTGATACGCTAAACGGGATGGCTATTTATAAATTTCCAACTTCTCAGAAGTTTGATTCAGTTCAGGTGCTTGCGGACAGTGGGCTCATTTTGTTGGTCAATCGATCGGGTGCGACGGTTTTCAAGGTGAGGTAATAAATTCCATGAGTTGGTGAGGTATTTGCCTCTCTCTTCTTAAAAGAGTTTGCTTCATTGAATCAATGTGATCCAATAAGCTATGTCGAAAATGCCCAGCTCTTGGGGGAGCTTTCGTATCCTCTCCATTTTGTTTTTTGTTTTATGTGCAATACTTATTGAAGCGCAACCGCAACCTTCCCCTCAGCAGGCCTTGCAGCCTCAGCTTTCAGAGGCTCCTAGTGGTGGCGCTGTCCTAACAGGAGTTGCTGAGTACGAACAAAAAGCAAAAGAGATTACGAATAATTTGGAAAATGTAGAGAAAATCAATGAGGATGGGTATTTGGTTTTTCTCGCTCCGAAATCAACCTACAAGGTCGGGACTCACATATTGATTATGCGACCGGAAGGGGATGTGGTTGATATTGTGGCTTCTGGATCCGTGGTGGGACAGAAGGGACAGGAAGTTGTGGTAGAGCTCAACACAGCTTCAATTATGAAAGCCCCGTATAAGGGCGATCTTATTACCATTATGGCACCCCCGTGGTCGCCTTCAGATAAAGATGAAGAAATGGTCTTAGAATCTCCATTGGAAACAGAAAGTGTGCCTTTGCCTCCTGAACCCGGCTACGTCGAAATTCTGATCGGTACATTGTCTGGTTCGGTTTATCCCACATCCTCAACTCAAGCAAATGCCTATAAAAAAGCAAATAGTTTCAATTTTCAGTCTATCAGTTTCGCTTGGTATTTTGAATTTCTTTGGAATTTTGGTTACGAGTACAATAATTTTTCTGGCATTTTTCCAACATCCACCTACTTTCGAGATGTGGGAGAATCCACATACAGTTTCTCCCAATTCGGGTTCAACTATCGTTTTCGCGGATACAATTCGGGGATCTTGAGACCTGTCCTCAGATTTTATTCTTTGACAGATAAGTTCGAAACAATCAATCCTGACGAAGCTTTGATTTCGTCTCAGTACAATGGATTCGGTGTTGGGTTGCGGATAGAGGCTCGTTTTGGCAGCGAATTATGGAAAACAGATAAATACTTTCCTCCCCTTATTCTTCAAAACTTTTCTGTTGAAGCGGGTTATGTGCCATCTCTCACCGCGACAGATCTTACTATCAGTCGAGGAGAGTCCTCAGGTGGATCTAAATCCTTTGAGTATGCTATCGGAGCGACAAGTGTGATCTATCTCAAATGGATGCCTATAGCCAGCCGCTGGATCGTCTCAGGCAAGTATGTGGTGCGAAGCTATGATCTCATTTACAGTGGTCCAACTAAAAGCGAAGAAGGTGGGTTTTATGTAATTCCAGAGGGAGGTCGATACAAAGAACAGTACAGCTACTGGATGCTTAATTTTGGATTGCGATTTGATGATTATGTGGGAAAATTTTTAAACCCAAGGTAGAAGCACGTGAGTTTGGTATCAATGAGAGTTCCATTTCCATTTCAATTTCTGATTTTGGCTTTCTTGGGCACTTCATTGTTCTTGGAACCCAGCTTGGCATGGGGAGCAGGGAAAGACCCTGAATCGCGTAAATGGAGAGGACTCACTCCCGAATTTATTCGAGCCAATACTTTGTCGGATGAAGACAAGTATCAGGCGCCTGCTCAGTCCGAAGAAGACCTTGAAGTCAATTCAGAAGCGAGTGTCAGTTTAGAACAGAATCCTGATTTGACCGAGGTCAAATTGCCGAAGGTCGAATTGATTGTGGATAGTTCTGGTTCTATGGGGCAGTTGATGGATAGCAATAAGACCAAGATGTATATCACAAAAAAAGTTTTGTCCCACTATCTGATCGACCAGTGGAAGGAAAAAGCCATGGTTGGGACACGTGTTTATGGATCGAAGCTCAGGAACGATTGCAAGGACAATTATTTGGCCATCCCTTTCCAGGAAAGAAACATGGGAGAAATTGAGAGAAAGATGGGGGTCATTATGCCAATCGGTCGCACGCCTCTCAATGACAGCATGGAGGCAGCCATTGATGACTTGAAAAAGTACGACGGGCCTAAACGAATCGTCATTTTTACGGACGGGAAGGAAACCTGTGGAGGCGATCCTTGCAAATTGGCAAAAAAGGTTGAGCAAAATCCAAAACTTGATATCAAGATATTTGTTGTGGGGATTGGCTTTGATCCTCGTTCTAAGGATTACGAAAAAGTCAAATGTCTGGGTAATTTTAGCACGACAGCGAATAACGAAGAAGAGCTGTTTGATGCGGTTTCCAAAATCTCTAATCAGATCAAAACTGGAAACAATCTCCAGGTAATCTCTCCGGAACCTGCGGCCATGGTTAATCTCTATCGCTGGGATGACGGAACCAGAGTTTTTTTTAGATCTTTCACAGCGCGGTGGTCGATTCGAGTTCCACCAGGACTTTACGATGCTGAGGTTGCGCTGAACCCCTATTATCGATTTCCAAAATTCACGATTGAGGCTAACAATAAGGTCACTCTTCGGGTCGATGGCAGCGGTACTGTTAATGTTCAGTTCGTAAAGGGACTCATGGATGTTGAGCTACTTGACGTGAACGCAAAAGTCATTCATCGCTTTAAAAGTGACAAGGCCTATCTGGCAAAAACTGGCAAATACAAATTGCGTTTATTTAAGAAGCCTTATTTTGAAGAAATCATTCCCTCCTTTTTGGTGGTCCCGAAGGGTCTTCATGATTATGAAGTTGCCTCAGCGGGTGTTGTGCAACTCAACTATCCAAAAACGGTTGGCTACTACGTCTACGATGCCAAAGACAGTTTGGTGGGGCCCTACATTTCGAATTTTCCTTTGATTTTAAAGAATGGCTTCTACAAGCTCTATCTTGACAAAGCTTGCTTTTTAAAAAGCGTGGGCATCGCTGGTTCCGAAAGCGGGATCAGGGATTTAAGTTGTGCCGATGCTAAGCCAAGTGCTAGCATGATTCAGAACAAGTGACATGGGGAATCAGTTTGAAGAGCTGTCTTAAGTTGCAACCAAAGGTTTTTTCCGTTGTTTCCGTTGTTTCCGTTGTTTCTGTTTTTTTCTTTCTCGTGGCAGGCTTTGGTTTCAAAGCCTTTGGGTTGAGGGTGGAGCATGGGAAAGATTGTCTTGATGTGAGCTTGGTTGGTGGACTGGTTAATACCAGCCAGTGCGAGTCAACTGCGTTGCAAATATTGCATTTGGATTGTCGAAAAAGGACGGAGTTATCGAGGCGTCGTCTGATGGCTAAACTGAAGCAGTGCACTCCGCGATCTGCACAATTGATCGTTCCCTGGAAGGGCCAAGAGGTAAAAATTTTAGCCCAAAAATTGCCGACGAAGGGAGTGGATGTTTGGGAGTTGGTTGGGAACCATTTTGAACAGAAGGACAAAACACAACTGTCGCGAGCTGTTTCAAGTCAGACAATTCAACCTGCTGCGGAAAATACCTTAAGTTCCGAGAATCCTGCAGCCGAGAATCCCGTAGCGGAGAAGGCTGCTTCATTTGAGGCCAGTTCTTCCTTTCATTCGCTATCATCTTCGGGCAATTTGAGAATTTTTATGGACGCTGTTTATTCATTTGTGTCTGGAAATGAGATCGAATTCTCACCTCTTGATGTTGGAGTGCCACATCGTGGGTTTGGGTTGGGACAGGTTAAAGTTGTCGTTGAGGGTTCTGCTCAAGATGATTTTTCCTATTTTCTATCATTAGAGTCAGGATCTCGATCGAGCGCCCTGTGGCGAAATATGGACGGGTCTCCAACGGAGTCAACTTTGGAGCATCTGTTCTCTGAGGCAAATGTAATAATTGGGAGATCAGCATCGAGTGAATTTGTTGCTGGCCGTTTTCAAGGACCCTGGCATATGAGTGAGGGGGAAGGTCTGTTTAAAGGAGCCTACACTCCCAGTTTTGTTGACAGTCTCATTTTGCCACAAAGATTGACAGGGATCAGGTATTCTCGAAACTGGAGTTATTCTGAAATCTCTGGGATGATTTTTAATGGATGGAACGAGATACAAAACAGAGAAGGTGATTTGGGTGGTGGATTTAACTATAGTTCTCGGGTGACTCCTCGTTTTGATATTGGCTTGGGAGGATTCCATATCCGAGATTCAGAAGACAATGTGAAAATACAATCCCGAGATTCTATTGTATTGAGATCCCGATATCAAATAATCCCTACCAAACTAGATGTTGAATTAGTGGCTGTGATGGGTCAATTTTTTTACGAATCGGAAGCTGAGTTAGCAACAGGTTTTAGTTGGGGTCTTGTAAGCGCAATAAATTACCTGGGACAGAAGGAAGCCGTTTATTCTCTTCGTGCCGAGGTTTTGGGCACTGGTATCGTAGCTGGTCCTACCTCTGATCTCAGCGGAAATCTCATGTCAGTGACGGCAACCTATCAGTATCCTCTTCGCAAGAGACTTGGATTTTTTGCTGAGTTGAGATCTGATATGGCCACAGATCTTATTTTTCAGGACGCGAGTTCTTACAAAGACCTTCGATTTTTGGTTATGACTGGAATTTCAATTTTTTAGATATTCGAGTAGAAAAGAAATGAAGCAGAATAGAAAATTACCGAAGGCATTTTGGATTTTAGTTGGAGCCGCCCTGATTCTTGCGATGGCCCTTTTCGTTGGCATTCTAAAAGAGAGATATCCCGATATTTTCAACAGAACAAACCCAGCCAGGGAGCAGGCTGCTCCAGAGGCAAAAGAAAAATCTTTAGACAAGCCAGATAAAAAATTGAAGCTTGCTAAGAGTTGTTCCTTGAAAAGCCAAGGTCAGCTGCAATTTGGAGATCTTAAGCCGAGTTCTCAACAACTTCTGGTTTGGGGTAATTTAAGTGGCGAAATATCTGTGTGGACTTACTCGGAAAATGATTTGGCTCTTCTTCAGCATCAACTGGTTTTTGACAATCAATGGAAGCTTTCAACCTCGCTGAAAAAGCGAAAGGACATATTGTGTAGCTCTCCCGGGGATAAATATTGTCTCAATTCAAGCGACATAAAGAGTGAGTTAAAGAGCAGTAAAGTCGTGGCTTTTGGAAGTTCTACCTTGATCTGGAACCTTCAATGGGGACGACGAAATTCATTTCTGGTTCTTGATTTGGGTCAATCAGGCGCCTCCGTAATGGGGATACCGAGGAATGATTCCTCCACAGAGAACGTGAGCGAGCAGGTCCGATCTGAGGCCGCCAGAGTTTTGAGCTTTATTGGGGAGTGTGGGGAGGATTTTGGAACGAGGGCTAAATTTGGGGTGGCGGCTGATCGAGGCGAGAAGATTGTGTACCTGAATCCAGACAAAGGAACTGTTGGTACATTTGATTTGGGAAAGGTGCTAGGTCTTCCAAGTGAGCGCTATGTGCCAAAGCAGGCTGAAGTTGTCCAGGTCATAACGGATGAGGGCGTGCAGCGTTTTAGATGCAAGGATAGCGGACTTTCCGGATTTGAAGATCTTTCGGTTCTTGGTCAGGAAGTTCTTCTGAGCGGCGAAAAGGGATTTTCTAAACAGTTTTGGATAGGTGAGAGAAAAGCTGGATCTTTTCTTGAAACTCAAGCTTTGTTAACGAGTGAGAATTTTAATTCCCGAATCGAACGGATGGACTTGGTAGCTAAGAGAATTTATATGGTTTTCCTGAGATCGCTACTGAGTTCAACTGGGAGAGCAATTATTTTTAGTTTAGATCCAGGTCAAAAGAAGCCTAAATCTCTTTTAGAGCTTAAAGACCAGGAGAATCCTTTGATTGTCCAGGGATTGAGCGAAAATGGCGAAGTGATGATTTTGGAATCTGAAAAGGCTTCCTCTGGTTTGATACGTGTGTCCCGACTGGATCTCGAAAAGATGCAAAATCAAAAGATCATTGAGGAAAGTGGGGATCGGCCTGTCCGGTTAATATGGCAGAAATTGAGCGGTTCTACCTATCTTTTTATTTGGCAAGGCGAGAAAGGGAAGGATTTTGAGTACCGCACCTTTGATTGCAGCGGCTCTGTGTGAGGTTCTCCCGAATTGAATATGTGCATCATGATTTTTTTTAAAAGTTTGTTTTGAAAGATTGTGCCGGTAGCATATACATTGGGTCCAAGGTATGGAATTGTATTTAGATCGTGACATTGGTTGGTTGAGATTTAATGAGAGAGTTCTCTTTCAAGCTGAAGATGAGAGAACTCCTCTCCTTGAGCGCGTTCGTTTTCTCAATATTTTTCAGAATAACCTCAACGAATTTTATATGAAGCGTGTCGGAGGTCTTCAGCAAAAAAAGCTTGCGAATATTCCGATTCTTACGGCGGGATTGTCAGTTTCAGATCGCCTCGAAAACATTCGCTTTCAGGTTCTCGGTCTGTTTGATCGGGTCGAAGTACTTTTGAGAACATCCATTTTGCCCCAATTGAAGGAAAAGCGAATTCACCTATCATCATGGGAAGAACTGGATAACGAGCAACAATCCTGGTGTCGGGAATTTTTTAAAAAGCGCATTTTTCCTGTGGTGACTCCCATGATTGTTGATCAGGGACATCCGTTTCCACTTTTGTCGAATTTGTCGACCTCTTTGGCCGCGGTGATTCGCGTGCCGGGCGAGTCTGAGGACCTTTTTGCGAGAGTAAAAGTTCCCAAGTATTTGCCGGGCTGGGTTTCTGTTGAGGACAAAAGGGTGAAGGGAGAGTATTTTTTCATTCATCTTATCGATATTATTACGGCTCATTTTCAAGATTTATTTCCAAAAATGCAGATCGAAAGAGTCATGCCTTTTAAGATAACCAGAAACGCTGACGTTGAGACGGACGAGGACGACGCAGAGGACCTGATGGATCTTATACAGGCCGAGTTAAAAAGCCGAAAATTTTCAGAAGTTGTTCGATTGGAGCACGGTCCCCAGCCGGACGAATTTCTGCTGGGATTTCTGAAGGAGCATTTAGATATTTCTGACGATGAAATTTTGCCTTTTCCCCTGGAACTGCGTTTTCGTGATTTTGATCCTTTGCCAGAGCTCAATATTCCTGAATTGCGATTTGCTCCGTGGAGCCCAGTTATTTCCCCTTATTTTGGACAGGAAGAGAACCCTGTTTTTCAGGTGATTAAGTCCAGGGATATTTTGGTTCATCACCCCTATGAGAGTTTTTCCGCTACCGTAGAAAAATTTTTGCAGTCAGCGGCTGAGGATCCAAACGTCGTAACCATAAAGATGACATTGTATCGAACTGACAAGGACAGCTCAATTATCAAGACTTTGATTGAGGCGGCGGAAAGAGGCAAACAGGTGGTTTGTCTTGTTGAATTGAAAGCGCGTTTTGATGAGGAGAGAAATATTCGGTGGGCACAGGAGCTGGAAAAAGCTGGGGTCCACGTTATTTATGGAATGGTTGGGCTTAAGATTCACTCAAAGATTGCCCTTGTAGTCAGACATGAAAGCGGTGTTTTTAGGCTTTATGCCCACGTAGGAACTGGAAATTACAATGCAACAACTGCGTCTGCCTACACAGATCTGGGGTTGTTCACCAGCAACCATGAGATAACCAGTGAGTTAGTTGAAGTTTTCCACTTTCTTACGGGTCGCAGTTTAAAGTCTGATTATAAAAAACTTTTGGTTTCTCCTGTGTCTATGAAGAAGCGATTTTTGGATTTGATTGCCTGTGAGCGTGAGAATGCCAAGCAGGGCCTGCCAACCGGAATTATTGCGAAGATGAACAGTCTTGAAGACAGAGATGTCATTGATGCCCTTTACGATTCCTCAAAAGAGGGCGTGCCAATCACTTTGATTGTTCGCGGATTTTGCTGTTTGCGACCTCAAGTTCCTGGGCTCAGTGAAACAATTCGAGTCATTTCGATAGTTGGACCCTTTTTGGAGCATGCGAGAATCTTTTACTTTCGATCTGGAGCCGCTGAAGAAGTGGAAGGGATATTTTACATTGGCAGCGGGGATTGGATGTCGAGAAATCTGCTCCGTCGCGTAGAGGTTGCTGCGCCAATTGAAGACTCTCAATTGAAGAAGCGGATGTGGAGTATTCTGAATACTCAAATTTCTGATACTCGCCTGGCATGGGATATGTCTCCTGACGGAACTTATGTTTTGCGTGCGAGTTCAGATCCCGATCCTGAGATTAATTGCCAGAAAATTTTTATGGACTTGGCAAGGCAGCGATTGGCAGCTCGATCCGAAGATCAGTTCAATGAAGAAGAGGAGTTTTAGTGTTCTTGGCTGGAATTGATACCGGGTCAAATGCCATTCGCATGGTGATTGGAAAATGCATCAGAGGACAATCTCCTCAGGCGATTGAAGTTGTTCGAATCCCAATTCGTCTTGGGAAAGATGTTTTCGCATCTGGCTCCATAAAAAGAAAAACGGCTTCTGATCTTATTCAGGCCTTTCGGAGATTCCGGAAAATCATGGACTTTTACGGAGTCATTCAGCACAAGGCAGTGGCGACGAGTGCTTTTAGAGAAGCTCGCAATGCCTCAGATCTCATCAATCGGATTTTTATTTCAAGCCAAATAAAAGTTGAGGTGATAGATGGACGAGAGGAGGCTCGTCTGGTGCTAATGGCGATTTCGCGCTTCTTTGGTTCGAGAAAGTTGGATGCGCTCATTATCGATATTGGTGGAGGGAGTGTTGAGACGATTTTATCTTGAAAGGGAAAGGTCACAGTTATTGATAGTTTGCGAATGGGAACAGTGAGGTTGATCAAAGATTATAGCCCTGACCGCGATTTTGAACAGATGCGAAGGAGAATTCGCCAGGTTGTGAGGGGGTTTATCAGGCGTCATGGTTTTTCTGAAACGAAACTATCAGAGATTTTAATCGTTACGGGTGGCAATGCTCGTTGCCTTGGTCGGCTGGCTTTCCAGTTTTTGGGAATTCGCACACACCTGAGGATGAGTTTTTCCGAATTGGAGATGCTCATCAGTCTTCTTCAGTCGATGTCCACAAAGTCGCGACAAGAGGAATTGGGATTAAAGCCAGATCGGGCCGATGTGATTTTGCCGGCTGCCATTATACTTTATGAGTTTATGATTGGATTTGGGTATGCTTCGGTGGAAATGCCGGCGGTTGGTCTAAAAGACGGCGTGCTCTGTGATCTCAAATCCTGGCCACAATAGAAGACTGAGTTGCTACTTTTGCGACTTGGAGCCTGAAAGAAAAGAAAAATACCGCATTGGGAGCATGTCCATCTCCATTTTTTCGCCGCACTTTGGACACAGGATGTTTTCTGGAACCAAATGCTTAGGAGGCCTGGATAGAGCTGGATAGTCGTAGCTTGTCCCTCTTTTGGCAAGACTCAATTCTTCATGGCCACATTTGTCACAGGCGTAGGGAATAAAAAATGATTCGACTACTCCATTTTCAGGAATAAAACCGATGACACTGTTGAGTTGATTTATCACGGCTGGGATACAATTGATCAGGTTCAATTTCAGTTTTTTGGGAACGCGAGAGATCCAATTAATCCAATTTTTAACGCCAATGGAGTTAATGTAGTTAACTTTCTTAAAATCAATTGTGAGCTCGTCGATTCCAGACAAGGGCATGCCGTACAAATCAAGGCGTTCACCAATATTGCCTATAATTTTTGCTGTTGGGTGATTTGGGCCCAACTCATAAGATATTTCTATCGTGGACACGGTGCTCTTCCTCCGTTTTAGATATCATAACCTCTGGAGTGATACAGGCACAAGTTTGCCTGGACCACTGACCATTTTGAGAATTCGCTACGCCAGAATGTGGGAAACGGTATCTAAAAAGTGGATAATAGCAACTTAGACGTTAAATCGAAAAAACAAGACGTCACCATCTTTGACAACATAGTCCTTGCCCTCGACACGATACTTTCCGGCATTTTTAACGGCCGCCTCTGTTCCAAGTGCGAAGAGGTCGTTGCAATGGTAGGTTTCTGCTCGAATGAACCCCCTTTCAAAGTCGGTATGAATCACTCCGGCAGCCTGAGGTGCTTTGGTTCCAACTGAAATGGTCCAGGCTCGGGTTTCTTTTGGTCCAGCCGTAAAATAGGTACTTAAGGCCAGTAAACTATAGGACTCCCGAATCAAACGATGGAGTCCAGGCTCTTCGATGCCAAGGGATTCCAGAAACTCCACTCTTTCACTTTCCGGAAGTTGAGCAATTTCGGCCTCCATTGAACTGCATATCTTAATGACATGATTGTGCTCGGTGGCAGCATGCTTTCTCACGTCCTGGACCCACTGACTATCTGGTCCAGAGATTTCTGATTCACCGACATTGCAAACATAAAGAACAGGCTTGTCAGACAAGAGATGAAATTCGGGACGGAGCGGGCTTTCGTCTTCTGAGGCTTCAACCGTTCGAGCGGCTTTGCCAGCGGCGAGTGCATCACGAAACTTGGTGGCAAGGCTAGCTTCAGCCAAAAGCTTCTTGTCCTTTGAAGTCCGAGCCGTTTTCTCAACCTTTTGAAGCCGCTTTTCAACGGACTCCAAATCGGCCAGCATCAGTTCCGTATTGATTGTTTCAATGTCGCGCAATGGATTCACGCTTCCGGCCACATGAATTACATTTGATTCGTCAAAACAACGAACAACGTGGAGGATGGCGTTGGTCTGGCGGATGTTGGCGAGAAACTGATTGCCCAGGCCTTCTCCCTTACTGGCTCCAGCTACCAGTCCTGCAATGTCCACAAATTCCATGGCCGTCGGCAGAATTTTCTCTGATTTAAAAATTTCGGCAATTTTCGGTAGGCGGGGATCTGGAACTGCGACAACCCCAACATTGGGATCGATGGTGCAGAAAGGATAATTTGCGGCCTCTGCATGAGCGCTCGTGAGAGCATTGAAGAGAGTGCTCTTTCCAACATTCGGAAGCCCAACGATTCCAACTTGCAAACCCATGAGGATGTCCTTTCCGCTCAGCGGTTATAGCGGCTTGCCGCCTTTTCAAAACCGTCCTTGATAGAACACTCAACTGCTTCACAAATCAAATTTAAAAAATCTGGCAGCAAATTCATTTCGTTGGCGTTGAAGTTCTGTAAAACATAGTCAGCTATCTCCATGCGTTCATGCGGTGGACGCCCAACGCCAAGTCTGATCCTTTTGTACTCGTTGGTCGCGAGCGTTTGATGAATGCTTCTTATTCCGTTGTGTCCACCATGACCGCGATGGGTTTGGAAGCGCATGGCTCCAAAATCAAGGTCGATCTCATCATGTGCAATCATCAAATCTTGAATTTCAATCCGGTAATAAGCCATAAGAGCCTGAACTGCTTCGCCTGAAAGGTTCATGAAAGTTTGCGGTTTGGCCAAGAGGATAAGTTCAGAGTTAACAGAGACCCTGGTGGTCAATGATTTATGCTCACTTTTATATGCATCTGCTCCGAAAGACTGAGCCACGGCATCGACGGTCATGAATCCTACATTGTGCCGGGTCAGCTTATATTTGTCCCCTGGATTACCCAGCCCCACAATGAGTTTCATGAATTCATATATCCATCACGTGTTACAGCCTAACAACAAAAGGGCTCTTTAGCCCTTTTTGTCACCAGCTTGTGAACTTCCACCGCCGCCCGCAGGAGCTCCCGCTCCGCCAGCTGCGGGAACAGTACCTGCTGCCGCTTCCGTCGCTCCTGCTGCGGCAGGAGCAGTCTCCTCTTTCACGACAGCACAAGTTGCGAGGGTGTCAGAACCATCCGTGATAATGGTAATATCTGGAGGAAGTTTCAGGTCAGCAACGTGGATAGACTCGCCCAAAGCAAGGCCTGAAACATCTACAGGAATGGAGTCAGGGATATTGCCCGGCAGACACTTGATCTCTACATCACGACGAATCACGTTGAATACGCCGCCTCCTGCTGCTCCAATTGGTTTACCGTCAAAACGCAATTCTACTTTGATCGTCACTTCTTGAGTTAAGTCGATCGCATAAAAGTCAAAATGAATGGGACGCCGAGAAAGAGGGTGAACGGCAAAGTCCTTCCGCAAGACTTTTAAGTTATTCAACTTAGGGTCGTCGGACTTTAAAGTGAAGATGATATTATCGAATTTGTGTTTTGAATATCTATCTGCCTCAACTTCGGAGAGACAGAACGGCAAATTTCCTGTCTTTGGTCCGTACACGACAGCCGGTACCAACTTTGAACTTCGCAAAGTTCGAGATGAGCCCTTGCCAGGCTTACGTCCAGAAACTTTAATATCTATGGATTGTTGTGATGTCATTTTCTAGGTCTCTCCTAAACTTCAAATAAAGCACTTACGGAATCTTTACTATTAATTCTCTTAATCGCTTCAGCCACTAAAGGTGCAACGGAAATCACTTCTATTTTCGGGCATGCCACCCCTTCAGGTCGCAAAGGAATCGTATCCGTTACGAAAACCTTCTCCAGTCCACTTTCCATAATTCTGCTGATAGCGGGTCCAGAAAGGACTGGATGAGTCGCAACGGCAAACGCCCTTTTTGCACCATTCTTAATCAGGCTGTCAACACTTTGACATAGCGTTCCAGCAGTATCAATCATATCATCCAGGACGATCGCTGTTTTGCCTTTGACGTCACCGATCAGGTGGACAGCTTTTGCAACATTTGGCCCAGTTCTGCGCTTGTCAACGATGGCAATCGAACACTCCAGTCGTTTCGCGAAGGCTCGAGCTCGCTCAACTCCACCTGCGTCAGGGCTGACCACCACAAATTCTTCTCCTGTTCCAAACTTTTCTCGCCAGGTCCGGGCAAGGGTAGGGATCGCAAACAAGTGGTCAAAAGGTCCATCAAAAAAACCTTGAATTTGGGAGGAATGGAGATCCACAACGACGAGACGGTCAGCACCCGCCGTTTTCAAGAGCTGAGCCACACATTTAGCTGATATCGGCGCGCGGGGTGCAACTTTACGATCCTGGCGCGCATATCCATAATATGGCATCACAGAGGTGATCTCATTGGCTGAAGCCCTTCGAAAGGCATCCAATACAATAAACAACTCCATGTAGTTTTCATTCACCGGTGGGCAAGTGCTCTGAACGAAAAACACATTGCAGCCTCTCACACTTTCGTGGATTTCCACCTGAATCTCACCATCAGCAAAACGCTTGATGTCGCAACGGCCAAGCTCAACACCTGCCTCGCTTGCTATCTTACTTGCGAGGTCCTGATTTGATGTTCCTGAAAATATCTTCAAGTCTGTCATAGATGCCGATTTTGTAGCCTAGTTAAGATGCCTTGTCCAGTTGGATCCGCTTGATCCCGCTATTCGTTTTCTAGTCTTTCGTTGGGTGAGAAGTCTCCCGATTGACACCGCCCTCGCCAGCCGCTGATAATAAGCCCATGTCTGCTTTTGAGATCCGAAAATCTGCAAATTGGAATGTTATTTCGGTTGGCGATCGGATTGACTCTGTCAATTTGAGGGAATTGCAAAGTCAGATAGATCATTTGCTCCAAAAAAGGGAGTTGTACCTCGTTATTGACCTAAGGCAGGCCATTTTTCTCAGTTTGCCAAGTATAAAATATTTCGCGGTGGTTGCAGATCAGATCGGAAAAATGGGAGGATCCTTGGCCCTTCTGGCTCCTTCGGAGAAGATAAAACGTCAAATTCATATCTATGCGTCCCTTGAAGAAATGAAATTATTTCGAAGTTGGGCTGATTTGGAGCGAGCAGATGGGGAGCCGGTCCCATTTGTGAGAGAATCTTTGGTCAGAAGGGAATCGGAAGAGACCGATGCTTCAAGTTCCTGAATCGCCGCGAGACACCCAAAAATATGAGGATCGGCCGGGATCAGACGGAACAGCCGTTTAGACCGTCTGACTTTCAAGGATTTTCACGAGTTGCTGAAGCGCCTGGGCGCGGTGAGAGACTTGATTTTTAAATGCAAGGCCAAGTTCTGCCAGGGTTTTGGTCTGCCCTTCCGGAATAAATACGGAATCATATCCAAAACCAGCTGTGCCGGTAGCTTTTTTTGCGAGTTCACCCTGCAAGAGTCCCTCCATTATATGCTCCTGACCATCGGGAGAATAGGCAACCATCACGCATTTAAATTTTGCTTTTCGATTGGTAAAAGACCGCAGTTCCATCATTTTCAAAAGCTTTGCGACATTCTCTTGATCACCCGCCTTTGGTCCTGCATACCTGGCGGAATGAATTCCTGGCAGGTTACCGAGTCCCTCCACCTCAAGGCCAGAGTCTTCGCCGACAACCCAAAACTCTTTTTTTAGGGATTTAAGAGCTCGAGTTTTAATTCGAGCATTAGCGAGAAAGCTGTCCCCGTTTTCAGGTGGCGGGGAGAAATAAGAAAGCTCTGATTGCGAGTGTATATCCAATTTGAGTGGATCAAGCAGCAGCTTGAACTCACTCAGTTTTCCTTTGTTTTCAGTGGCAATCCAAATCACCATGATTTAGCCTCAAGCCTTCCCGAGCTCACCTAAAATATTTTTTTGGGACTCCGTCAACTCACGGCAAGCCTTTGTCGCCAGATCAAGCATTGTATCCAGCTCTTTTCGCGTAAACGCGCAAGCCTCAGCCGTCCCTTGAATTTCAACCAAACTGCCAGAATGGGTCATCACGAAATTCATGTCCGTATGGATGGTGGAGTCCTCATCATAATTCAGATCCAGAAGTGCCTGTCCATTTTGAATTCCAACGCTGACTGCTGAGATATAATGAGTGATTGGAATTGAGCCAATGAGGCCCTGATTTTTCATAAACTTTAGAGCCAGAGCGAGAGCGACAAATCCGCCTGTGACAGCGGCAGTCCGAGTCCCGCCATCTGCCTGCAAAACATCGCAATCAATTGTTAGCTGTCTTTCTCCGAGAGCCTTCAAATCGACGGCACTTCTCAGGCTTCTCCCAATGAGGCGAGATATTTCCTGGGTGCGACCGCCGTTGAGTGCTTTTTCGCGGTTGATTCGGGTATGAGTGCTTCGAGGGAGCATTCCATATTCTGCTGTGATCCATCCGGCGCCAGAACCCTGCAGCCATTTGGGAATTCCATCTTCTACTGTGGCGGTGCATAGGACAATGGTTTCACCCATCTGTATCCTTGCACTTCCTTCCGCATAGCGGAGGACCTCCGGCTCAATCGTGACTTTTCTGAGTTCGTCAAATTTTCTTCCATCTGTACGCATGGCGGTACCTTAGGTCCTCGGGCGCCAATTTGTCTATCATTTCTTTTGAGTAAAACCCTCGATTCCGTTCAAAATTCCTAGGACGATTTCATTTTGGTAGCTTGCAGATTTGAGTTGTTCTGCTTCGCTGAGATTGGAGATAAAACCAACCTCGATGAGGGCACTCGTCATATTTACGTTTTTTAGGACGTAAAAAGGGGCCTGACGAACGGTATTTTCGGTGGGGCGCTTCCTTCCCCGCCAATTCTCAGCCAATTGGAGGGCAAACCGGGAGCTGGTTTGAATTCGAAAATTTCGCTGAAGGTCCTGAACAATATTTAGGAGATCTCCGCTCAGATGACCGGCCTCGGCAATCGGTCGCAGCGGCCACCCCATTTCTTCCTTTTGTTTGAGGTCATTATTTTCTTTGTTAGCGAGAAACATGGATTCCTCATCTGCAGGAAGCTGATTCTCAAAATACACTTCCATGCCGTGCGCCTTGATGTCTCCCGATGAGTTTGTATGAATGCTCAAAAATAGATGCCCCTGATATTCTCTTGCTATTCGTGCTCTCTCGGCGAGAGAGACATGGCGGTCTGTTTGCCTTGTCATGATCACATCAAATCCGCGTTGACGCAGTAGGCTATGGAGGCGGGTGGATATTTGGAGAGTGAGGTCAGACTCCTTTGTGTCGTTGAAAACGGCTCCTCGATCTTGCCCTCCGTGCCCAGGATCAAGAATGATTTTGGCCGAAGCAAAACACAGCGAGAAGGGCAAAGGAAGAAGGAGGAGTCCCGATACCAAACCTGCTAGGGGTCGAAGGACTTTATCCCGCCAAACAAAGACTTTCATTGGAGCCATCCGCCCCAGTTTATGTCGTTTCCAGTGAATCGAAAAGGGACCCGGCCGGATTCAGTGCAAAGGACTATGGGAATTCATTTTTTGGGCGGATTTTCATTTTTGGGCTTTGAAGAAAAAAATAGCGACCTGGAGGGTAAGGAGGGGGACCAGGCCGCTAAGGGGGGATACCTATCCTCTCTAGCAAGGTTGGTGCCAAGTTATGCGTCGGTCTGGACCCATTTGTTTTGATTTGAGAACGCCAAAACATCTCTAATGGAAATTTTAACAGGGCAAAATCGTTCCACGCGTAGGAGCAGATATGGATCGAGAAGCCAATATTAATATAAATCATTGTAATTACTTGATATTTATTGATTAAGAAAAGGTTTGAATGGCCTTTTGACAGAGGTTCCAAAAGCGGTCCGAGATATGTACAAAATTCATTACTTTCTTTCTGGGGTCGGGGCCTATTCATTTCAATAATCTATCCAATTGCCGATAAGTTAGAGACATCCCGGGCGGGAGGGGAAGACGAATGCCATCTCTAAAGGACGATTCATCATTGAAGCTTGGCTTATTTCTTAAATCGAGCAAATTATTTGTCAAAGTCACACTTCTTAGGGTGTTTTATCTTTTTCTCTTGTTTCAGGTAACTGTGTTGGTGAGCGGAGCGCAGTCCTACGCATTCAGTGGCATTATGGTTGCGGATCTGGACGATGTGGAATCCGAAATGGAAGACACTCTCCAAGAGTCGGACGCTGCAGCTGAAGAGGCAAAGGCTTCCAGAAATCGGGCTGACAGTGAAAGGCGGGCTGCCGACAGAGCTAAGGAAGAAGCTCAGGGGGCCATTGCCAGAGCGCGTAGCAAATCTCGGGACGCTGAGGCTCAAATTTCGGAGCACGATAAAAAGATTATTGCGGCCAAGCAGGAAAAAGAAGCCTACCAAAAAGATATTCAGAGGTCAGAGGCCCAGATCAAAAAATTAAACCAAGACATTGCAAATAAGAAGAATCAACACGCAGAGATGATTGACGCGAGGGACAAAGCCTTAAGGGACCGGAATATGCTCAACGAAAAAGTGAGCGGGAACATGAATCAGATTCGAGAGATAGAATATCAAATACAAAAAGCAAAAGAGGCTGTGATAAAGGCAAAAAAAGATCTGGCTGAGTCCAAGTTGGCCGAAAAGAGCAGTCTCGCAAGAATTAAGCAGACAGAGGAAAAGCTCAGAAAAGAGACACGCGATGCTGAAGCTAAAAAAGCTCATTTTAAAGAACAGATGGACGCATCAAATAATATTGTGAGTAAGGCTGAGTTGCAGATGCGCAAGCTTCGCAAAGAATTGGAATTGAAGGAGGAAGAGGTAGGGATGGCAGAGGCAGAGGCGGACCAGGCGAAGGGAAGGGCCGCTGACGCTCAAGCTCACCTCAACGAACTGAAGACAGGTCAGCGCCAAAAGCTCGCTCAGTTGGGAACTCGAAAGGACATGGCTCAGAGCAAAGAGCGCAAGGCAGCTTCCCTGGAATCTCGAGCGAGAATGAGCGCCGTAGCTGTAGAAAATGCCAATGATGCCATTGCAGCCCGTCAGGACAATGGAATGAGGGTCTCGACATCGCGAAAAGAAACGGCTTCAAAGAAAATGTCGCTCAGTAAAGACTGTAATTTGAGAGATGCGGCATCGCCAGGGGGGAGAGTGGTTCAGGCTGTTCATCGAGGTCAAGAACTGGTTGTGAGTCAACACAAAGGGGTTTGGATGAAGGTGCATATCAAAGGCAAGCAGGATGCGTTTGTGGCAAAGGCCTGCTTTTAAGTACTCTGAGGAGAGAATTTGGTAAATGAGGATTCAAAATATTTGTGGTGCCTTTATAATACAGAGAGCGAGGAGCTCTTGGAGGGACTCGTTCGGGATGAGGTGCGGATTCTGATGTCTCGATTGCCTATCCCAGATCGCATGCATTGGTTGGTGTGGCGCGAGGACTGGGCTCATTGGAAGGTTGTCACGACTGTGCCAGAGCTTCTAAAGATTTCTTTGCGCTCGCTGAAACAGCCGCCTCCAGAAATTCCGGAAGAGTTTCGAGAAGATCAGAGTATTATTGAGATAAAAAGACTGTACCAGGGCAATGATGTCGAGGACGAAATTTCAACTAACGCTGAGGTGGTAGCCATTAGTGAGATACCGGATCTGCCCGTCGAATCTGAGGGAGCCGAATTTGTTCAGCGCGCACACCAGCGAATCAAACGCAAATATAAAATCCTGATAGAATGCAATCGAAAAAAATTTGAAACAACTTCTGTTGATGTCTCTGTGGGCGGTCTGTTGCTCATCGATCCTTTGCCCGATTGGGTGTTTGGGTATTGTACTATCACTATTATTAAGCCGAACAATGGCGAGTCGGTTCAGCTGACCTGCTCCATTGTAGAAAATCAGCTTCCGCAGAAGCGCCATCGCGTCGCTCTTTCCCCCCTGAAAAAAAGGACAGATCAATCGCGCCTTCATGCTTGGCTGTCAGCCGTTTGATATTTAATATTTGAATTCTTGCGATTTTGGAATTGGCTCTGCTTCTTAGAAGATATTTGTTGCAGCTTCGATTATTTGGGTTTGATGAGGTTGAATTCGCCAGAGAGCTAGTTCCTTTCGTGTTTGAAGCGGGAGTAGTCCGTGAGTGAGATGGTCTGTCACTACGGCCTTTTCACGGCTTTTTAGAATATTCTGAATTAATTCCTCTTTGCTTACGGTTTGCCATTTCTGAGAGAAAGGAGCGATTGATCGGATCCCAAAGGGAACTGAAAAAATATCGTGGAGAGAAATCCAGTTTCTTTCGAGAAGAACTTGATGCCAATCCTGCTGCCAATGAAGCCATTGGTCTTCTTTATGGAGACTCATGTTTTTCAAAGTGAGCGGTAGCTGTCCAATCAAGTTTGTAAAAAACCAGAGATGGTCGGGAAAAGATTGACGAAGGGCAAGCAATCGATCAATGCGCCAGTCTTGCGAGGAGTCAGAGAAGAAATTTTCCTTTGTCCAACGGATGGGCAATGGACCGTGAATCTGTTTGAATAGAAGCGGTGCAAGGGGGTCGAAGTCAATGGCGAGTATTTCACTAAATCCCTTTAGCCAAGCAGTTGGGAGCGTGTACCCTGCACTGGGGCCTAGAAGTAAAAGCTTTTTGGGTTTGCTTGATGAAAACCACTGAATTGAGAATAGGAACTCTTCGATAAATTTCAAATAGTCCTGCCAAAGATTACGCCGAAATCGCAAGGCTAAGTAGTGGTAGCTGATTCCTCCAGTTTTATTCCACCATCTTGTCATTTTGGTCTCCCCGCAGTTAGAATATGAAGACACCGAAGTCCTGTCATCAGATTTGAAGGGTGGTATTATTTGTTGCGATTCCTAAAATTTTGTCTTTTCAAAAGAACAAGGGTTAAATCAGTTTTTTTGTTTGCCAGTTTCATGATTCCTTTAAATGAGCAGGGTGCGTGGCAGGTTTTGAAATACCGAAAGCTTCCCAGCAACAAAGTTACTTTCAGCTCATCCGGCCTTGAAATTGGAGTTAAAAATTCTGCAAGCCCCGTGATTTATCCTTTTCCAAAGGTTCAAAAGCTGCGCGGAGTGAGGATTTTGGGACGGGTAACAGGTCATCTTAATATTGCCAAAGGAACTGTTCAAGGTGATCAGTTGGCTGACGACTATCAAGTTCGTGTGGGATTTGTCTTAAAAGGACAAAAGAGACTGAATGCTATCCAGAAAATGTTGGCAGCGGACTGGATTGTTAAACTCTATGAGCTTGCGCCTCCTGAGGTAGGCATTGACAAGATCCATTTTCTCAATGCGACTCAGATCGCCAGCTCTTTAGGCAGATATCGAAAACACCCCGTCAGCGAGCTTCTTGAAGAGAGAGTTTTGTGGCGTCTCCCTGAAGACGGTGACTTTTCGTTGGACCATCGGTTTTCTGAGATCAACGAAGTGTTGGCCTTGTGGTTGTCTTCTGACGGTGATGATACGAAATCGGAGTATTTGGTTCAGATTTCTAAAATTGAGCTGGATTTAGATAATGATTAAAAATGGTTTGCCAAGCCTTTGAATTATAGCCGGAAACACAAATTTTTCTGCGGCAGACAATGTGAAGAATCCAACAAACTGTTTGATACCAGATATAAAAAAATAAGTTCCAGTTTGGGACCAAATCTCTTGCAAAATATATATCCTTATATAAAGATTTTTCATAATTAAAGAACTCTGGCCGTTGGTCGAGTTCTAAAAAGGGGGGGATGATGGAACTTCCGGCGTTGAAATTGGGTTTAAGGGGATTGTTTGTTTTGGTATTTGCAGTTTGTGGGATGGCCACTTCTTTCGCAGCAAAGCGGTTTGTTGTGACAATAGACTCGCCGCTAGCTTATCAGTCTCTCAAACTGGCCCAGCTGGGTGTTCCAGTCAAGTCTCCGGCGCTTCAGATGTTTGCTCAATCGGGTGCCCGCGTTCAGCTCTTGTTTGATAAACTCCAAATGGTCGTTGTGGCCGCCGATTCGGAGAAGACATCGGATAAGACATTGGTCTCTCTCAAAGGCAAACATGGAATTGTTGATATCGAGGAAGAATTTTTTATTCCAGCACCCAATGGGCTTCCTCAGTCTGTGGTGACTGCGGGATCGATGGAGCAGGTGGAAGTTCCATGGGGGATAAAAGCCATTCGCGCACCTGATGCTTGGACCAGCGCCAATTCCGGACGAGGATCGAGAGTGTTAGTTTTGGATACCGGAATAGATCGAGACCATCCCGATCTTGCGAGTCGATTTGAAAAAGGCCAGAATTTTGCGGAAGTTGATGAGCCGGAGCCTCCCTACGAATACTACGATAATATTTCCCACGGAACTCATGTTGCGGGCATGATCTTAGCGGATGGCAAAGTGACTGGTTTGGTCGGAGTGGCCCCCGAGGCTCAGCTCCTATCTGCTCGCGTGTGCTCGAAAAAGGGGTGCTCGTCAGTATCCATTCTGAGTGGAATCAACTGGGGCATACAAGAAAAGGTAGATGTGATGAACCTGTCATTGGGTGGACCCTTTGATTCGCCCTCGGGCGGGAGGGCTTATGAGGCGGCAAAACTTGCGGGTGTGGTTGTGGTTTGCGCCTCCGGAAACGACGGAGTTGGCCAGGTCTCGTTTCCTGCCGCCTATGATTCAAATATTGCGGTCGGTGCGGTCGACGAAAATTTTGTGAAAGCTGATTTTTCAAATTGGGGTCCTGAGTTAGACGTGATGGCTCCAGGAGTCAACGTTGTTTCTAGTGTCCCCCGCGGATCCGGAGTCACAACTGATTTGAAGGTGGATCTTGGCGATGGACAAGGGATGGTTCGGATTGACAGTTTGCCCGTGCAGGGTGCTGCCGTTCAAGCGGATCCATTGGTTGGAGATCTTATTCCAGTTGGCCTCGGAAAACCAGAGGACTATATCGGTCTTTCTGTGCAAGGAAAGATCGCTTTGATTTTGAGGGGAGAAATTACTTTTATAGACAAAGTGAACAATGCCATCCAAGCAGGAGTGAGTGGTGTCGTCATATATAATAATCAACCCGGAGTTTTGGGTGCGAGCCTGGGGGATGGAGTCAGTGTTGCTATTCCTGTCGCATCTATCACACAGGAAGCTGGCCTTGAACTTTCTGCAAAAGGTCCTGTTTCCGTTAGTCTTCATTCTCGAACCAGCGATTTTGAAAAAATGGCGGGAACATCTATGGCCTCGCCTCATGTTGCGGGCGTGGCGGCTCTTATCAGAGGGGTTAATCGACTTCTCACTCCCGATCAAGTCCGTGAGATTATCGTGTCCACAGCTCAGGCTCTATCTCCCAATGATGCCAATCAATATGGATTTGGGCTCGTGGATGCTCAAGCAGCGGTGAATAAGGCGCTGGGAATTGAATTTCTTTTGCCAACGGGTTCGGGATTTTGACTGTTTTTTCTGGGACAAACACTGCAATCTTTTGGGGGATTTATGCGAACGGAAATGGCAATGAAAATGGTAACCAAGCTTGGAAAGCCACAGATAAGGGCCTGGACTTTTTTCTTGAGTGTCATCTTATCGCAGGCGATTCGCGCCGACTCTATTTATCAAAAGCAGACTCTCAGCACGATTGAGTTTATCGAAAACGTTTTTAGTTCTTCTTATGCGCCACGCGACTGGAAGGCAAAACAAAATGGGTGGAACATTGAGGATGAAGCGAATAAAGCAAGGGCTTCCGTTCTTGGTTTGGGTTCCGATCTGAATATAAAGAGTGCGCAAAAGATTTTAAGAAAACTCATTGGCAGCACCAGAGATTATCATGTTGGCATCTCGTTTCACGCGTCTGAAAGGGCCACATTGCCAATTGAAATTCGCTCGGCCGAGGGGAAGTTTTTTATCGTTTGGATTGATCGGGATAAGCTTCCTGAGAAATCATTTCCCCTTTTGGTAGGTGATGAGATCACGGGATTTAATGGCAAGCCAATTGTTGAGGAACGCAATCAACTCTTGGCAGAGATCGATCAAAATGTATTTGAAACAGACCAGGTTCTTGCTGAGATGTACCTGACCAGGCGGGTGGCGAGCAGAGGAATTGCGGTTCCGCGTGGGCCCATTGAGCTTGAAGTGACTCGAAATAAAGATGGGAAAGTACAGACTCTCATTCATCAACTGACCTGGGAGTATCAAGAGGAGAAAATTAAATTTAATAGTCTAGCGGCAGAGCCTACAAATATTGTTCCCTCTATTGGAACCCGTTCTCTTGCCAGCTGGCAGATGTTGCCTGGTTTTTGGAAGGACCTCGTATCCTCAAAGAGTTTGAATCAGACAAATCCGCACATGTTGGGAGCTCGGCAGAGTTTTGTTCCTTCTTTGGGTCAGATATTTTGGCAAACAGAAAAAGAAAATAAATTCCATGCCTATATTTTTAAAGCAGAGGGAGGAGGAATTTATGGGTACCTCCGTATTCCTTCCTACGTGGCTGGAGGTGAAGAAGCGAAGGAGTTTCTATCCATCGTCAAACGCATGGAGGAAAGCACAGATGCAATGGTCATCGATCAAGTGAATAATCCTGGCGGATCTGTATTTTATCTTTACAGCTTGGTGGCGATGTTAACTGATAAGCCGATGCTGACGCCAAAACATCGAATGATCATCACTCAAGCCGACGTTGCAGATGCGCTGGAAACCCTGAAAAGCCTTGAAAAAGTCGCAAACGAAGAAGAGGCCAAAAAAGTATTAGGAGCGACGATAGGGGGATATCCCGTTTCTTATCAGCTCTCCCAATTTTTTAAGGGGTACATGCAATTTATTGTGGAGCAATGGAATCAGGGAGTGCATTTGAGCTCACCCTTTTATCTGGGCATTGACAAGATTATGCCTCATCCTGACGGAAGATACACGAAGCCAATACTTGTCTTGATCAATGAGTTTGATTTTTCCGGAGGCGATTTTTTTCCAGCTATTTTACAAGATAATCAGCGTGCGACTCTATTGGGTGTTCGTACGGCGGGAGCCGGAGGCTATGTGAATGGGGTTGAATTTCCCAATCTTTTAGGAGTTGCCGGTTTTTCATTTACAGGGTCTATTGCTGAAAGGGTTGACCTGAATCCAATTGAAAATCTGGGGGTCACACCTGATGTGAAATACCCCTTGACGGCTGAGGACATGAAGAATGGTTTTGCTTCCTACAAAAAGAAAATCATAGAACAATTAAAATTACTGGTCGCAAAATAAGAAAGTTAATAATAATTTGGATAGATGGATGATGTCTCGCACGTGATTACTGAAAAGAGTGCTCCCTCATCCACTTATCATCAACGAATTTGGTCATGTAGTTTCTGATACCGTCGGGTATAATGACAACGCAATTTTGCTTTTCTTTGAGTGCTTCACCCGCCTTCAAGGCTCCAAACATAGCGGCCCCACTGGATCCCCCGCAGAGGATTCCCTCTTCGCAGATCAACCGACGCGCCAATTGGAACGAGGGCTTGTCTTCTGATTTTACCCAGAGATCGACGAGCTCGCGATGCAAGACCTCAGGGACGAAATCATAACCAATGCCTTCGATCAAATAGGGTTTGAGTTCACCGGCGCCGGCCAGAATTGAACCAACGGGATCTACACCAACGATTTTCACGTTTGGATTTGCCTCTTTTAATCGCTTAGCAACTCCCGTGATCGTGCCACCCGTTCCAGCCGTCATGACAACCATGTCCACTTGACCATTGAGATCATCAAGAATTTCTTGAGCAGTACCGTGATAATGAGCATTAAAATTAGAGGGATTTGAGTATTGGTCGAGAATGTGCGCGTTGGGAATTTCTTTTTGCAGCTTCTTGGCGACTCCTATGTGACTCTCAGGTGCGTCGGACGCGGCTTGAGTTGGGGTACGAATGATTTTTGCGCCCAATACGGCGAGAGTGACAACCTTCTCATGACTCATTTTTTCAGGGAGAGTGATGATGACTTTGTATCCCCTAACGGCTCCTGCCAAGGCAATGCCGATCCCTGTATTGCCACTCGTGGCTTCAATCAGCGTATCCCCTGGTTTTATTCTACCGCTTTTTTCAGCGTCGAGGACCATCTGATATCCAATACGATCTTTTACCGACCCGCCTGGATTCAAAAATTCAAGTTTTGCGTAAACATTGCACTTCAAGTGCGAAGTGATTCGGTTGAGTCGCACCAAAGGGGTTCGTCCAATAGCTTGAAGAACGTTATCAAACAACATGTCGTGTGCCCTCCGGCTCAAAAAAAGAGAGTTTCAATAGGCTTGGGACCTAGAAGTAAACAGAAAGATTCAAGTTTGTCACGCTGGGACTTTCTTTGGTGAGCTTAGTTTTCTCAAGGATCCGTGAGTAGCGAAGTTGAAGTCCTAAATTGACGTTGCTGATTCGAAAAAACTTGAACCCTCCTCCAAATCCGAGAACGAAACCCGAAGCGTCGTCACTTGAGCCGAAAAAGGCATTGTTGTTTTCTCGATGAGCAGTTGTCGCGCCATATCCTACGTCGCCAGTTATATAAGGCGAAATATTCGCATCGCTGAGATAATAATTGAGTCCGATGTGAGCATCTGTATAATTGACGTCTCCATAATCTTTGACACTGAGAAATTCCCATCCAAAGCGCAAATCAACTTGAGGATCAATTCCCCAAACATAGCCAAATCGCCAGTTGGTTCCGCTTCCCCTTGAGTTGAGACCGCTTGGGAATGCAGGTCCAAAACCAATTTCCCATTGTCTCAAGGCTTCTCTGCGCAGGGTTCCAGCATTGGCTTCACTTTGAGTCAGATCGCTGACTCGAGCATCCTTCTCGACGCGAACATCGGTCAGAACGGCACGAACAAGACGTGATGACACGCTGTCGATGTCCTCCATGTTTGTTGCTTTCATTTTGCTGGCAAAAACTTTTTGTCCGTTTACGTATTTCATCAGCGAGATGATGTAGGACTCTCCTAGCTTCAAAACCTTCCCCTTCAGGACAATTTGAGCACTATTTTGATCAGTGTCGATGACTTCATAATTCTCCATTTCAGAGGTAGAGACTCGCACAAGCTCACTAATGGTTTTAAGGTCACTTTCACTCACTCCTGAGCCTAGCAGTGGCTCGACAAAAACCGTTTCCGACCGTGCAGAATTGAAAGTGACGAGGACGAAAATAAAAGCAATACATATACATTTCATTTTGACTCCAAAGGTATGTTTGCCAAGGCGGGCCACAATAACACTTTCACAATGGACGACCAACCCCTTAATGTTTGGAAATCAACGCCACGCCGCAGGGACTGCAGAAGTGGAAACCGCACTCTATTTCGTTTTCGTTCCCCGTGAGGAAAGTCCAAAGGCCTCATGTCATATTCATGCGATGGCTTTGGCCCTTGTGCTATCGTCTGACGCAGAATATATTATATGTCATCAACTGGGTGAAAAAGGGGGGTGGTGTTGGAGGAGATTCATGATCGAGAATGGTGTCTGTATTTTCTTCCAAGCAAGCGTTTGACCAAGGAACTTAGTCTTTTACAGATCCGTGCCTTTGTTAAGATCATGGCGCCCGAGGGTCTCGAGGGGTATTGGATCTGGCGAGACGGATTCAAAGATTGGATTCCCCTCTCGGATTGTGCTACCGCTATGCGACCTCTTGCGAAAGCGCAGCAATCTGTGCTGCCCCCCAGCCCGCCCGGATATCATGAGAGCAGCGCCGAAAATCCTGAGGCTGGAGAATATGTGATAACTCTAGAGGGAAATGAAGGGGATGAAGAGGCTTTGGCGCTAGAGACAGTTGTGGCGCAAGTCGACACTTTGGAAGACAAAGAGGATGAGACCGGAACTTTTCAAAATGAAGTGATCGAACGAGATAAAAATCTTGAAATACCTGGGGAAAATGTTTTTGAATTTCCTGAAGGAACTGAAGTTGGAGCACCGATCGAGGTTGACAACCAAGAAACGATAGAAAGACGTGAAGTTGCACGTTATAAACGGCGCTACAAAGTTATTTTCAATATCGATGGCAACGAGCACCTTACTTACACTGTTAATGTTTCGATGAAATCCATTCAAGTGGAAGGAAAGCTTCCCTACTGGATTCCTCGCAATAGTTTTGAGCTCATCTTAGAAAGATATGGCAAACAGGTGTATCTTGTCTGCCATCCCTACGGTGAAACGCGAGACCAGGTGCTAATGATCGAGTCGATCTCCGAGCCAGGGACCTACCAGAAGTGGCTGCTTGAATGGTAGGATCGAACTGAATGTCTCATTTGTAGACAGAACCATTCTCGAAAAGAGTCAAAATCTTAAACAACTTGCTAGTCTATCGTCGCTTGGTGACCTCGATTGAGGTTATCTTCTTCTATAAATTCAATGGGTTAATATGAGATATGAATGGGCTCAATTTTGCTCATCGAAAGGTAGGGCATTTTGTTGTGGCAGACTTGAAACACTGGGTATTTTGGAAATCTCACGTGCCAAATGCAGCAAAAAGCATGAAAGGAATGGGTCTGGATTTCATTTTTGTAGGTCAATTCATTTTTGGTTTGAAACGATTGATACTCGTTGCGATCGCTGTTTCGATCGTCTCATTGTTTGTTCTTTCATGTGCGAAACCACTGGATGCTTCCCTCAAAGGCGGAAGCAATGATCAGTCTTCTCTCTGTGGAAAGGGCACCAATCCACCTTGTCCTGCTGAAATCAAGATTGTTTCACAGAGCCCGGCATCCATCCAAGTTGTAGCAGGAAGCCCCTTGTCGATTTCTGTGTTGGCTCAGGGCTATCAGTTGACCTACCAATGGTACAAAGATTCCCAGTCAATTGCGCAGCAGACAAATTCAGGAATAAGTATCTCATCGACTGACGCCAGTGTAGCGGGGAATTATCACGTAGCGATATCTGATGGATACGGTGGGATAAAGTTATCAAATCCCATTGTTGTGAGTGTCGTTCCAGCGACGAATTTTTTTCAGCCTATTCTGACTCAGCAGCCCAGTGATCTCGCTGTCAATACCGCCCAGACGGCAACATTTGCAGTCACGGTGTCCGCAAATCCGGCGCCAACTTATCAGTGGTACTATCAGGGAGCTCCCATCGCAAACGAAACCGGACCAACACTGAGGGTCTACGGGGCGACGCCAGCGATGTCCGGCATTTACAATGTCGTTGTTCAAAATAATGTAGGAAGTGTATCCAGTCGGGCGGCTAAGCTCACTGTCACTGACTGTGTTGCCACCGGGATCAAGTTCGGCGCCTCCAATACAATCGCTAATAGTGTATTGGCTGGTTGGCCAGTTAGCAATCTCGTCGACAACAATCCCAATTCTGCGTATAGCTCGGCAAGGACAGAGAGGTCGAATCCAGGGGCCTTTCAAATTCAGTCGCGATTTTCTGCAGCCAAGAGTCTTCAGACCGTCAAATTATATCCGCGGTTAATTGGTTCCAAAGCCTATTGCTTTCCTGCCCGCTACGAAATTTACGGCGCTCTAGATGATACATTCAATAATTGGCAAAGGCTTGGTATTTATACCACTCAACCAGCTGGCAGCGCACCCGTGGCTCTGAGCTATGCTGGAACATCTAAGTATTTTGGAGTTCTCATTAATCCGCTTGAATTATCATCGGATGAGCTTGGTGGTATTTATTTGCAATTTGGCGAGATCGAAGTTTATGACAGAGATCCTCGCTGTCTGTGAGCTCAGTTTAAACCATTTTTGAAATTTCAGGCGCTCCGCTCTTCCTAGGACCTGAATTTAAAAAATTATTTGCGAATTCGCGAAGGCGATCAGAAGATCACTCTAATACATTTTAAATAATCGGGTGAGGGTTTTGAGATGCTGAGAATTTTTATTCGTGCACCTATGGGTGTTCTTATGCTTATGGCGCTCTTCTCTTGTACCAAGGACGAGGCAAGTTCGTCGGACGGGGCAGAAGCCCTCTCCAATATTTCTGAATCGGCGATGGCGGAGGCGGGGCAACAATCGACGTCCACCGAAGGAGCCAGTTCTCCGTCCTTTACTTTAGGAGAAGGACTGTCGACTGATTTTCAATCAATGGACTATCTTGACCCTCAGGATGCGCTGAAACCATTGGCCGCATGCACATTTTCTTCAGCGAGAAGCACTTGTTCCAGCAATGTCAGCACAATTTCCTGGGGAGGCTGTACAATTGGGACTGCCACGCTCACAGGTGGTTGGAGCGAAGCCTGGTCGTCAGGATTCTGTAGCGACGGGAATCAGCCAACAGCTTTGACAAATGGAACCTCAGTCACTCGCACATCATCTACGGGTCAAGTTTTGACCTTTGCCTCAGGAGCCACTTTAACAACAGATACAATAGCCCACACGACCTATGACAGCACCTCTATTCCCGGCACGGGGATCACGATTTCAAACAGCGGTGGCACTCGAACTGTGGTTATCAATGGTCTTCACAAGGTTCTCGTGGGTCCAAGAGGGCTCAAGTGGTTTGATCACACATTGACATCAACTGGCCTGACCGTCAATGGGACGAGGTTTGATGGCAATCGAATTGTCACTGGATCAAGCGTTCATTATCACAACCTAGCCGAATACAAAGCGACCCACACATTCAATGCGGTTACGTGGGGGTCTTCAACTTGCTGTTATCCAACCTCGGGATCAGTGTCTTCAACCTTGACGGGCAGCCGAAGTGGCACAGTGAGCTTGTCTTTCACCGCAAATTGTGGAGAGGCCAATTTTACGGACACAGATGCTACTGTATCGTCGGTCACACTCAGCCAGTGCAATTGATAGCTGTGACAAATTTCTGTGACTGATTCCGTCGATTTATTTACCGTTCGACGGGCAAGACATCTAAATCCTTCTGCCGCATTTTTCTCAAATCAGAAGGAAGGCAATCGGCGATCCCTCGGGCGAGGGATCCGATGAGGATTGTCTTGTGGTGTTGGCGCCGATAGACAAGTCCAATCTCGCGTGCGGGAATGGGGCGTTCAAAGGGGATAACCTGAGAATTTGGTCCAATCGACTCCGTTGCAAGATAGGGGAGTAAAGTATATCCTCCATAGGAATCGACCAATTGCTTCAGGGTTTCAAGACTTCCGCTTTCAAAACGGTACTTCATCCGGAACCCCCTTTCTTGTTTAATTGTACAGACATCTAAAATTTGATTGCGCAAACAGTGACCCTCTGCGAGTAACCAGATATCCTTTAGCTTCAGCTCGGACTGTCGGATTCGTTTTCGTTGACTGAGTTCGTGGTTGTTTCCACAAAGAACATAAAATGGCTCGTAATAGAGCGCTTGTTCGTGAATTTTTGATATTCCAAGGGGAGTAGCCAACAAACCAACGTCGAGACCGTCGCGTTCCAATTCTTCGATTATGCGGTGGGTTTGCATCTCTGAGATTTGCAGCTCCAGGTGAGGAAAATTGCTTTCCAAAATTGGCAACAGACGCGGCAAAAGATAGGGCGCTACTGTTGGAATAATTCCAATACTGAGACTCCCCTGTGTAGCATCCGTTTGGCTTGAGCCGATTAAATCCACGATTTTTCTAGCTTCGAAAAGAATTGTCTGGATCTGTTCAATGAGTTTTTCTCCGGATTCAGTGAGGACACATGGCTTTAAGCTTCTGTCAAATAAAGTGACCCCAAATTCTTCCTCTAGTTTTTGAATTTGCATGCTGAGTGTTGATTGAGTTACATGGCAAGCCTCTGCCGCTTTGCCAAAGTGTCCAAGCTTATGAACTGCAACAACATATTCGAGCTGCGTCAAAGAAAAGTTGAGTTTTGATTTCACGATTAACTCCTTGTGACAATTTGGCACGTCCCAGAAAGATTTGGAGCCTCTATTTCCCTTTTTTTAACACGATCGATAAAATCGATCAATAAATATATTTTATCGATTTTACAAATCACATGATTTTGGCGTACTGTGAAAAAAGATGAAATTGGGTTTAGAGCCCACAAACGACAAAAGAGGAGATAATATGAACACACTGATCAATACAAAAATTCCAGATTTTACGGTTCAAGCCTATCACAACGATAGTTTTAAAACAGTGAGCAGAGCTGATCTCACTGGTAAGTGGTCGATATTTTTTTTCTATCCAGCTGATTTCACATTCGTGTGCCCTACCGAATTGGGTGATTTGGCCGACAAATACAGCCAATTAAAAGAGATGGGCGTAGAGGTCTATTCGGTCAGCACCGATACTCACTTTGTTCACAAGGCCTGGCACGACGCTTCCGAAACGATCAAAAAAATAAAATATCCTATGTTAGCAGATCCGACAGGTCACCTCTCTCGTGCTTTTGGAGTGCACATTGAGGAGGCGGGTTTGGCCTACCGAGGGACATTTCTCGTTGATCCAGACGGAAACATTAAGCTAGCCGAAGTCCAAGACAATGGCATTGGTCGAAACGCTGATGAGTTGGTCAGGAAGACAAAAGCCGCTTTGTATGTGGCAAGTCATCCCGGCGAAGTTTGTCCCGCAAAATGGCAGCCTGGAGATAAGACGTTAAAGCCTGGCTTAAATTTGGTTGGAAAAATCTAAACAGATTCGGAAAATTGAAACAGCCGAGAGCAAGTGTTTGAGTGGACCTGACCAGGAGGAACTGATGTTAGAGACGCAATTGCATGAACAGTTAAAATCCCTTTTTTTGGATCTTGAGGGCTCAGTGGAGCTCATGTATGAACCAAGTTCTCACGAGGACCAGACTCAGTTAGTTGAGTTACTCGATGGGGTTGCTGCGACCAGTTCAAATGTCTCGTCTCAATTGAGCGTTCCCTCCGACGGACGGCAGTCCAGAGTTCCACAGTTTCACTTCGCATATAATGGAAGCCGCACGGGAATTACCTTTAGAGGAATTCCCGGCGGTCATGAGTTCAGTACTCTCGTATTGGCCATATTGAATGCCGATGGAAAAGGGAAGTTTCCAGATTCAATCTTGATCAAACGAATCAAGAAACTCAAGGGACCTATTTCGATCAAGTCCTATATTTCTCTGACCTGCGAAAATTGTCCGGATGTGGTGCAGGCGCTCAATCAAATGTCTCTGCTGCATGCAAGTTTTCGCCACGAGATAATAGATGGTGCATACGCTCCAGATGAGATCGAGGCACTTGGCATTCAGGGAGTTCCGAGTCTTGTTTCGAACGGTAAACTGATTCATTCAGGCAGGATTAGTCTTTTAGATTTGTTAACCAAGCTCGAGAAGGAATTTGGAATAGTCGAGGGAACAGAGGAGTCCGTCGACTTAGATTTGGGTCATTTTGATGTGGCCGTCATAGGAGGAGGTCCGGCGGGAGTTTCCGCCGCCATCTACAGTGTTCGCAAAGGGCTTAAAACAGCCCTAATAGCAGAAAAATTTGGCGGTCAGGTCCAGGAAACCAAAGGAATAGAAAATCTCATATCAATTCCTTATACGGAAGGTCCTCAATTGGCTGCAAATTTGAGTCAACACGTGGCTTCTTATCCCATCCAGGTTTTCGAGAATAGAAAAATTCGAAGTCTTAAAAGTAAAGAGAAAAAGGAGATCGAATTAGAGAGCGGCGAGATTCTTTCCGCTGATTCGGTGATAGTTGCGACTGGGGCGAAGTGGCGAGAGATTGGCATCCCAGGAGAGCGAGAATACCTCGGGCGAGGAGTTGCCTTCTGTCCTCACTGTGACGGACCCTTCTATAAGGGAAAAAAGGTTGCTGTTATCGGAGGAGGTAATTCAGGAGTTGAAGCTGCAATTGATCTTGCTGGTATCGTGCGCGAAGTTGTATTGGTGGAGTTCATGGATCAGCTAAAAGCGGATAATATTTTGGTCGAAAAATTAAAATCGCTTTCTAATGTATCTGTTATCACCAATGCCAAATCCCATCAGATTCTGGGAGATGGCCAAAAAGTGCATTCGATGGAATATTTGGATAGAAAAACAGAGAAGATGATGAAAATTGATCTTGATGGCATTTTTATTCAGATTGGTCTGGTTCCGAATAGTGCTTTTTTAAGAGATGTCGTGGAATTGAGTAAATTTGGAGAAGTGATCGTAGATGGCAAGGGTCACACTTCGGTGCCTGGGATCTATGCGGCCGGAGATGTAACGACAACCCCCTACAAACAAATTATAATTGCCATGGGCGAGGGTGCCAAAACGGCTCTGGCGGCCTATGAAGATCGAATTCATAAAACGAATTCATAAACAGGGGCATAGGACTTAACGCAAGCAGGGATACAAACAATAACTAGCAGGAATGACCAATCAGCGAGAACTTGTTGCCTCCGAGTCATAGAATGGTCTATGAATGCACTTCGAATGTGCTGAACTCATTAGCGGAGGAATTTCATGGATCCAGCAGAAGAATTTTATCGAAACATAAAAGGTAATATGGGTTCATTTAAACTTGTTGTAGCTGTGGTTGTTCTGATTGTTTTGATGATCAGCGGAACATTTATTATCCCTCCGGGACATCGGGGGATTTTGATTACCATGGGAAAGGTTTCTCCCGTGTTTGCTCCAGAGGGATTTGGATTTAAACTTCCATTTGTGACGACAGTCATGCCAGTTTCTGTGCGTCAGCAGTCAGTGAGCGCAAAGGCGGAATGCTATTCATCCGACCTGCAGCAGATCAATGTCGAGTTGAAGATTCTGTATCGCATTCCTGAGAATGGGGTGGTGACGGTTTTTCGTGATTACTACGGAGATCCTTTCGATAGTTTAATTTCACCTCGAGTGAGCGAGGCGCTCAAGGAAGTCACAGCATTGCAGAGTGCTGAGCAGATTGTGAAGAAGCGAGAAGAGATTAAGGCGAGAACTCTTGAAGGCGCTCGGAAGAAAGTGGGAGATCTCCTTGTCATAGAGGACGTGGTTATCCAGAATGTGGCTCTTTCTAAAGAACTTGAAGCAGCCATTGAAGCGAAAATGGTTCAGGAGCAAGAGGCCGCAAAGGCAAAATTTACTCAGTTAAAAACTGAAATTGAAGCTCAGACGGCAGTTATTCGTGCCAAAGGTGAGGCGGAAGCCATTCGAGTTCGCGGGCGGGCCGTTCAGGAGAATCCAGGACTCGTTCAACTGCAGATCGTTGAGAAGTGGAACGGAATTTCTCCTCTTGTGGTTGGAGGAGGCAGTGGGGCCAATATTTTACTTCCAGTAGAAGGGCTTAAATCCAGATGAACTCTCTACAAAGAGGAATTTATCGGTATGCGATTTTGGTTTTGGTTATCATTGTCTCTATTCGATTTTTTCCTCTTTTTGTTCGCTTAGGTCAGTTTCTATTTCTAGCGCTTCGTGGATATTGGTGGATTCTATTGCCGGTGTTCATTGCAGGATGGAGAGTCTTAAAGTCCAGGAGGCAATTCTCGAGGGAGCAAGCGGACCGTCTGTCATTTGGCAGCCAAAATATTCGTGATGTCACTCATAGCGTGACAAATTCTCCAGACGGTTCAAAATAGCTAGAAAAAGGAGAAAGTTTTAGTGTGAAGAGATCTGTTTTATAGTTTAATAATTTGTTTCAGTGCTGGCAGCAACCGCGAGCTGATTTCGAACTTACCCAAAACCATAAAGGCTCCAATCGTTTCAATATCTTTGGAGGTGATTGATGAGCCATTAAGTCCGTTGAAAAATGAAAATATCACAATCTGGGGGTATTTTGAATGTACCTCTCGAATGAGTTCTACCCCATTTTTAATTGGCATGTTGGTGTCCGTGATAATTACGTCTGGGAGCCAATCTTTGACGATATCCTCGGCTTCAGCTCCGTTGTGGGCGAGTCTCACTCTAATTCCAATAAATTGGAAGATCAGGTCTGAAGCTATGTCACAAAACAGATGATCATCATCCACAAATAGAATTTTGCATTGGATCTCTGTCTTCATATTAGCCTCCTAGTGAGGGCAGTATATGAATTTTTTCGAAGCAGTCGTCGGTATTGGGAAGTCCGGTCGTCTTAACTTAAGGATTCAGGCAAAGTTGACCTCTGTTGACGAAATCTGGAAGGGGTAATTCCCGTTTTCCGTCTAAAATAGTCATTAAAAACCGATTTGGAATTAAACCCGCAATCCATGGAAATTCCGAGCAAATTTAAATGATCATTCCTTGGATCATGCATCAAACGCAATGCATGCTCAATACGCATACCATTGATGAGGTCATAGAAATTGGTATTTAACCCTTGATTGATCACTTGGGACAGTTTGTAGCTTTTTATTCCCATTCTGGTGGCGATATCAGCTAGTCGAATCTGCGGCGTGAGATAAAGGTGACTTTCCTTTAAGAGCTTAATTAGAGAAGAACTCAGCGACGTCAATTCCTCTAAATTGAGTTGAACCTCATCGTTAGGAGGTGGTTTGAGATCAAGCTCAAAAAAGTCTGAGGCTTTAAGTCCATAGTATGTGAGACCCAAAAGGGCGAGATTGGTTAATCCTCCGCCATATATCCAGAGTTGAATATCTGGTCCTGTCAATAGATCAAAAAAAGTGAGTAATATTGACAGATAGCAGACGTTCAGCAAAAATTGTAGCCATGGCAAATGCAATTCAACAAGACTGGATCTTTGATTTCTTGCTTGATTTTTGACTTCAGCAATCAATCTCCTAGCATTCCACAAATATGGAATCATCAGAACGAATCCGACAAAGGATCTGAAGTACTTATCAAGAGAAAACTGAAGTGGAATGAGATAACCATATAAGTACCAGGCAATACCGATTAGAAAAGGAATGCCATGGTACCAATGAATGTCCTTCAATCGAAAATGACCTTTAGTTAGCGAGTACACATAAAGATAAAGCAATGGTGGGGAAGACAATTCAAATGGATAGGCTGAGCGATAAAGAAAGGGCCACAGGGGAATAAGAGGTTCATTCACATACATAGTGATCGAAAGCTGGGAAAGAAATCGGCAGCATATGAGTATGAGCAAAAGAGTTGTGGAAAGCCGTGGCGCCCTGGATCCGATCAGTACGGCCGTAAGGACGAGAATCAAAGCTGCGGAAAGAAACAGCGACAGTAAGGTTAACAATTGGTCAGCGAAGTCCATGGAAGGATTATCTCAAATCTAATAGTCATTCGTTTCTAAAAAAATGACGTTCGCCCAACTAGTCGAATTTATTTGGCACGAGACGCTGGAAATTCCGGGTCAGAATCTGAAACGGTCAAGTCTCTCTGAAATATTCAATTATTTTTAACCTTCTAAACTCAAATATTCTCGCAATGTCTCGCGCGATGAAAGGTCCCAAAATATTTCCACCAATCTTTGCTAATGGAAGTTGATAAACAACCTTGTCTAGGATGAAAGTGCCGCCGGCAAAGTCATAAAATAAATGGGTGTGTTCCCAAACTTTGTATGGTCCTGCAATCTGAATATCCCTAAACTCTTTTCCAAATCGCCAAGAGTTGATTTTTGCTTTCCAACGAGTTGAAACCCCGTGGATCTTTAACTTGTATTCAATTTCAGTTCCTTCAGCAATTTGCTCAGTTGTTTTTCCTAAAACATGAAAACCCAAGAAACTTGGCGTTAATTTTTCTAGATTTTTCTCATCGGCGAAAAAATCAAAGACAAAATCTCTGGATTTTGGCACCCACTGTTCCACCTGGAACAAACGATCATGCTTTGAACGCTTCCAGCTGTACAAATTTTCGAGTGCATCGGCGATTTCTGGAAATTCAAATGCGAATCCCAGCCTCATCAGGACTGATGGTGCTACCTTTTGACTGCTGAGGACAACTTCGGCCATTTTACCAATGGCCAATTTAAGAGCAAAAGAAGGTGCTTTTAGAAGGGCCTTTGTTTTTAAGGCACAAGCAAGTTCTTTTGTAAATTCAGCGTTAGTCACAGCATTTGGACTTACGGCGTTGATTGGTCCTCTCGCTTTTTCATTTATTAGAGCGAAGAGAATAACTTTTACGAGGTCATCGATGTGAATCCAACTGATCCAGTGGCGCCCATGGGAGAGTGTTGCGCCCAGATTATTTTCAAATAGGGGAACCATTTTGGCCAATGCTCCACCCTGATGAGACATGACCAGACCAATTCGAATTTGAACGCAACGAGATTGAATTTTCTTTGAAGCTTCCTCCCACTCTACGCAAAGGCGGGCCATGAAATCATCTGCTGGCCCAGTAGCTTCTGACAAAATATCGTTGCCACGGTCGCCATAGTAGCCAATTGCTGAGGCCGAGATGAAAGCGGATAAATCAGGTGCGTGTTGGTTGAGTGCAGTGACGAGGTTTTTCGTTGCAGGGATTCTTGAATCCCATATTCGCTTCATTTGTGACTTCGTCCACCGTCCTTTGGCTATGGGCTCGCCCATCAAGTTGATGGCGTAATCAACACTGAGTGCCTCCTTTGGAGGCAGAGAGAGAGAAGAATCACTCCAAACATAATACTCGCATGGCAATGTGAAAAACTGCCTAAATTCCTTTTCCGGTCGCCGCCCAAGAATCACCAAATCATAACCTTCAGCAATCAAGGCTTTGGAAACCTCAACTCCAACCAATCCGGTTGCTCCGGTGATGAGAATTCTTTTTCCGTTTTTCATTGGTCATACATACTCTTATATTTCTGAAAGAGCAAGATTGGGTATTATTGAGGTGTGGATCGTAATTTTTTTGATTTCAACTTTAGCATCAAAAGGGCGAGGAGCGGCAAAGTCCATAATATCAGGCCAATGAGACCGCCAGATGGGCTTCCGAATGGCGCTCCACCGATTTGTCGATTGTTTCCAATTTGATTGAGTCGCCCTGAGGCGAGGGCACAACCGGCTGGCATTTTTGTCTTTTCACCATCGCCTCCGGCCTGAGAAGTCTGACTTGCGTTGTCTGGCGATCCCGAATCTGGGGTCGGAGTCGTTGTGGATGGAGAAGTCAGACGAATGTCCACGCAATTGACGTAGAGCTCGCCGGGTTGATCATCCATGACTTGAACCAACCTCAGTGTGCAGGCTTCGCAGGGAGTATTTGGCAGCTTGACTGTCGCCGAGTGGGTTCCCCTGGTCTCTGTGTCCTCTTTACGAAACAACTCATTGGCAGGAAGTTCAAAGGACTGATCATTCGCCGGTGAAAACTGTACCAAGAATCGTCCAGGGTGTTCGATTGTTTCTCTCCATGAGAATGTCAAATTGGAGCCTGCCGCAAATGTGACTGAGTTTGCTCCTCTAGCAACGCCACCACAGGGGTTGGTTGTAGAGTTAGTTGTTTTCGTGCTATCTGTGGTGCCGGGTCGGGGAGTGGGAGAGGTCAGCGCCACATGGGCGTGGCTGTCCAAATGAGTAAGAGGGAAAAGAAGGAAAAGTAACAATAGTCTCACGATAGTCCCTTCGTCGTTTCCTGGAGAAAGCTCAAGTGCTTGCCTCAATAATTGACGTATTTATTGGTTCGCCTCAAAAAGACACAGTTCTACGGACTTCTTCAGGTACTCTTCGATATTCGCCTCGGAGCTCTCTGCGCGCGAATAGACTTTCGCCTCATCTCCAAAGGAGCAGGCGATCTCTGCGTAATCATATCGGCCTCCTGGAAGGCCATCGTCAGCAGAGCAATCCGGACAGAACTGGAGCGCCTCAGACGAATCATAACCCCAGTCATCTCCATCAACACAAACTTCATTGCTGTCTACCAAAACGCAAATGCGATTGACATGGCGGCCATCAGTGAGGCCCGGAGAATACCGATTGATCCGACACAGGTAGGAAGAGCCTGAAAGGCAATTGGCTTCGACTTTTCTAATGGCATTCAATTTTGAAAACCTGAGGTCTGATTTTTGCGAAGCCATGTGAATCTTGGGTAAATATCTATCTCCGCAATTCTGAAAACTGAGAAGCATTGGAATTGTTGTTGCCAATAGGATTAGCCATCTAGATACTTTCGTCATGAACGACCCTCATGTTGACATTCTCGCACAGTAATATGAATCCGCGAAAGAGGCTTGCCACTTTTGTCTCACATTGAAGCAATAAAAAGAACGGTCACTGGCAAAAACCCGCAGAGGATATCAGTGATCTGAAATCATTGACTTGAAGTCACTATGTGAGATCATTTTGGGACTCAATGCACTTGCTGATGGCATAAAACTGCTCATGTTGTCTATGTGATCGCCAGCAGCAATGTGTTCCTGAACTTGAGCCTGAGCCTGAGCCTAAGCCTGTTCCTGAGCTGTCTGAGACCAAACTGCCGGAAGTCAGAAAAAATGGTTGGAAATGAGGTAATAGATGAAGCCATTAAAGAATCGTGAAACTGCTGGTCAGTTACTAGCTCAAAAACTTAAAAGTGCAGATTGGAAAAAGGCATCCGTTCTTGCACTTCCAAGGGGAGGTGTGCCAATCGCTTGGGAGATTGCAAAGGAACTCAAGCTTCCCTTGGATGTCTTGTTAGTTAAAAAAATTGGAGAACCTGATCAGCCCGAATTTGCCATTGGTGCTGTTTCTGAGGACGAACATCCAATTTGGAATCAAGAATCCATCTCTTTTCTTGGTCTTGAAAAGAGGAAACTTCACGATTTGTCTGAGAACACCCGCAAAATAATTCTTGAGCAAGAAAAAAGGTGGCGCAAGGGGCGCACTCCCTTGGCCGTGAAGGGCAAAACGATCATTTTGGTAGACGATGGTTTGGCCACGGGGATGACCATGCATGCAGCCGTTGAATTTTTAAAGCGAAGGGGGGTCAAAAAAATCGCGATCGCTGCTCCTGTGGCGTCTCGATCGGCGGTGGATTCATTTAAAACAAAGGTCGACCAAATTGTCGTGTTGCAAATTCCAGAGCCATTTTTTTCGGTGGGGCAGTGGTACGAAGATTTCACACAAGTCACGGATGAGGCTGTGACCAATTTTTTGGCTGGAACACCCCAGGTAGAAGAGACTAATAAGGCCGTTAGGATTTAGGTCTATAAATTCTATGGCCAACAATAAACCGATTTTTGACTACATAGTGATAGGCTCTGGATTTGGCGGCAGTGTCAGCGCACTGAGGTTGTGCGAAAAGAATTATTCCGTTCTTGTTTTGGAAAAGGGCAAGCGATTTGCGACTAAGGATTTTGCAAAGAGCAATTGGCATGTCAGACGATATCTGTGGTGGCCCCTCTTAAAATGCTTTGGCATTCAGCAAATTCATTTTTTTAACAAGGCTTTCATTTTGAGCGGAGTTGGGGTTGGTGGTGGTAGCCTTGTTTACGCCAATACCCATATGTATCCAGACAAAGAGTTTTTTCGACAAGGTTCTTGGGCTCGATTCGGGAATTGGGAGGAAAAATTGAAGCCCTTTTATGCTTTGGCAAAGAAGATGTTGGGAACTGTTCCCGTTCCGAAGCTGCACGTCGAAGATCAAATATTTCATGAAGTCGCCACAGGTTTGGGAATGGGACATACCTTTGCCCCGGTCGAGGTCGGAGTTTATTTTTCAGAGTCAAAAGAGGAAGTCGATCCCTATTTTAACGGCGAAGGTCCATTGCGAAAACCCTGCACCGAATGCGCAGGCTGCATGGTGGGCTGCCAGCATTTGGCCAAGAACACCCTGGATTTGAATTATCTCTATTTGGCACAGAAAAAGGGCTGCCAAATCAGGGCTGAAACTTTGGTTACGAAGATTGAGAATAAAGGTGATGAATACTGGATTCATACACGACAAAGCACCAGTTGGAAGTTTTGGCAGACAGAAATTTTTCGCAGTAGAGGTGTCGTTCTATCGGCCGGCGTATTAGGAACCATGAAGATTTTGTTAGAGCAAAAATTCAAATTTCAAACGCTGCCAAAAATTTCAGATCACTTGGGTAAAGATCTGCGAACAAATTCTGAATCCTTGTGTGGGACGGCATTGGCTGATCGTAAACTGAACAATGGCGTGGCGATTTCCTCTATTATTCACCCCAACGACAATACGTTTATTGAGATTTGTAAGTATCCCAACGGCAGTGGTCTGATGGGTCGACTAGGGGTGTTGGCGGCGGGGCCTGGTCCGGCTCCTGTCCGAATTTTTAAATGTTTAGGACAGATTCTATCAAAGCCCGTCTCTGCGATTAGGTTTTTCTTTGCTCAGGGATTTGCAGAAACGTCGGTATTCTTTTTAGTGATGCAGACAATCGACAACTCGATGAAAATGATTTTACAAAAAACAATTTTTGGTTGGAAAATGAAAATGCAAGAGGTTGAAGGTCTGCCCGTGCCCGCCTATATCGAGGTCGGTCAGGAGGTCATGCATAGATTTTCTAGAAAGGTGAAGGGACTTTCCATAAACGCCATTCACGAGGTGCTTTATAATTTGCCCTCCACCGCCCATATATTGGGTGGCTGCCCGATGGGTGCTGAATCCGACACCGGCGTGATCAACGATAAGTTTCAACTCAATGGCTATGATAATTTTTATGTGCTGGATGCGTCGGTGATTTCTGCCAACTTGGGAGTCAATCCCAGTTTATCGATCACAGCTATTTCAGAATATGCGATGTCGCTCGTACCCGAGTCCGGCGGAAGGGGAATATAATTTTGAGAAATTTCACTAGAGAGAAATTAATTTCCTAAGTGGTGCTCAAAATATTTGGTATAGGTTTTAAATGTTTGAGCGAGTTTCGATAAGGCGGGCTCAATTTCTTTTGTTTTCTTTAAGCTATCAGCCACCGCGAATAGGTCAGAAAGTATGACGTGAAAAGTTTCATCTTGCGCATTTTCCATCTTGCAATTGTTTATGATGTTTTGGGCAGAGGTTGAAATGAGATCACTCAGTTCTTTGGAGTCGTTGTCCGTAGCTTTTTTTGATTTTGAAAGAGCCTTAAGGCTTTTGAACTGCTGGTGAATGGCAGCCATATTTTCCTTCATCGTCTGATCAACCGGCCATTTTTTGCCATGATTCAAAGACAGTGAGTGAGTTGAGCTCTCCTTTTCTTCAAGGACGCCCGTCGATTCGCTTTTCTGGTGTTGGTGGTGTTGTTGGCCCTGGTGCTTAGTTTCATCAGCATAGGCATTGCTAAGGAATAAACTTATCACCAATACGACAGAAATATTTTTCATGTTTCTCCCCGAATTTCCTCTGTTGCATCACAGGAATGAAGTGACTTTAGCGATTACATTTTCAATCACAGTCTCTTTGAGACTTTCATAGAATATGATTTTTGCGATATAATTGTCAACGATTAGACCCTTAGCTATTGCTGAGGCAAGGCAAGGCAAAGCGAGTCCTTGTCGGGTTCTGTCTGATTTCCTCTGATGCTTGTGAGTCTGCATCTATCGGTCGATCAGACCTTGAATATGTTCGAAATACAAACCTGAACTAGGTACTCCAGGTAGGGCAGTAGCTTTGTATAGCCAGGTTATGGAGCCATCGGCCGCAATGCCGGTCCATCCACCGGCAGGGCGTTCAAACATATATTTGTTCACCGTAGAGGGGAATACGGTCGGTGTATACCAGTATCCGTAGCCAGACATATAACCCCAGCATTTTGTCACGTCGCTCGTCGTGATTCCGCAACCCGAAGTTGAACCTGTATTCAATTCCGCATAGGTTTCTGTATCAGCTGATAGAACTGGAATATGAGAATGTGTGGTGTTTCCGGTGCCGAGCTTATAGTTAGAATTGCTACCCCAGCACATGAGACGTTGATCAGCAGAGCGAATTCCGCAGGCGAAGGACGACGAGACACCGATTTTTGTGAAGGTATCGGTGACAGCTGAAACAACCACCGGCTGAAGAACCGCAGAGAAGGTGCCACCTGATCCCATTGAATTGCCCCAACATTTGATTGCATTGAGACTTGTCATACCGCAGGCATAGGTGGAGGCGTTTTTGACAGAGAGATAGGTCTCTGTCACGTCAATCCAAGTTGGCGAGAAGTGATTTGCGGTGTCTCCAGTTCCCAAATTTCCGGTGTCGAAGGTGCCCCAACACTTTAGTTTATTGGATATCGTGACGCCACACACTGACTTTGATGTCACACTGACATCAAGGTAAGTTTCGCTTGCATCAACGGGTACGGGGATTGTTGAAGAAAAGGCTGAATTTGTTCCGTTGCCAATTCTTCCGTATGAATTCGTGTCCAGACAAACCAATCTATCATCCATCAGAATTCCGTAGACGAATTTACCGTAGGATGAAATTTTCTTGAAGCTCATATCGCTTGCAATAAGGCTGGGCGTGCCTCGCGAGGAGCTATATTTCGAATTCTTAAATTCACTGGTGTACCAACAACGAAGCTTATCTTGTGTGTCCAAGCCACAGTATTCAGAAACTTGCTTCCATTTCACCGAGGTGCCCAAATTTTTAAAGTTGTCCACGGGATAGCTGTATTCATGTTGAACATTTGCTAGCGAACCCAGGCATTTGGCCCGACCCGCTTGCGTGACTCCACAAGCTCCACGAAGGGAGACGTATTTGTCATAAGGATCAGCTATCTTAGGCCAGGAATTTTTTGAAGATGTGGAGTATGACCCCAATCCCCAGCATTTTACAGTGCCATCAAGAAGCAATCCGCAAATGCGGCCAGTTTCTGCCGTTGAAATGGATTGGTATTGAACACCAGGGTCGATTGGAAAGGGCGTCGATGTGTAGATGCCTTGCCCATAGAAATTACTGGGATCGTAACCGAAGCAAAACACTTCGTTTCCTATCGTCAGTGCACATGCAAAATTTGAAATATAGGCGATATCTTTGAATTGGTTTGGACCTGGGATGAGTTCGGGAGCGGAAAGTGTGTTAGAAATGTTCGCCCAATATTGTTTGCCCCAGCATTTAAGCGAACCGGAGGTCGTAATGCCACAGGATCCACCACGGATTCTGACGTGCGAATAGGTGTTTCCGACATCGACATCAACGGGGGCATATTGATCAGTTGAAGAACCGTCGCCGACAGGAGTTTTTCCCCAGCACTTCAGTTGACCAGCCATCGAAATTGCGCAGGAGAGATAGCCAGTCGTATCAACATACTGATATTTGGTTCCAGCATCAATTTGGAACGGTGAGCGAGAGTCGGAGGTCGTTCCATTTCCAACTGCCCCATTGGAGAAGGTTTGATCACCCCAGCAATAGAGATCATCAGCGCTCGAAATTCCACATACCACATTCTAATTTTTAGCATTGACTAGCTTCCAAGTGTACCCAGGAACTATGACCGGTGCACTCTGATCATTTTGGTTCCCTTGACCCAAATTGCCGTCAAATCCCCAGCCCCAGCAGTAAAGCTCAGCATTTGCATTCAAGGCGCATCGGTGCGACTGACTGTAAACTACTTTTGTGAAATTGGAAGAAGCAGATACGGCAATGTATTCATCTGAGACAACTCGGGTAGTGCTCGTTGTTCCCCCAATTTCACCGCTGCATTTTAAAATCCCAGGGGCAATGATAACGCATTTCCCGTCCTCCGAAATATCAAGAACAGTATGAGTGACAGCTCTTTGGGCATCTTGAAAGATGGCGCTTGATTGTGACTGAAATCCAATCGCTTGTGGATCAGAAACCTCTGAAATACCCACCGTTAATATTCTGTCAACAGCCGATGATGGATTGTTGAGAACTGGAATAACAATATCAACTGAGGAGGCATTGGCTGGCAAAAGAACGGTTCCTCCCGTGAGACTTAACTCTGAAACCAAAGAGCCAAAGACATCGTATTTGATCAAGACTGGCAAGGGCGTCAATTGGTCCGCTACGACTGTAAAGGTAATACTTTGATCACCTTCCGTGAGAGTTTTACCGGAGTCAGAAAACGATAGTGTCGCAGGAGTTTGCTTCGTCCACTGAAAGACCGTCGCCGAGGCATATGATTGAAATAGGTCAAGCTCATAGGCTCCTATCACACAGAGTTTCATGTCCCCATTTGCGGTGTCGATAAAGTTATCAGCAATTTTCGTCCCAGCATTACGGGTGGCAGAATATCCTAAGCTTGAAGTGCAATCTGTTGTTAGATTTGGTCCAAATTTATATTGGTAATACTGAATAAGCGTTCCGCCGACATCGACTGAAAAGCCGGTATCTGGTGCCAAAGGTGTACCTGTAAGGACTGCAACGGGGGAACTGAGATAGAGCAAGGTCGAAGCGTATTCACAGGGCGTTTCATGAAGAGAGGAATCACGAAACTTTATATAGACAGACTGTCGGCCATCGGAGGCAGTCAAGGTCCATGGGCGTGTGTTCAGTGTTGTCTCCCATATTCCGCCAGATGAGCAACCCGCATTATTCGTGATATACATTTGGCTGAGATTAGGATCTGAAACCCCTATGCCAAGATTGACGTTTGGTGAAATTGTGTACTCAGACCCGGCATTTATGGTAAAAATACTGCTCTCAGGGCTTGTGCCCGGGACTGGCGACCAGGTTAATTCAAATCCAGAATTGACGTTTGAAATGTCCGAGTAGAAATTTATGATCGTAGGTCCGCGATTGATTGCCAAGTCTCCAGGTACGCTGGTTCCAGAATATTTTCCGAGCTCATTGATGATCGTTTTGGACCTCGTCCAAACTTTGACGTAGTCATAGTTATTCTCAAGACTGAACGAGTTAAAATGCAGAACCATTGGCCCCAGATAATTGATGGTAAAATCGCAATTTTTGTTTACAGAGTAATTTGAAGAAGGACCTCCATCATCATACATTGTTCCAGCTGCGTAATTGGTGGTAGATCCTGAACAAGCGTTGAGGACAACCTGCTCTGGAACTTCAATGCTATCGTTGACGCAGGCGGATTCAGTCCCCGCCTGATTTCGAAACTTAGCGCTGACATTTGCGAATCCAAGTCCGTCTGGCGTTAAGGTCCAACCTGATTTTACCGTTGCATAAGGTTCCCATGTCCCTCCAGTTCCGCAGCCTGGACTATTTGTGATATACATTTCTGTAAAGGCACTGGAGGCGAGGAGCACGATGTCTGCGGTCGAGCTATAAGAGGCTAAAGCCCCTGGTGCAATTATGTACATTGACGGGTTCAAGGTCCCAACCGATGAAGGTTCTGTCGCAACTGTTACTGTTAAGCCAGGTGACGATTTTGGAAAAATGGAGCTGTTAGTTGCGCAAATCCTAAAGGAATAAACCGTACCAGGAATAAGATCTTCCGCAAAATATGTGGGCTCTGAAATGGGTATTCCCCCGAATGGAGCAGTCGAATCACAATCAGAGGGAGCAATTGTGCCCACCTGGTAGCTGAGAAGATAGCTTGAGGTCAAGCCTCCTCCTGTAATCCAAGAGAGCTCAATTTCAGAAGCTGACAGTGCCAATGCACGTGTTAAAATAGGATCGGGAGGAATCTCATCTTGGGACCCGAAATGTCCTTTGATTTCGTTGTCAACGACTTTACAAGCGACCAATGACAGTAGGAGCACCAGTCCTAATGGGTAGATGAGGCCGAGTTTACGTACCATATGTTCTTATCGGACAAAAGTGGGGGATTATTGAGAATATTTAAATAGGGCGGCTATTCGTACCAAGATTCAGGACTGCATTCTCAAGAATGCACCTCAAGGAAAACTCGGCAATCACATTACTCCAAATTTAAGGGTGCCACAGTATTTGTGGAGGCGCTCAACCCGATCTCGACGAATTTGAGGCGTCGTGTGCTCCGAATACCAATCACTGTCTTTCCAGTATATTCCATATTGTGCTTGGTGCAATTGCACATCAGAGCCAGCTTGCAGTCCCATGCCGTAGCCAACAGTCACATGATCAATATAATGCTCTTGCGCTTTCAAAAAATCGAGTGTCTCTTGGAAATTTGCTTCGGTCTCGGTAGGAAATCCAGCAAGCAAGAAAAGTCCCACCTTAATTCCGACCTCGTGGGTTTCGCGAATCAGGCGCTCTGCGACCGGAAGCTCAAAACCCTTTTTCATATCTGAAATGACCTTCGGTGAACCACTTTCAAGTCCGTAGTCCAATCCAAAACACCCTGCTTGTGCCATCTTCGCCAAAAGCTCTTTGGTCATATGACGACGGAAGGAAGCCTTTCCGCTCCACCAAACCTTCAAGCCCGATTCGATAATCAAATCACACATTCGCTCAAGTTCACGTAAATTGCCGTTGATCAGCGAATCAACAATATAAAATCCGTGCACGCCAAGGCTTTCGCTGTGCTGCTTGAACTCAAGGTACATATTTTCGCCAGAGCGAAAGCGAAATTTCTTCCACAACACAGTCTCTGAGCAGAAGGTGCAACGATAAATGCAACCACGGCTCCCCAGGAGTGGCAGGTTGAGCGATCGGTACTGATGCAAATCAAATCCAGAAAAAACGGGGATCGGCAGTGCATTGATATCTCTGATCAAATCTCGTGTTCCGGTGTCAATCACCTGGCCTTCTCTTTTAAAGAGCAGTCCCTTAATGCTATCAAGGGGTCGCCCCTCAGCAACGGCTTGGAGATAGTCATGAAAAGTTTCTTCACCCTCATCAGGAACGATGATGTCCACGTCTGGGTGCTTGATCATCTCTGGTCCACCCTCATAACGTGTGCAATGTGGTCCTCCCAAAACAATCGTCAAATCTGGCCGAAGTTTCTTGAGTCGCGCCACCACATCAAGGGTGCAGAGCATTGACGTCGTCAAAACTGTAAACCCAAGGATTTTATCGGCCGTCTCCGCTAACTCCTCGGCCCAGCGCTGCAGCCATGCTTCAATCACCGGGACCACTATCGTTCGGTAATTGTGTTCATGAATCCAGTTCAGATGAAAGTGTGAATCAAGAAAATGCTTTTGCTCGTCCGGTAATTCTGCAAAAAGTCGAACGGAGTAATCGACCTGACGAACGCGGTAGCCCTTTGCTTCTAGATATCCGGTCAGGTACGCGATTCCGAGCGGTGGCTGTTCAACACACCACTGAGGCAAATGGACGAGCGAAATCAGATCTTTTGAAACCAAACCACTTGATGCCATCGAGTAAACCCACCCCTTGCAAATTGAAGGTGCAGGTTTACCCAATAAAAAGTCAATGAAATCTCATCTATCGTGCGGCGTGATGAATCAGGATTCCATTGCGCTTTGGGTGGGCTTCCTCCTGTATTTTCAGCATCATTTTTTCTATCTGACTTTGCGCGCTATGTTGATTTTACTAAACTCAGGAAGTCCTAATTCGAATGACAGATCAAATGGCTTTAAGCCAGATCCCCGAAATAAAAACCATCAGACGAACTCTCATGAAATGGAGAAATGAAATCTTGAATTACTTCGTAAACCGGATTACCAACGCAAGAACAGAAGGTTTTAACAACGTCGAAAAACTAATACAGAAGCGAGATTACGGCGTTAAAAGTTTTATATTGTATAGACTCAGATGCCTAAATGCTTGTGCTTAAATGACTTTTTTGAATTGCCCACCATGAACCGAGTAGAACCGTAGAACCCTCTTCGCTATATTATTGAAAAAATTATTGAAAAAATTGATTTGCTTAGAAAACCTAAAACTGTCTTGCGACGGCGAAAAATTGGATGGGGTTGTGAGAATGCTCTTAAGCATTTGAAATCACTCAAACCCGCTTGCGACGCTCTACAAATCTCTACAGCTTGGAGATTTGAAGGTTAAAACGTCGCCTGACTTGGTACTAGGGTCGTGGATCGTAAAGCCGGCTAGTGAGCCCCTGGTGTCTATACCGGCCTTTCTCACATATATCATGAGGGTCTTTAGGTCTCGCCATCCTCCTAGGCGCATGACCTTAGCTGGTTCCAGCCCTTGGCTTAAGAGCATGGTAGCCCATGATGCACGTAAGTCATGAAACCGGACATGTGGGATGTTGATACCAGTTAGAAACATTCGGAGCATCTCAGCCTGTCGGCCATCGTCCCATGTTTGTATCCTGGGCAAGACAAACACCGAGTCTTGATTCTGAACCTTGAGCTCCCTAAGTACTGCCATCAGTGGGCCAGCAATCTCAATAATTCGATCTTCACCAGACTTGGTGAGGTCCTTAATCCCGTCCTTCTTATTCCAGGAGCATGAGACTAAGATTGTCTTGTTATCGAAATTTACCTTGTCCCAGGTCAGCGCATGTAGCTCGCCATTGCGCATTCCGGTGTAAAGTGCGGCAACCCAAACAGAATACCATTCATGGTTGTACTCTTTAGCCTTTTCCAACAGCAGTTTAGCCTGTGGAAGAGTAAGGACCCTCTTGATCTTATCACCCATGCGAAACTGCATTTTCGGAACTGGATTCCGCATCAGCAGTCCAGCCTCAACTGCGTAGTTGAATGCTCCTCGTATGAATTTAAGCACATTCTTCTGCTGATGAGGGGATCGGTTTTTAAGCGTCTCACGGATTAAGAGTCGAATTTCATCCGTCCTAACCGTATCTATTGGCTTTCGCCCCCATAACTTCAGCGTATGTGCATTCAAGCATAGTTGGTAATTCTCAATCGTTGCTCGTGAGATGTCTCGCATTTCAAGTGATGCGTAAAACTTCTTAAGCGGAGATGTCTCATTTTTAGTTGAAAATCTGGAACCGCTTTCGTGAAATCGTGTCTGACTATGCTGCCTTTCCTATTTTTTTGTCAACGGTTTCCATTTGCAATTTTTCAATTCTTGCGATCACAGTTTTGATGTGCATGTATCCCTTCACCGTACGGAAGTTTTCCTCCGCTTTCAGGAACACGGCCGCCAACCAGCGTTGCGAGAGTTTTCCTTTTCGCCGCTTCCTCTGTATTCTGGGTTATAATTCTTGATGTTGTGTTCTCGATGACGAACCGACGAGAATAGATTCTCGATTCCATTTGTTGTATGAAGAGCTTTATAAAGATCCTTATGCACGTTCAAAATATGCAAGGTTAAAAGCTCTGAAGGGCCTCTCTGAGAGACATCGCAGCTGAGCTATTGATTAGCATCAATTCCTGCTCCAAAGTCTCCAGTGCCGCCTTGGCGTCTTCATATTTCCCATGCCCAAGAGCCGCCACGTATTGTTGATGGATCCGCTTGCGGTATTTCTTGGCGAGGTGCTTTTGTAGATTGTGATCCTTGTGAATTGTGCAACGTTGATGGATGAGTTTCTTTCCGAACTTGTTGCGAAGAGTCTTAATAAGACCTTTGCCTCCGTCAGTTACAAATAGCACCCGTGCGGTCAAGTTGAGATTGCGATGTTCAAGATCCGCCAATAATTCATTGCAAATGTCGCTATTCTCCGTGGCGCCTTCCCAGTAGCCCAACACCATTTTCTTTCCCGCAACTGAAATTCCAAGCGCGGTGATAAATGCAACTCCTCCGCGATGAACGCTGTCCAGCATGATGGCAAAGGGATCAAATTCAGAGAGATCTCGCTCTAAAAATTGTTTCAACTGTTTGCTTGTGGCCTCGACAAAGTGGCGTGAGACCGACGATGGCGACACTCCAAACGCGTGCGGCGTCTTGTACAGTTTCGCTATAGCGGCGCGCCGATAAGCCTGACATCATCTTCGTCAGCAGCTCCTCTGAGAACTGACCACGTTCTCTGAGCTTTGCATAGCTGGGAAGAGTGACTCACCCCGAGTGCCGCGAAGTCGCGGCACCATGACCGCCACTTTCTGGTCACCTATAAACGCAGACCCTCGCTGGGGAGGCCCACTTATAAATATCCCCTGTCGGCGCGTAATCGGGACCTGCTATATTTTCCCGATCCATCAGCAGGATCGACTCCACCAACATCCGTCCTATTTCGTGATTCAGTGAGTCGATCGATGCTTTTCCCAACGGATTGTCTGAGCAACTTTCAATGCAAAATTGTCTTCGCCCAACAGCTGCTGAATTTGATTTGCGGATTGCTTTCTCTGTCTGGTACTTCTTTTCATGAGGGTGCCTTTCTTTTGTAAGATAGTGGAATCATTCCACGAAAGGCTGGTGCCCTCAACTTTCAACTAGATTTGAGATTTCTCCAGACTAAGGGAGCGGTTAAATGCCATATTGTAAATTTCCGTGCTAGGGCAGCCATGGGACGAAACGTGAATTGCGCCCTTAGAGGAGTAGGGTGCAACTGGACAGCCGGAGTGGATACCCTATTCGAAGAAGGATCAAATTTTTTTGCAGAATTTCCCAACCCATCCCCAATACCTAATATCGGTAGTGGGTCGAAGAATTTCAGTATGGTGCTCGCCAATGCTGAACAACGACTGCTCCGCCAGCTTGGACTTCGGATCTGTCAGGTCCGGGAGTCAAAGGGCTGGACCTTAGAAGAGGCAGAGGAGCATGGCTGGCCGTCGTGGAGACATCTACAGCGAATTGAGTCGGGTAAGAACGTGACCTTCCAGAGCTTAGCTCGCATTGCGAAGGTCTTTAACTTGAGTCTCTCGGAGTTTTTGAATGGTATTGAGTGACCGGTGTCTTAGGTTATTTACCAGTTCGTCAGTCCAGTACCCCCAAATCACCGTGGCTGTCCAATTCACAATATCGCTTCTGAGCCTATGCTAACTGATGCCGAGTAAATTGCATCTTAACTAAGACCTTTTTGGGCGAGACCGGTCGCGATGGACGCTGCTACAGGGTTCGATTTTGTTATATATTACATCAATGTGTATAAAATTGTAAAACGACTGTGAAAACCTTGAATTTGATTGTACTTATGCCTATTCATCCGTATGGCAAAAACTAGAGCGATACGCTTTGACGACTCAGAAGAAGCGCTCATAAAGCAATTCCTAGGACAAAATCCATTTTTCGATTTTTCTTCAATGGCACGAATTGCAATTCTACAGTTCATTCGAGATCCAAAATTGAATCTCAGCCCGGTCACCCAAAAGTCCAAATCCAAGCGAGGTCCCAATCATGGCCATCCTTAATCAACCCGAAAATATAATCCCGTTTCCGAATCTTTCGGTTGAGCAGGTTGCAACATTGCAAAAGCCCATCATAGAAACACCCACCACTGACGAACTCATTCGTGAATCGAAAAGACTAGACCGTCTTTCTTTATATAAAAGCGAATATGACTGGGAGATTATTCGCGCATTGGAAATCAGGTATAAAGACCGCCCCATTCATAGCGGGATAGTAAAGAGTAACACGATAAAACTTGTGAACTCACATTCTACCTGTCAACAATGCCTTTACGCTCTTGAAATCGACACCTATGGACGCGGCTGCACCCACAACTGTGTCTACTGTTACGCAAAGGCGGAGTTAACCGTTCATGGCTATTGGAACAATCCAATTCCTGTACCCGTTGATCTCAATGAAATACGTAAAATCTTCTACACGGCATTCGAAACTGACAAAAAATCCAAATGGCGAGAGCTTCTGTTGAAGCGAATTCCGTTTAGAGTCGGCTGTATGTCGGATTCATTCATGTGGATGGATCAGAAGTATAAGGTTTCGCAAGAATTTCTTAAGATCATGAAGTTTTATCGATATCCTTATACGGTGCTGACTCGTAGCGACCTTGTTGCGACCGAAGAATATATTGCTTTGCTCGACAAATCTTTATGCTCACTTCAATTTAGCATTCCCTCGACTAACGATAGAATGAACAAATTAATAGAGCCGGGCACTCCGTCGGCAAAGAGACGATTGGCAGCATTGAAAGCGCTTAACGCCGCAGGATTTTGGACAACGGTGCGGATTAACCCACTTTTCCCAATTTATCCTGATGGGTATTTTACCAATCCCGAATTCAAGTGGGATGGTGAGATTCCGAAATTTGATTTCACAACATTCGAAATGGTGGACGAGATTGCGGCCACCGACACAAAATCAATAATTGCCGGGTTCGGCAGATTTAGCTCCTTCGCCCTTAATAACATTCAAAAGGCGACCGGGTTCGACCTCCGAAAGTTTTATGATCGTGAAAATGTCTGCAAATCTGCGCGAGACTGGCACTACAGCGATAGGGAGATTCGCCACTATTACCAGGAGTTCAAGCGACGATGCGATGACAAGGACATTGAAATGACGACTTGCTATATTGGCAATGGCGAAAACCACTTTTGGGACCATCAAGATTTATGGACCAACAAAAAAGACTGCTGCAATATTAAAGATCGAGTTTCCAGCTTTCAAACAGACGCGCGCGAGATTCCGTTTGATAGTCGTCTCAAGTTTACCACTCACAAAAACTCAGTAGCGATTGACCCTGCCACCTTACATACCCCGTTGGGGCCAATGTCGAACAACTCAAGCTGGAATCCGAAACCAATACTTAGTCCGGAGATTTAACGGTGCCCAAGAAATATGTGGGGATTAATATCCAGTTTCCAATTTCTCAACTGATACTCGATGGCACCAAAACGGTGGAAACAAGAACTTATCCAATTCCACCGGCGTATCTGGGCGAAGAGATGCTGCTGGTAGAAACTCCCGGCCCAACAGGGAAATTTAAGTCTCGTATTCGAGCGATTATTAAATTCAATGAATGCTTCCAATACAAAAGCAAAAGCCATTTTGCGAAGGACGTAAAGCGCCATGCGGTGGAGCCCGGAACAATCTGGGATTGGGAAAACGATAAACCCAAGTGGGGATGGGTGGTAGAAGTTGTGAAGAAAGTGGAGATCGACTTTCCCAGCCGGAAGAAAAAGGGGATTCGATTTACGAAGGATCTCGCCTTTTAAGGAAATCCACCCTTCTGGAACTCACTCACCCAAAAATGTTTTGAAATCATAATCTAGGTCGATTGTCTCTCGCACTTTGTCGTACATTTCTATCCACCGAGATCGTTCAACTGAATAATGATTCAATATAATCTCGTTCATCTGGCATACAACTTGATCCGATACTACTGTATTCGAAAGGAGCGCTTTCAATCTGGTTTCAATATCATTGAGCCCTGCTTCTTTGAAGGGCAAATTTTTAATGAACGCGAGGGGATACTTTAACGAACCCTGTGGAATTTTGCTCCCAAGTAGCTTGGTTGCGTAAATCCAGTCCACCAGCAGCGAGTTAAATAGCGCTAATGTGAAATATGGAAACTTTGGGGAGACCACGCTGTGAACGCCTACCAAAGGGGCGATGCCCTCGATATCCAATATGGCGCAAATACCTTTTCCAACACCTCGAATTACAACTTTGGGTGAGTTAAACATATCCTCAGTCTCACTTGAAAGAAGATTGTTCTGTTTAAGCATCACTGGCTTTGCGAACTTCTTTTTATAGAGCTTGAGAGAGTCAGTGCCCCAGGTGTATTCGAGACGATTGAAAAGTCCTGGGGTTATGACCTTCCAGGTTGCACCCTTCCCTTTATAGACGGCAGCGTCCTTTATAAAAGGCTCATGATCCCAATATTCGAATCCCATTATTCCCGTTCTTACGTTCGGCTCGACACTTTCAAGGGATGGATTTTGGAATAGCGAATCGAGAATCGCATTGTCGTCGCTGGTCTTGAAAATCTCAAAAGCAAACTTTTTGCCAAGCAGGTCTTTTGGAGATACTGCCGTCAGGACCTTATTTGGATCGCTCAAGTCCTCGTCTTTAGGCGTACCAACACTAATACTTCCCGGAATATCCAATACGGTTTTCGAACCAATAATGGTTATTGGCACCACCGACGCTGAGTCAAAAATCTTTTTGCATTTCGTGTAATCAAAAATCATTTCAAGCGAAGTGTCCTCGATCAGTTGCTTTCGAATCAATTCTGCATAATCTGCCACGGCAATTTTGTTGCTCAAAATTTGGCCGTATCGACCATCGCCTTTGCAGAGCTTCAAGCAGAGTTCAAGAAACGGCACAAAAAGATCCCAGGCCCCCGTTACAGTTTTGAAATGCTTTCGGCAATACTCTCTGTCCTCCTCGGCCATCGCATTCGCGCGAACGTATGGTGGATTTCCCACGACCGCATCAAATGCACCATCCCGCATTCCCTTGTGCTCTTTCCAAACAGTAGTCTGATGCAAGCTATTTCCGTGGATCAGTTGGTCGTCTAGTCGCTCAAGATTGCGATCAATTGCTGCACTCTCGAGCCACAAACTGAGCTTTGCGAGTTTTACAGCTCGGGGATTTTTGTCTATACCGAAAATACACGACTTTAGAATTTCTCTCCTAGCCTTAACCAAATCTGACGTACCCAACGTGCCGCCGCCCTTTGTAAGAGCACGGACATACGCGGCCGATAGAAAGTTCAGAGCGGCGATTAAAAAATGACCGCTGCCCATGGCTGGGTCACAAACCTTCAGGCTCAGTATCTTTTCGGCCGACTTCCCGACAACGAGGGGTCTCAATGTCGAGTTTACGATATGCTGTACGATTACATCGGGGGTGTAAACGGCGCCAGCCTCCTTCTTGTCTTCATCGGCAGGTTTAAATCTAAGGTCACCTGGACGAATTACAAAGGTCACCCTTGCAGCAGAGTTTTCCTTGAATTTGCTTTTTGGTATCCATTTCCATTTTACACGATCGTTTACGATTCGTTTTACATGCAAATACGCTTTCTTCTCTACAGCAATCCGGTATTCCAAAAAACTCTCATAAATCGATCCGAGATGGCGCGGGGTGAAGGATTCAAACGGGATCTCCAGATATTTTCGATTGGACGACTCGTAAAACATTTCAAATAAAAGTTTAATAAAGCACTCGTTCGGTAGTTTATTCGCTTTAAAAAATGAAAGCTCTTCCGTGGAAAAGACGGTCTCTTTAAAGCCATCGATTTTAAATCCAAATTCATATTTGGCACCGGCTCCAAACTGAAGGATCGACATTAAGCCTTGGATATAGCTGAATACTTCGTAACCATTTGGAGTGATGGCCTTTCCAAATAAGCTTGTAACCGAAAAGTTGAGACGTTCGAAATTAGTCTTAGTATCTGCCTGAGGAGAATAGTCCCGAATTCTTCGGATCAAGCTCGCCAATGAAACCTTCAAGTATGACTGATTGTGTGGGATCACTCTGTTCGATTCGCATGATCGAATGAAAAGCAGAGAGAAAATTAAACTTTCTGAGGTGTCTCGAATCAGGTCAAGATGATCTTCTTCATTGGACTTTCCTTTGAAGGTTTCAAAAAGACCGTTTACCGAAATGGTCATTGCGTGTACGAAACGACCTTTTAAGTCGTCTTCCAGATCTTCAAAATAGTTCTTTGATCTACTAAGCGTGGTGTTAGCGAGAGAGATTGGCTTTCCAAAAAGTCCCTCTTTTGAAAAGAACCAATAGAAATATTTAATGGCCTCTTTTATGCTTTCATTATCTTTGTCGGCCGCCGAGGTTCGCATATCGTCGAACAAACGGCCAAGTTTGAATTCAAAAAAAGTCGAAGGCGAATTTGTGGACGATTTACTAAACAATCTCCACGTATAACCGTCGGTTGCGATTCCCCAATTGTGTCCAAAAGTTTTAAGATAGAAAGACGCTTTTTCGTTGGAGTTATAGTTGGAAAATACATCCCCGAACTTTGTGAGTTCATCGCGCTTATTGTCGTATAGGCCTGACCGCATTTCCGACCATGAATCGTAGTATCCGGTGTTAAGGCACACCAAGCCAAAGTTCCTTACCTCTTGAAAGGCTCCATCAAATTTTGCTGATTTGATTCGTTTTTTACCATCAACACTTTCGGCGATAACGACTGTGGGTTTTGCGTTTAGATCGTTCCCGGTCTCGTCCACGAAATTTACCGAAGCATTCAACGCGAAATGGTCGTTCTCTGCACCTTCTATTCCCCCCCAACCGAGGCTGTGGAGAATCGGTAGAATCCAATTTTCAAGAGTCTCAGTATGGGTCCAAGATTTTGTTTCGCTATTGGAAACCCCTTGAGAGATATCAAAGAACTTCTCGAAGAAAAATTCAAAATTTCCCCTCTCTCCAGCCCAATGCTCAGGATTTTCAATTTTCAGATCGTTTAGGACATAAATTTTGTTGAACAGTGAGGTAAAGATATATTTTTCGAGATCTCCAATGACGCCTTTAGCTTCCTCGAGCGGCGGTGTTTTCGGAATTGGATTAGTTGACCGCTTGGCCTTTAGAGAAGATGCCATTATGCAACTTCCTTGACCTGTTCAGCGATCATATAGTCAGGATCATCTAAGGGAATGAATCGAACTTTTTTGTTCTCGTGGAGAGTCTTCCATTTTTTGTCGGATTGGATCGCCGAATAGTGGACTTCGTATGTCCTGCCGGCGTCGTCTTCAATGATACCTAAGCCCGATGCTTCATTAAACCAGCGTACTGTTCCAACTTGCCAACGAATTGCCATTGCTCCTCCAAAGATGTGACATTGAATTGATCGTCACATTCTGTGGCATTCTTAAACCGGACCGGTTGTTAGTCCAGCACCAGGGCGACTAACTACGCTTCTCCGCGACCAACCGTCGCATTTTCTACGTACTCACATCCGAACGCTTCGACTTTGGTCGGAGGGAAAACGAAAGTGACGGCGAACAGCTCTTTGCTATCTGAAATGATCGGGAAGAGCTTTTTGTCGACCTTAAGCAATTCTCTTTCAGCCAGCGTTTTATCATGATTTGTATAAATTGGATAAATCAGCAAGAGGCCACGTTCCTTGGGCCGCGATTGGTTTCGAATGATAGTTGGCTTTAAACCATTCTTTGATATGTAGTCGGCCACTCTGTCTGTTTTCAGAATATCACCCAGATCAATGAGTTCCTCACTCATAATCGAAATGTTCTTCAATCTATCATAACGGTCCCCGGAATATCTTGGCGACTGACGACGTTCAACAGGCGTGACCTTGAGGCCATTGCCACCTAGGTCTAAAATATGCTCATTTTCATGCCTTGCCTTAGACATGACTGCTACAGACCATTTTGTCAGTTCACCCTGTAAAGCCAGTCGGCTAATGTAATCGCTCAGTAAGTTTCGATTCATCTTCACATCTTCTTTTACCACTTCATATTCGGTCAAGAACTGTACGATTGTTTCCGGGGCACGTCTTTGAAGAGGAGACAGTTTCGAAATTCCATAAATGAAACTGGCTCACGAAAGCCAGCCTTATCAAGATCATTTACCAAACGCTTCACGGCATCTGCATTTTTCTTGGCCCAAGCAAGGTCGTCTAGCCTTGCAAGCGTCGTTGAAATTTTTTGCCCTGAGAACGTCGTACTGCTAATTGTGGCGTTCCGTCGAGACTGTTTCAAGGTAATTTCCAATTCGTCATGGGCCCGGACACGCAATGCCATATCTAGCGGAGTTTCTCCATTTTCCACCATTCGCTCAATGTCCTCACGCAGATCATTTTCTACCGTGGCCAAATGATGAAAATTTGCCTCCATTTCAGAAGTTACAAAAATCCGCGTTAGATCTAAATAATTGGGTCTGTATCCAAACCATCTGCCCATCTGAAGTAACGTGTCATATCCCTTGCTAGTGCGATGGAAGTAGCTAACGGTTAGACCTTCAATTGTAAGTCCGCGAGAGAGTTTATTCCCGCCAACAATAATCGCCCAAGTCTTTTCATCCGTAAATGAGATTGCATCTTTTGATTTAGAGTTGATTTCCACAACTTTGATTTCATTTAGGAAGATTTCTAAACAATCCCACGCGTCGCTAAATGTACCCATTTCTATGTTTCGGAATGTCGTACTTGAATTTAATCTGACGAAATCTTCTTTCCATATCTTTTCAAGTGTGATTTTCAAGCTGGAGTCTCTCGCAGCAAACTTTGCTTTTATAATCCGTAAGTGCCCGTCGATTTCTGAAGTTAAGTCACAGTGATCGTCAGTCAATTGTGAAGTGTGCACAAGCATTGTGACATCTTTCGCAATTTCTGCTTTATTTAGTGCTTGCGCTCGACGAATCCTCTCCGCTCCTGCCAACAGGAACGTGTGGATGGCAACTTCGAGACTTTGGGTTACTTTTACGCCCGCAACATCATCAGAATCCACGGTTTCGGCGACTTCAATATTTCTGATTAAATCGAGAGGTGGAGAAATATCGCCATCTAACCCAACCCGCCCAAAGAGACGCTCTGCTCCCACATAAGTTTCGGGTGCCTTCAGAGCGACTATAAAGTCTCGAGGAAAGAGATCTTCTTCGTCATTCGCATCTAACAGAATGTTGGCAAATGGAGTGGCTGTGTATCCGACATAACTCGTTGGTGCATTTTTTCCAAAAAACTGCAATAGCTCGACGATTAGTTTATTAGTCGCCGTTCGCTCGCGATCATTCCGGGATTCATTTAAGCTTGCCTGGTCAGCCTCGTCATCGATGATTAATACGGGCGAGTGCTTGAGAATTTCCGTATCCGCTTCCATGATCCAGCTCTTAAATTTTCTAAGAACCGTCGTATTTTTCTTTAGCACGGAAAAGATAATTTTGCCCTCTGACGTCAAAAAGGAGTTCACAGGCGTGGGCGGTGCTTTGAAATCTCCGTCCTCGTTTGTATTCGTCAATCTAAAGGCATTCCGCCCGCCGTGTGGGACAATTAGTTCAGCCTCAAGTCGCTTTTCTGTCTGCGCACGCAAACTATTGTGGGTACCCGCTAACACAATGATAATTTTGTATTTTTCATCACAGGCTTTTGCGATAGTGGCCGAAAAATTAGCGGTCTTACCGCTCTGTACATATCCTAGGACGAGGCCTTTCACGATTCCTGGGGCGCCATTCGGTGCCATTAGATTCGAGACAACACTGTTGCTTTGGTTGTCCAAATCTGAAATGTGGTCAGCGGTCCAGCTCTTGCTCTGAAGGACTTTTCGCAGCTTTCCCCATCTTGAATTTTCGTCAGGTTCGAGAGTTGGCTTATACCAGCGCATCTTCTCACTGGACTTTTTATCCTTCAAAACATGAGCGCCAGAAAGACATGCGACTTTTTCCAAGTATTGCTTGAAAGCCTCATCAATTACTTGGTCTGGTGTATTGCTTTTTTGGAGTTTTTTGAAAATCTCGTCACGCGAACGTCCGCCCTTCGAGAAATCATTGATATCCCTTAGGGCTTCATCGACTAATGCATTCCAATCTTGTTGGATACCTTCGGCAGCTTTCATGGATAAAACCCTCCATGAAATACATCGGCCTAATGTCTGGTTTTGTTTATATGCGATGAGTCAGTATCATTTTGAACCAGTCTTTATTGATGCTTCGGCCGCAGCCGCGTCAATCTTGAACTGAGAACAAGCCGACAGATCAACGGAATATTTTATTCCACCGACGCCTGAGGGAACTTGGCTTCCAATGATTCGTGGGAATCCCTGGGATACTTTATAAACATTTGTTTCGTCTACGTGATATCCCTCGGTGAGGTATAACTCCTCGTGCATTGGATGATATCCCGCCATCAGCAAGAAATTTTTGAATTGAACAAGACGCCCATGATCCGAATGAAAGAGAGTGGCAACTTCTTTGACCATATCAACCAACGTTGGCTGGTGATTCTTCCGTACACTCAGCGAAACTTGAAATAGCAGGAGAAGGTCATATCCCGAATCATCTAACTGCCGTTCATTTGAGATTTTAATTTTTGTCGACTTGTTACCAGCGCTCGATTTAACCTCTACGGCAATTTTCCCCAGTTCAAAGTCATGAATGCCAGCTTCGGGTCCGGTCCAAAATTTAATGCATTTCGCCCCATAGTGCGGGAAAAGCGCATTTTTTATGAAATACAGTTCCGCAAATAGGCCCCTCCGGTAAGTATCAGAAAGTCCCTTGCTATCGGCCCTGTCAAAAAAAGTTTTCCAAACATCAAGTCGATTGAAGAAGTAATCAACTACGTCTTTGTCTGCCTGGAGAGCATTGAATCCATTAAAAATGTCATCAATTAGATAAGTAAATGCAGCGCTGTATTCGTTTCCGCGGAGTTTAATTACAATTGCGACTTCATCACTCGGCAAATTATTGTAAAAATCGAAACGAACCTCAAATCCCTTTGTAACAGGCAATACTTTGTCGTTGGCGAATGTTCTTTTTGCCACGAACATTACGCCATTTAGATCTGTGCTTACCTCTTTGCAAAGGTGTACCGCCCACTTACCGGCATCAAATTCCCTAAGATAATTGTATTTGCGGGAAGAAAAACAGGATGTATTCCTATCATTGACTTTATCCCACGTGTTTTCATTGATTTTCACGCTAAAGGGCCCCTCCGGCTTAGTGGAATTCCCCAGAAAAAGTGGATAGTTTCTCAGGCGGCATTTACATTTAGTGTTGACTCATACTCTAAAGGACTCTGATAGCCAAGTGATGAATGCAATCTCTTTTTGTTGTACCAGATTTCAATATACTCAAAAACCAAGGTTCTCAGCTCCGCTTCTGTTTTGTAGTCATGACGGTAAAGCCACTCAGACTTGAATGACTTGAACCAACTCTCAACAATCGAATTATCGTAACAGTTTCCCTTGCGACTCATGCTCGGAATCACATTATTTTTGTTCAGCAAAGCCAAAAATAATTTGCTCGCGTACTGAATTCCGCGGTCCGAGTGGAAGACGATGTTCGCCCTATTTCTGCAATTAGCCAACGCCATCCGCAGAGCATTTAAGACTCCGGTGGTTTCCAAACTGTCAGTGACCGACCAACCCACAACTTTTCGGGTACAAACATCGAGAACTATGGCCAGATAGAAAAAGCGAGATCCAAATCTTAGATAGGTTATATCTCCGGCCAAAACCTGATTAGACTCTTTAGGCAGATCATCCTCGATCCTGAAAACTCGTGGAGCAATTGGACCCTCGTGGTTCGAATTAGTCGTTCTCACTCGATATTTCTTCTTTAACCTGGCATCCAATCCCATCTCCCTCATATACTTCGCGACAGTATTTTCACTTACAGAGAACCCCTCGCTTCTCAGCTCATGAAAGATCCTAGGTGACCCATAAGTACTTTTACTCACGTTGAAAATCTCCTCAATTTTCTTGCAGATTTCCATTTTTCTCGCCATGGATTTCAACTGGCCATTCTTTTTCCACTGGTAATACCCGCTGGTACTCACTCCAAAGTGTCTGCATAGCCGGATGATAGGAACTTCATTTGAAAGATCGAAAATCATTTGGAATTTCTCATTTGATCCTTTGATATAATCCCTAGGCTTTTTTTTAGAACATCGCTGACTTTGTTCAGGTACTCATTTTCCTTTCTGAGTTCTCGAACCTCAAACTCCAGTTCTTCATAGGTTTTCGCACCGCTGCGAGCGGTGCGACCTGATTGAGTCTCCATTTTCCATCGACGAATATTTGCCGGATTTATACCTAGATCTTCCGAGGCCTTTGTTGTGCCAATTTTCTCAGCCAAATCAACGGCTTCGGCCTTATACTCTTGTGAAAAAGCCCTTCTCTTTGAACTCATTGTTATCTCCTATCGGTTTGATTAAACCGCTCGAAGAAAACTGTCCACTATTATTGGGGAACTCTATAGTGCCATTTTTATTGTACAGCCTCGGCTTCGATAGTCATGGAATACACAACCGTCAGATCGACAACCCCGGACCAAGGTCGTGCAGAACCAAAGCTTTCAAAAGGGCTGATTAATAATAATCGAGTAGAACCGACAGTTCTTAGGTACCTGTAGCGCGCGATCCACGCACTACAAAAAATCACTACAGGAATGTTTCACATCCCGTTATAAACGATTATGACCGAACTTTGGACCTACGGAACTTTTACTTCTTAAGTTGTTAAAATTATTTATCTTCTCGCCAAAAACAAAAACCACCTGACGGTGGCTGTGAAATTGGATGGGGTGGCAGGGATCGAACCTGCGAATGTCGGAATCAAAATCCGATGCCTTACCACTTGGCGACACCCCAATCGATGACGGGAAAACTGAGCCCAGTAAGGTATCAAGAAAGGCCGGGAAATCAAGGTAAAACCAATAGATATGGAGGGGACCACGCAATAAATTTGCTCAATTGATTGCTGCAGGCTAAAAAATGAGCCACAACTTATCCAATCTGCCCAGGAATTCGAGAACTATCGGAATTTGAGGGCTATTAGAAGTTGACGGGTATCAGAACTCGAGGGCTACTCTCCGTGGTCTTCTTGGTTTAAATCATCGAGGCTGCTTCCTAGCGATCGAATTTCTTTCTCGAACTCATCAAAGATGGCTTTCTCGATTTCGCTTCTGGTTTCTTGATTGAGGGGATGCGCAATGTCTTTAAACTGTCCGTCTTTGCGCCGCTTGCTGGGCATGGCTACAAAGAGGCCATCATTCCCCTTGATGACTTTCAGGTCTCGAACAACAAAGCAATCGTCGATGGTGATAGTGACGTAGGCCTTGAGGCGTTCTTCGTTAACGGGGAATACCTTAACATCGGTGATTTTCATCATCTGCTCCTTCCCGGTGGGGGTCACTTATGCATCTTTTGAGACGCGTCAAAGGGGAGCAAGTTTTTCAACGCACTCCCCATTACATACAGTTACGGCAGACCAAACAAAAGACTTAAGACAAAAGTCTTGAGCAGGCCAAAATGGTTGGGGAATGTCTCAATTTAAGACCTCGGCCAGCATTTGGAATGAAAAATACGCGGAGTTGCCGCAGTGCCGACAGAGTCAAAATACAGTGGGAATACCGGCACTGTATTTTGACTGCACAAGCTTCTTACTTTTTTGTTCTTCTTTTTTACTTCTGAGACTTCAAATAAATCAACACGACTCGGTTTTGCTTCAGCACTCGCAAGACGTTGATGCCGTCTTTTCGGAGCGTTTTTAGCACATCGCGAGCCTTGATCACTTCCTGACGATTCACGTCAAGAATGATGTCTCCGGGCGCCAAGCCCGATACAGCGGCCAGGGAGTTTCTTTCCACATCGAGAATGACGGGACGAGGTTCACTGAGGAGGGGCAGTCCAAGCTCAGCGGCGAGTTCCCTCGAATAATCACCAACCCTAAAACCTAAATCGAAGGGAGCCTTCTGACCGTTGTAGCGCTTCATTGATTGACCCAACTGACCCTCGTCCGTCTCATCAGGATGTTTGCCAATCGTCACTTGGAGCTTTTTTTCCTTCTTGTCGCGAACCACAACCACATCGACTTTGTCTCCGGCCTTGAGACCTAAGACACTCCGACTCAAATCGCGTGTGCTGGACACCTTTTTTCCATTTAACTGAATCACCAAGTCGTAGGGTTTAAGACCACCTTTTTGTGCTGGGCTTTCAGGGATAATTTGAGTTAACAGAGCTCCATCTGTGCGGTCAATTCCAATAGAATTTGCTGACTCCTGATCGAGATCTTGCATCAGGACGCCAAGAAAACCACGTTTGATGCCTCCATCCTTTTCGAGAACGGAGAGAATTGATTTTACGTCATCAATCGGAATTGCAAAACCAATTCCCTGAGCGCGCGCGTCTATAGCTGTATTAACTCCAACGACGAGCCCCATGGAATTCACCAGAGGTCCGCCAGAATTGCCCGGATTGATGCTGGCGTCCGTCTGCAAAAAGGGAAAGCGATTGAGCTCATCAATCTCTCGTCCCAAGGCTGAGATAATGCCTTTGGTGATTGTGTGCCCATGTCCAAAAGGATTTCCAAAAGCAGCAACCCACTCGCCCACTTGGAGATCTGCACTTGAACCTAATTTTGCTGCGGGAAGTTTCTTTTTGGTTTCAATTTTGATCAAAGCAACATCAGTACTGGCATCCTTTCCAATCACTTTCGCATCGTATGTTTCCTTATCGTTTTCGTTGAGCTGGACTTTGATGACATCAGCTTTGTCGACGACGTGATTATTGGTAAGTATCAAGCCGTCTTCGCGAATGACAAAGCCTGTTCCAAGTGACTGGCGTGGCTGCTGTTCCTGATTAAAGGGACCGGGACCCATGAACTGCTGGAAGAGATCAAAAAAAGGATCCGGGTATCCCGGCATTCTTCTTCCCGTCTGGCGTGGAGTTTGACTGGTAGAGATATTAACAACAGTCGGATTGATCACTTTATTAAGTTCAATAAAAAGGTTGGCAGGTAAGGGATCTCCGGCCCGAATCGGTGATTTAGGATGCTGTGCATTTCCTGCCGGCAAGTACGCGCTCATCCACCCCGCCAGGGACAAGCCAAAAAATATCGTTCCCACTACCAGCCATCTCTGCTTTGCCTTATGCATAGTACCTCCTAAGGGTCATTTCTCAAACAAACTACCAAACCTTGACGAAACCAATCTCTGCGTCAGAACACCATTCGATGGTTTCCCCCATATTTGCTGCCAGTTTGAGGCCGACTTTCATTATCGTCAAGATGGGAATCTTGTGATAAATTTCTCTATTTAATTTGTATAAATTTCACTTGAAGATCACGAATAAGTGATTCAAGAAAGCGGGATTCTTCGGTGTCCAGGTTGTTCTTTGTTTTTTGTTGAAGAAGGATGAGCAGATCAATATTAAAGCTGGCCATTTCAAGATTCTTTTCAGTTATATTGCCTGCGGGGTCCGGCGTGAGGCCCATTGCCATGGCGGCAGAAGAGGCGATGGAAAGAATGAGAGTTGAAAAGTCGGCCTTTAAACCCTTGGTGTTTTCTTGTTTTATTTCTGTGCCCATATTCCCCTTTCAATTTTAAAATCCCATTCGTCTAGGAAAATTAAATTGGATAGTATCCGATGATATTTCTAATTCTTTTTTCAACGCTTGGATGAACATGAAAGTAACGAGTCCAACCACGTCCAGTCAAGGGGTTGACAACAAAGAGGGGAGCTGTAGAGGGGGGGATAACCAAGGGCATTGTTGAGGCATAGGAATCTAGCTTCCAGAGAGCTTGTGCAAGGGTCTTTGGATCTTTAAGCCAGGAAGCAGCCATGGCATCATTGGCTAGATATCGACTCGAACCGATGGAAATCTTCACAATTACTGTGGCAATGGGCGCAAAGAGCCAACTGCAAAGGTGATTCTGTCGAGAATTGGGATCGGCTTTGGCTCCCATTATTCCGCGGAGCAAAAAATCAATTATTCTTGAGCAGGTAAAAATCACACCGAGGATCGCAGATGCAAAAGTAAAGATAAGAGTATCCATTTTTTTAATGCAAGAGATCTGGTAGGCAATTACGGCTTCTCTCTCATCAGCTGAGAGAGTTCGGAGGAGCCCCTCAGTCAAATAGAGAGTAGCAGAATTCCAGCTTCGTCCCATCACCATGGCTTGAGGAGAAAGAGAGCCAAGTACCACCACTTTTGGAACGGGAATTCTGGCAGTCTTCGCAAGCTTTTGAACAGTGTCTAAGAGCCCCCAAGGGTTCTGACCTTCGATCAGTTGTCCGAGAAAGAGGTTTCCAAGGTGGACCTCATTATAAAAGTAGATCAAGCAATTTACGCTCAGCGAGATGATAACGCCCCACAACAGGCCTTGTCTGCCTCCCCAAGAATGAAAGGCTGAGATCACAGATATCGAAACTACTGACAGCAAAAACCATGTTTTGGTCGATCCATTCATTTTTATTTTCCCGCCTCTTAGGTATGCCCAAACTTTTAGGAAGTGAAGTCCAATTCTGGCCCATCGTCTCGCGTGGATCCTAATATTGCGAAGTAGACTCGAACTGGCAACTGGTTTGCTTCATGGCAAGTGTATAGTGAAAATTCTGTTGACCCAATGAGAAACTTCAAGAAATTGTTGTTTCTCCGCGCTCATCCTGTGAGAATAGGGACCCCATGCCATAAGAATATTTCGCTTTTTCATGAATGGGATGGATTTTTGGTCGGTCAGCGGAGAGGAGATACGCCGTGCAAGTGGACATACTGGCGCTAAATGAAGCGATCAAACAAGAAAGCAAATTTGTCGAGAGAGTTATAGCCGAAGTCGGAAAGGTCATTGTCGGACAAAGAGAAATGGTTGAGAGCATTATTATGGGTCTGTTAACCGGGGGCCATGTTTTGCTGGAAGGCGTACCGGGCTTGGCAAAAACCTTGGTCATTTCCTCTATCGGTCGAGCCACTTCCTTGCAATTTCAGAGAATACAATTCACCCCCGACCTTTTGCCTACGGATCTCATTGGGACGATGATTTTCAACATGAAGACGAATGAGTTTATGCCGAAGAAGGGACCTATTTTTACAAATATCGTTTTAGCTGATGAAATCAATCGGGCTCCAGCTAAAGTTCAGAGTGCCCTGCTCGAAGCCATGGCCGAAAAACAGGTGACGATTGGAGATGAAACCTATCCTTTGGCGCGACCCTTTTTGGTTCTGGCAACTCAAAACCCATTGGAACAAGAGGGAACTTATCCATTGCCTGAAGCCCAACTCGATCGATTTATGTTTAAGGTTATTGTGACCTATCCAAAAAAAGAAGAAGAGGCCTTGATTTTGGATAGGATGTCGACAGATCATTCGCCGCAGATTGAGTCGGTTATCGGAAAAGAAGAATTGATGCGAGCCAAAGAGAGAATTGACGCCATTTACGTCGACGAAAAATTGAAAAACTATATTGTGGAATTGGTTATGGCAACTCGCAGCCCGAGCGAATATGGTTTGGGTCATATACAGAGCTTGCTGGCTGTCGGCGCTTCTCCGCGAGCCACAATCAATTTGGCTCGTGCTGGCCGAGCCCATGCATTTCTGAGGGGACGTGGGTTTGTGACAGTTGAAGACATTAAGGCCGTTGCTTACAATGTTTTGCGCCACCGGTTGATTTTAACCTACGAAGCTGAGGCCGAAGAAGTCGGCTCCGAAGAGATCATTAAGGAGCTGCTCAGTCATATCGAGGTGCCATAATTTGAGTTTACCTCCTGAGATACTTAAAAAAGTGAAGTTGCTTGAATTGAGCACACGGCGTCTCGTGAATAATCTGTTCGCGGGAGAATATCATTCTGCGTTTCGTGGGCAGGGAATGACTTTTTCAGAATTTCGCGAGTACGTCCCGGGTGATGATGTTCGTGCGATCTCATGGCCTGTTACCGCGCGGGCGGGAAAGCCCTTTATCAAGAAATTTGATGAAGAGCGTGAAATGACTGTCATGTTGGCAGTCGATGTGAGTGGTTCTGTTAATTTTGGATCAAAGGAATATTTCAAGGGCGAAATCGTGACGCATTTGGCGGCCCTCCTTAGTTTTTCTGCTGCCAAAAACAAGGACCCAGTGGGTTTGCTCTTGTTTAGCGATCAGGTGGAGCACTATGTTCCTCCTAAAAAAGGACGGGGACAAATTCATCGCATCATGAGTGATTTATACTATTTTAAACCCAAATCTCAAGGAACTGGGCTCAAAGTCGCCCTTGAGTTTTTGCAAGGGGTCCTAAAAAAGAAGTCGCATATTTTTATTTTTAGCGATTTTATGGATGAAGGATTTGATGGTCCCCTGAGAATGTTGGGGCGCAAGCATGATACGGTTGCAGCCGTGGTGCAGGATCCGGCCGAGAGGGAGATTCCAGCAATGGGAATCATTGATTTTCATGACGCAGAGTCTGGTGAGATCTATACTGTGGATACCTCATCTCCTGCGTTTCGGAAGGCCTTTCTCGAATCCTCACAGGCAAAAATAAGCAGTCGGGAATTGGCTTTGAAAAGGGCCCGAGTGGATCGGATTGATTTGAAAGCCGGTGAAGATATTGTCGAACCCTTGATCGCCTTTTTCAAAAGAAGGAGTCGACGGTGAATTCAAATCCGGAAAGTTTGCCTTCCGAAAGTGCAAACGCTCCGATCTGGAATTGCAATCTTGAAGAGGCCCCTCAAGCAGGGGCAGCGAAGCTAGACTCCTTTACGGTTGGAAGCAAGTACCTGCTCACCTGTCGTGGGGAGCCTGTCGCCGAATGGAAAGCTCATCCGATGATTCGATTTAGTAAACAAGAGCAGCAATACTCCCTCTACCCATTGAAAGTAGTCACCCAATCTTCTGATCAAATCCAATTGGTGGTAACAGGATATAGGCCTGGAAGTTATGTGGGAGATGATCTTATTCTCACTGATGGCACAAACACAGTGAAAATGAGTAAAATTGAGTGGCAAGTCAAATCGGTTCTAGAAGGAAAAACACAGGCTCAAATGGTGCCGCCTTTTGGACCCTTTCAAATGGGTTTTCCGCCTTGGTTGTACGGTCTTTGGATAGTGCTTGCTTTGATTTTTCTTGGCTTCTTTTGGCGGCAGGGCCTTCGATATTACTCGCGTAAACGCTTGCTTGAAAAGCTCGCCGCCAACAAGACGGCTCTTTCTCCATTCAATGAAATGAATAAAGGGATACGAGGTTTGCTGCGAAAACTGCGCCCGGATCAGGCGGACAGTTTAAATAGTTTTGTGTACGATTTGGATCAGCTTTTTCGACTCTATCTCGTGAGACGGCTCTTGGTGCCTGCTCTCGAGTGGAGCGATCGAGCGGTGATGAATGAAATTAAGAATCGTTACAAGCAGGTTTATAAAACAACAGCCTCTGATTTGCGTCGACTCTTCAACGAATTGAGAAAAACGAAATCGGCGACCACTGTTTCCCGAGTGGATGCTGAACAACTGATGGAGATGACTCGACAGATGGCGGACCGAATCGAACACCAATTGGCGGGAGGGGGTTCGAAGTGACGTGGGCATCTCCTTGGGCCTTTGGCTTTCTTGCTCCCTTAGTTTTGATTTTTATTTGGAGATGGTTCATGCGCAAAAGGCAGAGGCCGTCAGTTCAATTCAGCTCGATCAAAATTCTTAAGGCTGCTGGAAGTACACTTCGGGCTCGGCTCGTCGGTATTCCGACTGTTCTGAAACTGTTTGGTCTTTTCTTTGTGGTTGTCGCCTTGGCGCGTCCTCAAAAGAGTGACACGAAAATGAAGAGAAATGTTGAGAGCATTGATATTATGATCGTTCTAGATATTTCCGATAGTATGTTGATAGAGGATATGCAGCCAGAAAATCGTTTGGAGTCCTCGAAAAAAGTGATCCATGATTTTATCAAAGGGCGGATCTCAGATCGTATTGGGTTGGTCGTGTTTTCTGGGGAATCCTACACTCGGGTGCCCATGACGCTCGACTATCCCCTCCTCATGAATAATCTGGCGCAGGTCCAGACTTCGCGGAACATCAAGATGGGAACTGCCATCGGGGTCGCCTTGGCCAATGCGGTTGGTCGATTGAAGGACTCTACGGCAAAATCTCGGGTTGTTATCTTCTTAACAGATGGAGAAAATAACAGCGGAACTATTGATCCCCAGACCGCGATTGAAATGGCCCGGGACTTGGGTATTAAGGCCTATAGTATTGGAATGGGTCGAGACGGACAGGCTCAGTTACCTGTTTATCTTGATAATGGCAGGGGCGGAAAAGTTAAACGTTATCGTCCCATACATAGCGCCATCAATGATGAACTGCTGGGTCGAATGGCTTCAGAGACCGGCGGGAAATATTATCGAGCTATTGATGGTAAAGCTCTCGAAAATGTATTTAAGGATATTGATCGTCTAGAAAAAACCAAGGTTGAGGTCAATGAGTTCACAAGGTATTCAGAATTGTATCCACCCTACTTAGAGGCGGGCTTGGTACTGCTCATTATTTCTTCTTTTATAGGTAGAACTGTTTTGAGAAGGGGGCCTTGATGAATGAATATCGTTTTGCTGACCCCGCAGCTCTGCAACTGCTCTGGTTGATTCCCTTGTTTTTTGTTCTTTCTGTTTACTTGAATCGAGTGCAGACCAGAAAAATAGTGAAGGCTCTGGGTTCAAAGCTGGCCCCTTTTCTCACTTCGAGCGTATCGACCGTTCGGCGTCGTTGGAAACTCATTTTAGAACTCTCTGCGATTGGCTGTTTTATCTTTGCCTTGGCCCGTCCCCAAGCGGGGCAGTCACGGCAGAAAGTAAAAAGCGAGGGCATCGAGATCGTTATTCTGTTTGATGTGTCCAACAGCATGGAATCTGAGGACGTGAAACCAAGTCGTTTAGAATTGGCTAAGAAAGAGGTGGGACGTCTTCTCGATCTGATGTCCGGAGATCGCGTCGGATTGATAGCTTTTGCGAGCTCGGCGGTGGTGATGTCTCCCGTAAGCACCGATTTGTCAGCGATAAAGATGTTTATTGAATCCCTTTCTCCCAAATCGGTATCAAGTCAGGGCACTGAGTTTGCTAAGGCGCTCGGCGAAGCCAAGGATGCTTTTCGTCGAGGGGGAATTGAAGCAGATGAGGATTCATCAGTCACTCGAGCGATTTTGATTGTTTCAGATGGTGAAGATCAAGAGCCTGGAGCTTTGAAGGTAGCAAAGGAATTGGCTGATGAAGGCATTCGAATATTCTCTTTAGGAGTGGGAACAGAAAAAGGGGGACCGATTCCTCTGCGAGATGAATTTGGAAATCTTCGTGGATATCGTAAGGATCAAAGTGGAAAGGTGATATTGACCCAAACCAAGGGAACGCCCTTGAAGGATCTGGCCAGCGAAGGGAAGGGAAGTTTTTATCACGCCACATTTGGAGGTAATGCCCCTCGGACTCTGTATGAGGATATTCGTAAACTCGAACAATCACAGTTTGGTTCTGCGGTTGTGACAAATTACGATGAGAAATATCAGGGATTTCTTATCGCAGGAATTATTTTGCTGCTGATCGAATTGGCACTCAGCGAACGCCGCCGCTCGGGCCGGATTTGGAAGGGGCGATTCGAGGTTGCTGAGCAATGAAAAGTCTGATTGTTGGAATTATTCTTTGTTTGTGTTTGGCGGCAACGGCGGTCATTGCCAGAAATTTAAGTGTGAAGGCCATCGAGCTCAACAATCAGGGGGTCGATAGTCTTAAGAAGGAAAGCAGCTATCCGGCTTACAAGAGTTTTGTGGCGGCCCTTGCTGAGGATCCATTTAATTTGTACGTTCAACTGAATTTGGGACTGGCCTTTTTACTCAATAAGGAACCTGATAAAGCCGTGAAAACTTTTGGTACCGTAGTTCGTTTGGCTGAAGGCAATCCTGAGTTACAATTTTACGGTTTTTTCAATGCGGCAGTTGCCTTGGCCCAAGAGGGTCAGATTGAAGCGGCTCTTCAGAACTATCAAAATGCCTTGGAGCTTCGCCCCGATTCTGTCGAGGTAAAGACAAATATTGAGTTGCTATGGCAAGGAGAAGGCCAGGGCAAAGGAAAAGGAGAGGGGAAAGATAAAAAGGACGATCCCAACGGAAAGGAAAAGGGAGAGGGGAAGGGCAAAGACAAACGAGATCAGAGCAAGGACCAACAGTATGAGAACTCTAAGCCCACAAAACAGAAACTTGGAGGAGGGTCTTTAACAAAGGAACAAATTCAAGCTATCTTAGAAGAGTTGAAAAATCAGGAGCAGAAAATTCGCGCAGAAGAAAATGAACAGGGATTAAAGGAGGCACCGAATGGCAAAGATTGGTAAATTCTGGTTGCTATTTGTCTTCGCTGTCACGGGGCTGAATCTTAATTGGGCATTGGCGTCTGAGGGAGTCAACGTCACGGCCTCTGTGGATCGAGAATCAATGGAGGAAGGGGATACCTTCACCCTTCTCATTTCAGTGTCGAGCAAAGGAAGCGTGACGGTTGAAGAACCCCGACTGCCAAGTTTTAAAAATCTTGATCTTATTAATTCCTGGTCATCATCGGAGACAAGTAGCACGTACGCCAATGGACAGTTTCAGGTCCAGCAGTCCCGGATTTTCAATTATATGTTGGCCCCCAATGCGGCGGGAAAGCAACGCATCGATCCTGTTGAAGTCGTCGTAAATGGAAACTCCTATAGGACCAAGGCTCTCGACATTGAAGTGAAGAAGGCGGGTTCTATTCCAACTCGTCCAAAAGCTCAAACACCTCCGGGACAGCCCGTTGATCCCTTGGATGATGCCGATGAGCTGTTCTCTCAATTGCTGCGCAGGCGGATGCCTGGATTCAAATCGCAACCTATCAACCCAGATGAATCATTTTTTATTCAAGTCGACGTGGACAAAACGAAGGTTTATGAAGGACAGCAAGTGACTGCTTCCTGGTATCTTTACACACGTAGTTTGATCCGTGATATCGACACTCTTAAATATCCAGCGCTCAATGGATTTTGGAAAGAAGAGATTGATCTGGCGACTCGCCTCGAGTGGCAAGATGAGGTGATCAATGGCTTGGTATATAAGAAGGCTTTGCTTGTGTCTTATGCCCTATTTCCTATCAAGCAAGGCAAAGCCGTTATAGATCCTTACAAAGCAAAATGCTCAGTTATGGCCGACTCTGCTTTTGGATTTGGTCGTCAATATGTTTACACGAAGGCCAGCAAGCCTGTGGAAATTCAGGTCTTACCCGTGCCCTCAGAGGGCCGACCGGCTGATTATACAGGTGCTGTTGGACAATTTGAAGTGACGGGAGGGATTTCAGAGCAGACGGTTGCTGCGAACCAACCCGTAACATTGAAGGTTAGGTTTGATGGTCGCGGCAATGCGAAGCTGATTGATCTGCCAAAGCTCGGTCTTCCCTCTTCAATTGAAGTCTATGATACCAAGAGTGAATCAAAATTTTTTAAGAACGGACAGAGTTATAAAGAATTTGAAGTTTTATTGATTCCCCGGGAGGCAGGATCGGTTACCATACCTGCTCTCAGTTTTAGTCTTTTTGATCCCAATACCGGTCAGTTTTACAAGAGGGGGACCTCCGAGATTGTGTTGACCGTGACACCAAGCGCTGGCGATCAGGCGATTGCGTCGGCTCCAAGAGAATCAAAGGACGAAGCTAAAGAAAAGGAAAAGGAAGCTCGCAACGGCATGCCTGATCTGGCTTTGGGGTGGGAAGAAAGCGGATGGGACTTTCCTTTTCAGCCTCTGATATTTTGGCCTTTTGTTTACTTAGCGATATTCATTGCCCTGGGATTCTGGACAATGATGCAATTTGGTATTTGGCGAAAGGGCAGGGATTTGCGGGCTCTCTACAAGAAGAGAATTCTTCGTATCATTAAGCTTGCGGACAAGGGAGATTGGCGCTCGGTGGGGGTCGAAGGAACCAATCTCATTTATCTGATCTTGGGAGAAATTTCAGGATCGAGGGGAGGATATCAGGAACTGGAAAAGCTAGTCATGAAGGCTCCTCCAAGCGTTCGACGGGAGGTCGAAGCTCCTCTACGCAAGATCATGAATACTCTAGAGGCCTTGGGATTTGCGCCGGAGGCATTGACCGCCTCGCTGAGGGATAAAAAGGAGCTTAAAAAGACAGTGAGCGAATTAGATAAACTTTTGAGTCACACTCTTGATCTTGCTCTTGTTTCTCTACAGGAAACAACACCTGACAAAGGTAAGGCTTGATGTTTAAAATCGTCATCAGGGCACTTGTCTTTATTGCAATCTGGATGTCTGCTTTGGGCGAGGCGCAGGTAAATCTTCGCCAAGTGTTGCTGAGAAGTGACATTGAGCTGCCGGCCTCAAGGTGGTACTTCGATAATTCTCCAATTCCTAAAGGTGGAGCTTCAGTTGCTCGTCTACTGATAACCTTGAGACAGGAAGATAAAAAAAATAATGCGGAGAAGTGCTTGGGAACAGCTGCCCAACTCAACAAGATAGCTCAGGGATTGCGACCCTGGTTAGCGATCACAGAGTTGAATTGTGCCATGAAGTTATCTGAAAAAAACCAAGGTCATCTTGTGTCCTTGAGCTCTATCATTGATAGAATAGACAAAAATTCTGATTGGTTTTTACAGGGCCCCCAGGCGAACGAGCTTCGGCAAGTCTATGTCAAAGCGCTTTTGCACCTTCTGAGTAAGCAGCTTAAATCCAACCGACGTCAGGCATGGAATACCATCGATCGTATCATGCAGAAAAAATCTTGGCTTGATCAGGCCGCCCAGGGACAACTTTATCGGTCTGCTGGAGATCTGGCCTTTATTCAGCAGAATTTGAGTGCGGCGGCCGATTATTTTGGACGAAGTTACCGTGCTCTGCCACAACCAGAAATGCGTCAGCGGCTTGAATCCCTTCGGGGAGTCTTAGCCAAATCTGAAAGCAAAACAACGGTTATTCAGCAAGGCCAAGCAGTCACTCCGGATCTCACCATTGAAGTATCTCAAGAGGAGACTGAACTTCAGCAGAGGATAGGAGTTGCTTTGAGCGGTGGAGATTTTCTTGCCGCCGTAGAGGACTGTGTGAAATTGATCAAGAAGTTTCCCGGAGGACGGAGATCTGATTGGGCCAGTGATAAAATCCTTGAAGTTCTGACGAATATAATTTCCAACTCGGATTCTAAACTTCGACTTTTGAAAGAAAGAATTCTTGATCAATTAGATAAAGCGGACGGTGGGCGTCAGGCTGAATGGGCCAAAAATCTTTTTGGCCGTGGTTATTATCTTGAAAGTGTTCGTCTTGCCGACTCCAGTCTGTCCGAAATGAAGGGGAAGTCAACCGCGACGCCTCTCTATGTGATGGGACAGTCTTCCTTGTTTTTGGGTGATTATAAAAAAGCAGAACAAAGTTTTGAAAAACTGATTCAGGAGCATGGGGGAACAGATATCGCAGCTGAAGCCCTGTTTAGATTGGGTCTCACTCATCTTCGTCAGCAAAAATATCCGGCCGGTGTGGCTTCGTTCGAGCGATTGTTGTCCCTTCCAAAGGGGAAACAATGGGAGCTACAAGCTCGCTATTGGCTGTACCGATCTCTTCAAAAATTCAATTCCGAACGTGCTGTGCAGGAAGGGAAGCTCTTGATCGATCGTTTTCCTTTAACCTATTATGGATTGAGAACCAGAATTGAAACAAACGAAAATCGTCTGAGATTTGAACCGGACCCGAAGGGGCCAGTTAAGATTCAGCTCTGGCTGAGTGAGGTAGAAAATCAGGCTTGGGAAAGATTTCAAGTTCTGTTGCAAGCCGGATGGCTTAAGGAAGCCCAAGCAGAACTTGGGTTTTTGCCTTCACCACAGTCTCCGGAAGAAAAAATAGTAAGAGCAAGGTTGATGGCTTTAGCATTCGATCATTTCGGAGCTATCTCCATGACGAATGAGGCTTGGGAGGAAGATCGCGGGCTTTTGAGATCTGGGCTTTATGGTCTTTCTTTTCCTCGAGAGTTTCAGTCTTTAGTAAAACAAGCGGCTATCAAGCAGGGGCTCGACTCGGCTTTGGTTCTTGGGTTGATTAAACAAGAGAGTTCTTTTCGTCTTGATGCTGTGAGCCCCGCGAACGCGGCGGGCCTGATGCAAATTGTACCCATTACGGCGCGAGATTCTGCGCAATACACCAATTACAAAAAGAAGCTATCGCTGCCGGAAGATCTCTTTGATCCGGAATTGAATATTTTGTTTGGGACAAGTTATTTGAGAAGAATGATCAGAGCTTTTGATGGGCATTTGTTGCTCGCTTTGGGTAGTTATAATCTTGGTATTGGTCGCCTCAGAAAGTGGCTGGCTTATCGGGAAGACTTGGCCAAGATGAGTTCGCGGGGATCTTCAGATCCTTTCGATGACCTCTGGATTGATGAACTGCCTTGGAGTGAGACAAGTTTTTATGTGAAGGCCGTTATGCGCAATTTTTTAGTTTACCGTGCTTTAGAAGGTCGCGAAGTTGTCATATCCCCTTCTATATGGGAGGGAGCCATCCAATAGGTTGACCCTGAAGTGTCAATTTGTTAGACAGTGCGACCTTGGTCCTCCGTCTTAGGCCCAAAGACGCCACGTCTTGTTGCGGTTTTCAGTCCGGTGGGCTAAATTTATAGTTTAGGTACTTAAGGGAGGCTGAATGCAAAAATGCAGAATGGGTCTTGTGTTAGTGGCATGGGTGGGCCTGACTGCTTGTAGTCATTTTCAATCCCCTCCAGAAAATAATGACAGCTCAGCTGTAGAAAGCGAAAGTCCAGAATCTCTCGCTGTTATCAAAGGTGCAAATGACAAGCTTTCTGATTCGCCCGTTCAAGTCGAGAATATTCCGATCGAAGTAAATAAGCAGGTTCAGAAATGGGTTAATTATTTTCAGGGCCGAGGTCGTCGCTACATGGAAACCTATCTGGAGCGATCCTCAAGATATCTCCCTATGATGAAGGCGGAGTTGCGCAGTCAAGGTTTGCCAGACGATCTTGTGTATGTTTCTTTGATTGAATCTGGATTTAGTCACAAAGCGCACAGTCATGCGGCAGCGGTGGGGTATTGGCAGTTCATTCGAGAAACTGGTAAAAATTACGGATTGCGGATTGATCCATTTGTTGATGAAAGACGGGATCCTGTTCTATCTACTCAGGCCGCAGGTAGATATTTTAAAGCACTTCACAATCTTTTTGGAAATTGGTACCTCGCTCTTGCTTCTTACAACACGGGAGAAAACAGGGTCAAGCGAGCTGTGATGAGGCACTACACGAGGGATTTTTGGGAACTTTCCAAGAATCGTCGTCTGCCGCGCGAGACAGCCAATTATGTGCCAAAGTTTATCGCGGCCACACTCATCGCAAAAAATCCGGAGGATTATGGGTTTCACAAACTTTCGTATGAAGCCGAGTTTGGATACGAGACAATTGAGATCACGAAGCCAATAAGTCTCCAAAAGCTGGCAAGCGGCATGTCGTTAGTGAGTTACGAAGATCTTCAACGATTAAATCCGATGTTTCGGACCTACTATGTGCCGGTTGAGCCAGGCAGTGCGGTGACCCTGAGAATTCCCGTTGGGTCACGGGATAGGGCTCTGGCGGCGATTGATCTGAGTGACTCAATCCCCCCCGTATTTGTAGCCTCAGAATCGGGCAGATATAAAATTCGAAGAGGCGATTCTCTTTCTGTAATAGCTCGACGTCATCACACATCCGTTGCGACACTTCGTCGTCTCAATGGTTTTTCAAATCGAAGCCTTCTGCGCATTGGACAGAGGATTCGTGTTCCCGAGCGTGAACTCAATGTTTACGTTAGTCATCGTGATACGGCTTCTTTGGAAAAGAGTGGCCAGAGCAACTCTTTAACCCCTGAGATCAAGTACCACGTGATGAAACGGGGAGAAAATCTGAATCTCGTTGCCAAGAAGTATGGCGCGACAATTGAGAGCTTGAAGAAGTTGAACAATCTGAGTCGTCGAGGAATGGTCTTTGTGGGGCAAAAAATTGCCGTAAAAGCTGAGAAGGGGCGAATGCATGTTGTTCGTCGTGGCGAAACCCTCACAAATATTGCCCGTCAATATGGGGTGAATATCACAAAAATTGCTCTGGCCAACCAGCTGTCCAATCGTTCTAATATCATGATTGGGAGCGAGCTCGTTATTCCACAGTGAGGGTTTCCATTTTTCGGAGATCCCAGATATTTTCCTTCCCATTTTAACGCACTTAGACTAAAAGAACAAAAAAGGGTCATTTTTTTGAAAATTCATAACCTGGCTTGGGCGTCGAGACTTTGGCCAGCTGGAATTCTTGGGAGCGAGTTTTGATTAGATTCGTTTTTTTCTTTCTGATTGGATTGTGGGACCCGGGCTTAGCAAGCGCTGGGTGTAGGAAAATTGTGATGTTTCCCTCTTCTGGCGAAATTCAGACAAGTAAAAATGGGGGCGAAGGCATCCCTTTTCCTTCGGCAATTGAGAAGAGAGAGCGCTCTTTTGGTGAAATTGTTGCAAATTCCTCTACCCATGATTTTGGGGGGGCGTTACGTCGTAGAAGGAGACACGAAGCTTGGCTACGGTCGTCATCTCTTTATTTTGGTTGAGATTGAGGGGCAGGTCAGAGCCTTCACGGTTCCAGAGTTTAATCTAGAAGACTCATTGATGAACGGAAATCTTCAGACCGGGTACTTTGGCTCCCACGAGGGACTTTGGCAAGAAGTCTTGCGTCACTTGCCTTACGGAGTGAGTGCACAGGTTCTGTCAGCAGGAGAACTTTTGGTCACTGGGAATCATGAGATTTTTGAAATTTATGGCAGATCCGGCACTTTTCGAGGCGATGAGTCGCACCTTCAGTTTGCAGCGTCCAGACTTCCAAGTCTGGGCTTTGACTTGACATCAGGCGTATCGAAATTAACCTATGCAATGAGGCCGATCCCTAGCATTCGCCATGCGGCGACCGAAGATTTGGCGACAGGAACCACGAAGGAGGACTTGAAAAAGCTGGCGACGAACCAAATCAAAGTTCAATTGGACCCACAGCTTAAGGCAGATTATGAGTTGCTCATTGAATTTGTTTCAATATTAATAAAAATGAAATCGCACGGTTGGCGGGACCACTACCACAAATATGTCTTTTCCTATGTAGAAGGCAACGAACATCAGAGGTATTTAGCCAACAAATTGGCAATGTATTACATAGGAATGGTGAGTTCGTTTGTGAAAATTGAGCCTGAGCAATTCGTATTGAATGTTGTCACAAAGTCCGGCTATGGATTTTTGCGGAGACAGATATTGGAAATTCTAAACCTGTGGATCGAGGATACTCCTGCCGATTCACGCAGCTTTGATTTGCCTTTCTCAACAGGTCAGCTAAAGGAATGGAAAAAATTCCGCTCCAAAGTTAAAAAAAGCCTTGAGTGTAACAGGCAACAGGCTCGATGCCTGTAGTTGATTTAAACTGGCCCACTCGATTGTTGTTCCAAACTCCAAGGGTGCCTGACTGAACCAAGTCTCAGGAGTCCAGGATCTTCAAACATGCGTCCGGCAGCAGCGCTCCCTTTGTGAGCACTGCACCAAGCCGAACTCGATCCTGAATTCCTGAGACTTGGTTCAGTCAGGGACCCTTGGAGTTTGGAACAACAATCAAGTGGGCCATTATTGAGGAGGCAAATCCCTCACAATCTGTGCCGCAATGGTGGAAAAAACGCATCCTTCTGGGGAATCAGGATGACTGATCATCAGAGGGACTCCGGCTTCAGAACTGATAGCCACATCGGGGTGAAAGGGGATTTCGCCCAGCTTTGGAATTTTTCTGACAGAGAGAAATGTATCAATGTCTCCCTTTGGAAAAAGTTGGATTTTTTGATGAGTTTCGGGATCGAGCAAATAAGACATATTCTCGACGAGGCCCAACTGAGGGATGTTTACCTTGTCGTACATATCGAGAGCTTTCTTGGCGTCAGCAAAGGCGAGATTTTGAGGGGTGCAGACAGTGATGGCTCCGTTGACTGGAATTTTCTGAGCCATCGTTAAGGCGACGTCACCCGTACCCGGTGGGAGATCAATGATCAAATAGTCGAGGTTACCCCATTCGACATCTCGGAAAAACTGGTCCATTGCTTTGAAGAGCATGGGACCCCTCCAAATGAGCGCTTGAGACTCATCCACCAGAAAACCAATACTCATCGCCTTTAGTCCATATCGTTGAAGCGGCTGGATCTTTCCATTTTCGCCGATACTCGGTTTTTGATTTATGGCACCGAGCATCCTCGGGATGCTGGGGCCATAGAGATCTGCGTCTAATATTCCCACCTGGTAGTTCTTGCCTAAGGCAATGGCGATATTAATGGCGACAGTGCTTTTGCCGACCCCACCCTTACCTGAGCCTACTGCAATGACGTTTTTAATGCCTGGAATTGCAGTTTGTTGGGAAAATGGATTTTGTGTCACGGGTCGCTCCTTTCGGACAGGGTTCTTCCACTGGGACTTGAAAAATACTTTGGGCGACCCAATAATAGGGATGTGGATCCCAAGGTCAAAGAATTCCTGATTTTAAATGGCGCGGTCTTGATTTTGGTGCTTTTTTACCTATTACGGCGCCGACCTCGCTCTCGGATGAAGCTATCGCTAAAACGGGGATGGAGTGGTCAAGGTCCCCATGCTTCTTCGGTAGAGGGCCCGGCGATGGCCTCGCTCAATGGGGACTCAGATAGAAAAGCTCTCGCTGGAGAATATACGAAGACCCTCACGGGAAAGTCAGAAGAAGACGGTGGTTCGGGCAAAGCCTCGAAGGACCCAATAACCACAGGTGAAAAGGCATCTAATCCACGGAGAACCCTCAATGTGATCTTTAATTACAATGGGCACTCTTGGGATGCCTACGAAGTTTTGGGTATTCCTGCAGGAAGTCCGATCGACAAAGTCAATGAAGCCTATCAATCCTGTCTCAATCTCGTCGATAAGGAATCGCGCGTCTTTGTTGATACGGCCTACCAGTCGATTCTCGCGCACCTGCGTTCTTAGTTACGCGCCACATTAAGGATCATTTTAAAAAGGAATTCAAGGCCCTTAGGCAGAGTGATATCAAGCCGTTTTGTTGACTCTTTCTTGCCGTCGGTGTTACCTCGAATCAGATCAAATATAAACCCCTCTCTCTTCGTTCTGAGGAATTTCATGCAAACCACTCTATTGAAAGATTTGTCCACTTTGGTTTCACTATCTAAGCGCCGCGGATTTGTATTTCAAAGCAGCGAAATCTATGGAGGTTTGAACTCTTGTTGGGATTATGGTCCCCTCGGTACAAATTTGAAACTCAACGTTAAGCTGCATTGGTATCGCGCGATGACCCGGAGAAATGACATTGTGGGCCTCGATTCGGCCATCTTGATGCATCCCACGGTTTGGAAAGCCTCTGGGCACATTGATGGGTTCTCAGATCCTCTGGTGGACTGCAAGAAGTGTAAGAATCGTTTTCGTGAAGATTCATCAATTGTGGATGGGAAAGTCGTGTGTCCGCGCTGCGGTTCAGCTGATGTAACAGAATCTCGGCAATTCAACCTTATGTTTAAGACTCATATGGGACCTGTGGCCGATGAAGGCAGCACGGTTTATTTGCGACCTGAGACGGCCCAAGGCATATTTGTCAATTTTGAGAATGTTGCCACTTCTATGCGTAAGAAGATCCCTTTTGGAGTTGCTCAAATTGGGAAATCTTTCCGCAATGAAATCACACCGGGTAACTTTACCTTTCGCACTCGAGAATTTGAGCAAATGGAAATGCAGTTTTTTGTAAAACCCGGAACGGACGAAGAGTGGTTTGAGTCCTGGAAGAAGATTCGCTGGAATTTCTATCTGAACATGGGCATTCGAGAAGAGAATTTGCGTTACAAGCAGCATGGCCCGAACGAGCTTGCGCACTACGCGAAAGCGGCTTTCGATGTGCAATATCAATTTCCGTTTGGTTGGCAGGAGCTTGAGGGTGTGCACAATCGTGGCGATTTTGATTTGAGTCAACATCAGAAGTTTTCAAATAAAAAACTCGAGTATTTTGACGAAGCCTCTAAGGAAAAGTTTTTGCCTTATGTGATTGAAACTGCAGTGGGATGCGATCGTTTGTGTCTGGCAATACTTTGTGATGCCTACCGAGAAGAAAAGGTGACAGAAGAGGGTCGTGAAGATGTTCGTGTGGTTATGGGCTTTAAGCCGGAGCTTGCTCCGATTAAGGTGGCCGTGCTGCCGCTCTCAAGAAAAGAGCCTCTTACAAAGATGGCCGCTGATTTGCGAGATGAGTTGGCGCTTGAGTGGGACGTCGATTATGATGAAACGGCGAGCATTGGGAAGCGATATCGTCGGCAAGACGAGATCGGCACTCCACTTTGCGTGACAGTGGATTTTACAAGCATTGAGGACGAAGCCGTGACCGTTCGTCATCGCGATAGCATGAAACAGGATCGAGTTAAAATGTCAGAGTTGAAGCGCTATGTGGCTCAAAAATTAGCGGATTTTAACTAAATTCCATTGGAGGCCCTTATGGAAGTTCGGGAAAGATCGACATCTGTCTCTGCCGAGAAGTACCAATTGCCCAGTCAGTACATCTACTTTTTTTCAAAAACTCAGACCGATGGCAATGCTGGAATGAAAAGTATTCTTGGCGGCAAAGGAGCGAATCTTGCTGAAATGACCTCATTGGGCCTTTCAGTGCCGCCGGGATTCACCATATCCACAGAAATTTGTCAGGTGTTTCATCGGGCCGGTGAAGTCTTGCCAGTGGAAGTAAAAAAAGCTGCAGAGGAGGCTTTAGAAAAAATTGAAACCATCATAGGAAAAAAGTTCGGAGACAATAGCAATCCTCTCTTGCTGAGTGTGCGGTCAGGGGCGCGGGCCAGTATGCCAGGAATGATGGACACAATTCTTAATTTGGGCCTTAATGACCAGGCGGTTGAGGGCTTGGCGAAGCAATCCGGAAATGCGCGTTTTGCCTGGGATTCCTACCGGCGTTTTTTACAAATGTACTCTGATGTTGTGATGGGCATGAATTCTTCCTATCTGGAAGTCATTATGGAAGATCTCAAGGACTCTAAGAAATATTTGAATGACACGGATTTGAGTGTTGATGACCTGAAGACCATGGTAGCGAAGTTTAAAAAACAAATTTTAGAAACGACGAGTCAGCCATTTCCCATGGATCCAAAAGAGCAGTTGTGGGGGGCTATTTCAGCTGTATTTAAATCTTGGAATACTCCACGGGCCAAGACCTATCGTGAGTTGCACGGAATTCCGGCCAGTTGGGGAACGGCGGTAAATATCCAATCCATGGTTTTTGGCAATCGGGGAGATGATTCGGCGACAGGGGTGGCCTTCACACGAAATCCCTCGACAGGAGAATCCGTTTATTATGGTGAATTTCTTGTCAATGCCCAGGGCGAAGACGTGGTAGCAGGCATTCGCACGCCTCAGCCCATCACCAAGAGGGATGCTAAAGATTCAAGCCTTCCCTCTTTAGAAGAAATTATGCCAAAAGCCTATCAGGAGCTCACGGGCGTTTTTGATAAACTCGAAAAGCATTACAAAGACATGCAGGACATTGAATTTACCATTGAAAGAGGCGTTCTGTGGATATTGCAAACTCGTAACGGAAAAAGAACGGCTCGGGCGGCTCTTCGCAGCGCTTGCGAAATGATTGATGAAAAACTGATCAGTCCAGAGGAAGCCCTCTTGAGATTAGATCCGAAGAGTTTGGATCAGCTCCTCCATCCGGCCCTGGATCCGAACGCTCCAAGGAATTTGCTGACAAGGGCCCTTCCGGCAAGCCCCGGTGGTGCGGTCGGCACGATTGTATTTAGTTCGGAGGAGGCCGTTCGAGCTGCGGCAGAACAAAAAAAGGTGATTCTCGTCCGAATTGAAACTTCACCCGAGGACATCGAGGGAATGGTTTCTGCTCAGGGGATATTGACGTCTCGTGGAGGAATGACTTCTCATGCCGCCGTCGTGGCTCGAGGGATGGGCAAGTGTTGCGTGGCAGGTGCGGGCGAAGCGGATGTTGATTACGTAAAGAGAGAATTGCGCATAAAGGGCTATGTGTTGAAGGAGGGAGAAACAATCACTTTAGATGGCTCTACGGGAGAGGTTTTCCTCGGTGAAGTTAAAATGCTCCCTCCAACCCTGGATAAATATTTTGAGCGTATCATGAAAATGGCTGATGATTATCGCAGTCTAGGAGTTCGAGCGAATGCAGATACCCCAATGGATGCAGCGACGGCCCGCCGGTTCGGAGCTGAGGGCATAGGCCTTTGTCGAACTGAGCATATGTTTTTTGGTGCGGATCGTATCGATGTTGTGCGCGAAATGATTATGGCAGACGATCGCCATGAGAGAGTGCGGGCTCTCGATCGGCTGGCTCCTATGCAGCGGGAGGATTTTTTGGGGTTATTTCGCGAAATGAATGGATACCCCGTGACAATTCGGCTTCTGGATCCTCCCTTACACGAATTTTTGCCCCATTCCGAAGATGAACTTGCGGAGTTAGCGGCGCGTTTGAAATGGGATGTTGCGAAGATCCGTTCTAAGGTGCGTTCCCTTTCAGAAGTAAATCCCATGCTTGGTCACCGTGGCTGTCGATTGGCCATTACGTTTCCAGAGATTTATGAGATGCAGGCTCGAGCCATTGCTGAGGCGGCCATTGAAGTGATTGAAGCTGGTCAGCAGTTATCTCCAGAAATAATGATTCCTTTGGTAGCAACCGAAGGGGAGCTGGCCCGTTTGCGTGAACTGGTTGATCGGACAGTGAAAAGGGTCCAAGAGGAACATGGGGTTATTTTTGAGTACCTCGTTGGGACAATGATTGAATTGCCGCGGGCCGCATTGATTGCCGATCAGCTTGCGCACAGTGCAGAATTTTTTAGTTTTGGAACCAATGACCTGACGCAAACAACTTTGGGTCTTTCTCGTGATGATTCCGGAAAGTTTTTGGCCACTTACGTCTCCGAGGGGCTCTTTTTGGAGGACCCTTTTGCCACGATTGATGTAGGGGGCGTTGGAAAATTAGTTCAAAAAGGTGTTGAATTGGGGCTTCAAACCAGACCAGATATTAAGTTGGGGGTTTGTGGGGAGCACGGAGGGGATCCGTCGAGTATTGAATTCTTCCATAACGTGGGACTACACTACGTTAGTTGCTCACCCTATCGAGTTCCCATCGCAAGGTTAGCAGCGGCGCAAGCGGCGCTCAAACAACGGAAGGTCCAACATTGAGAATCAAAAAATTAGAGATCGTCGGTTTTAAGTCGTTCAAGGATCGAACGGTTATTCACTTTGATGCCGGAATTACAGGAGTCGTGGGGCCAAACGGCTGTGGTAAATCTAACATTGTTGACGCCCTTGTTTGGGTGATGGGAGAAATGTCGGCGAAACATCTCCGCGGATCTTCGATGGAGGATGTGATTTTTGCCGGCGCTGAGGGCTATGCGCCTCTTGGTTTGGCTGAAGTCAGTTTAACTCTGGAGAATGACGGAGGTCCCTTTCCGGCAAAGTACGCGCGATTCAGTGAAATAATGGTTACGCGCCGATTGCATAGGAACGGAGAGAGCGAATATCTGATTAATAAGGAGCCTGCCCGCCTGCGCGACACTCAGGAAATATTCATGGATACGGGGGCTGGCTCTAAGGGGTTTAGTATTATTGAGCAGGGGGCTATCGGCAAGATTATCACGGCAAAGCCGGAAGACCGTCGAACTCTTATTGAAGAAGCTGCTGGAATCACAAAATTCAAGGTGAGAAAACGGGAATCTCAGCGAAAGCTAACGCAGACGGATCAAAACTTAGTGCGACTTCAGGATATTATCGGAGAACAAAAGCGTCAGTTGGACAGCTTGCAGCGTCAGGCTCAAAGAGCTGAGCGTTATCGCAATCTTAAAAATGATATCCGAAACAAGGAACTTTGGGTCACGTCGAAGGCCTTCTTAGAATTGCGTGGCGATATAGAAGAAGCTCAAAAAGGCTATATTCAGGCTCAGGACTGCGATACTTCGGTGACGACCGATATCAGCGAAATGGAGTCAGAACTTGCTGAAATGAAGCTGGAGGTATTGGAGAGGGAGAACGATGTCGAATCTCTCCAGGTGAAGCGGCAGAAAGTACAAGAGCAGAGCCAATTGCTTGAAAATGAAATAAGAGAATTGCGTTTTGAGATTGAGCAGGCTCGTCGCAATAAGGAGATGACGGGAAATATTTTAGAGCAATATCAGGCGAGGCAAAGGGCGCTGGAAAATGAAAAGAAGACCTATGAAGAGAGAGAAAGCCAGCTGGCACAAATCTCTTCAGAACTTGACCAAAAATATGTTGTGAGCAATGAAAAGTATCAAACAGTGCAAAAACGTGTTTTAGAGGCGGATGAGGAACTGACGCAAACTCGTCGTGAGATGCTCGCAGTTTCACAATCAGAGTCTCACATGAGTGCGAAGCTCTTGTCCGTTCAGACTCAGATTGAGGATGTTGGACTCAAGGCCGAGAACAGTCGTTCTGTTCTTGCCGAACTTAACAGCAAAAGTGCGGGGTTTGAAGAGCGCCAGGCTAAGGTTTCGGCTGCCCTTGAATCTGAAAAGCAGATGCAACTAGAAGTTGCGAGGGACGTGGAAACAATTCAAACAAATCTTGTGGTCTTAAAGGATCAGTTTGAAGAAAAGCGAGTTGAAGTTGAATCTTTCAAGGATGCTCTCAATGAGGTTTCCTCTCGACTTTACGGTCTTGAGAATCTTCACGCTAATTTTGAGGGTTTTGAGGATGGTGTAAAATCAGTCATGCTGTGGCAACGGCAGCGTTTGGAATCTCAGGATGTGGCAGATGGAAATATTTCTGAGAGTCAGTATCAACCGATGGTCGAAATCGTCGAGGTCCCCCAGGAATATGAGCTTGCGATGGAGGCCGCTCTTGGAAGTCGATTGCAAATGCTATTGGCCCAGGATTCTCAATCGGCTCTCTCGGCCGTTGAGTATTTAAAAGAAAAAAAGTCTGGGAGATCGAGCTTTGTGGCTCTTGATATGAGCTCCGGATCGGAATCAGACTCAGACTCGTGGGATCAAACAAATCTACTGAAGGAAAAGGGATTTAAAACTCTTCTCACGGATGTTGTTGTTGTACCAGCGTCTTTTCAAAAGCAGGTTTCCTCTTTTCTCCGGGACGTCGTGGTTGTCGATAATATTCGCAATGCCATGGCTCTGCGTAAAGATTATTCAAATCTAAGCTTTGTCACTTTGGATGGAGATACACTTACAAATGAAGGGATCTTGACGGGTGGGACCAACGAAAACGTCGAATCCGGTGTGCTCAAGCGTCGTCGTGAAATCAAGGAACTTTCCATTAGACGTGAGGAATTTGCAGGAAAATTATCTTTGGCTCAAAATGTTTTGAAAAAGATAGAGGCCAAGATCAAAACCCTCAGCAGTGATTATGAGAGCGCAAAAAATCGTCAGAACGAAAAAGAAATCTCGGTAGCGGAGTTGAAAAAAGACTTGGAGCGAGCAGACAATGAGCTGAACAACGCTCGGGTGGCTCTGCGAAAACAACAAGAAGAGTCCTCTCGAGATGAAAATCAACTTTTGATTCTTCGTGAGCGAGAGGAAGATATACAAGAATCAATCGCGGAGACTCGTGAAAAACGAATAGATCTGGAAAGTCAGGTTGAGACTCTAACAGAAGAGTTGAGAAGTGCTCGTTTAGGAATAGACAGTTTGCAAATGGAAGTGACCGAGTTAAAGGTTGAATCTGCCGCGAAGAAACAAGAGCTGGAAGGAATTCGTCATCAGCTCAAAATGGTTTCCAATTCTCTTTTCGATGTGAACCAGAATCTGTCGCAAATGTCAGAAGAATCAGAGAAAAGCACAGAATCACTTTCTTTGAATAGCCTGAAGGTAGAAGAGCAGAAACTTCAACTCGAGAGAGTCATCAGTGAATTGCAGGTTATCCATGAGAATTTAAAACTGGCCACAAATTCCTATGAGGAAATTGCAGCGCAAGAGAACGATCTGAGCGATAAACTGTCTCTGGCTTTGCATTCGATCAACGAAAACAAGGCACGCCTCAATGAGGCCCAATTGAAACTCGAACAATATCGAATGAAGGAACGTTACCTTCTGGATCAAATTTTTGAAAGATATCAGCTAGATTTGGCAGAAGAATCCTCTCAGTTTGCGGAGATTGAGGGTGATTTGGCGACAACAGAAGCTGAGCTTGAGGATTTGAAGGACAAGTTAAAGCGGATTGGGGAAGTAAACTTGTCTGCTATCGAAGAGTATGATGAGTTGTCCGAACGGTATCGGTTTCTCTCTCAGCAACATCAAGATCTCACAGAGGCAAAGGAGAGTTTGCGTAAGGTCATAGATCGAATCAATCGGATTTGTTCGAGAAGATTCAGAGATACCTTTGAGTTGGTTAATGAGCGGTTTGTAAAAGTTTTTCCTGTTCTATTTGGTGGAGGTGAAGCGCGCCTTGTCATGGTGGAAGACCTCGAGCATGGAGAGCAAGGAATTGATATTGTTGCCAAGCCTCCTGGTAAAAAACTTCAAAACGTGGGTCTTCTTTCTGGCGGTGAGAAAGCTCTGACGGCGGTGTCCTTGATCTTTTCAATTTTCTTGGTTAAACCTTCACCTTACTGCCTTTTGGATGAGGTGGATGCGCCTTTGGATGATGCCAACGTCTATCGTTTTAATGATTTGGTTGGCAAGATGACCAAGCGCAGTCAGATTATTGTGGTCACCCATAACAAGCACACCATGAGGGTGGCAGATAAACTATACGGCGTCACCATGGAGGAAAAGGGAGTCTCCAAAATGGTCTCGGTCAATTTAAACGAGGCCGAGAGAGTTGCTGAAGTATAATGGATATTGATATAACGATGATGCTTGTTGCGGGGGGGACTGCTCTCTCGGGTCTTGTCGCCTTCCTTGTTTATTTTTTTCGACGGTCCACTGACAAACAAAGTCTTCAAAAATAGTGAAGCTGTAACTTCGAAAGTCTCAGCTCCCACCGCACCTGTAACTCTCAGTGCTCCGGCAGCTGAGCTGGCGCCCGCACCCGCACCCGCGTTCGAGCCTGAACCTGCACCCGCGCCCGCACCTCCAGCGCCCGCGGCAAGGCCGATCCCCAAAGATCTCACTTCGGCCTTAGCCAATACGCGAGCAAGTCTTTTCGGTCGCATCAAGGGATTGTTTGCCGCAGATCATGATCTTTCGGCTGATGACCGTGAGGCCTTAGAAGAAATTTTGTACACGAGCGATTTAGGTCCTAAAACTGTTCAAAGATTGCTCGATGCTGTGGATGAAAGCTTAAGTCATGGCCAGAAATCAGATTTGGAGGCAGTGAGAAGGGCTCTGAGTTCTGAAATTTTGAAGATATTTTCTTTTGTGAATGAAGAGCAAATAAATGGCGAGGCCAGATTGGCGAAATCAAATGATAATGTGAGTGGAGTTCTTCATCTCACTGGAAGTATTGAGACGAAGCCTCTTGTTTGGCTGATTGTCGGTGTCAACGGTGTTGGGAAAACAACAACAATCGGAAAACTCGCAAATGCTGTGGCCAAAAGTGGAAAGAAAGTTGTGGTTGCAGCCGGAGACACTTTTCGGGCTGCGGCAGGCGAGCAGTTGAAAATTTGGAGCGAGAGAGCGCAGGTTGAGATTTTCTCTCCTCCGGGAACGACAGATCCGAGTGCTGTGGCTTTTGATGCCTGTCAGATGGCTAAAGCAAGAGGCTTTGACGTTGTGATCATTGATACGGCTGGACGCCTGCACACGCAGGCAAATCTCATGGAAGAGCTGCATAAGATGAAGCGAGTTGTTCAGAAAGTTGTTCCTGATGGTCCCCATGAAATTTTGCTTGTTCTGGATGCCAACTCAGGGCAGAACGCGCTTGTTCAGGCGCGAAATTTTCACGATATTCTTACATTGTCCGGAGTGGTACTAACAAAAATGGATGGGACAGCCAAAGGTGGCGTTGCTGTAGGCCTTGCCTGCGAATTGGGACTCCCGATCCGCCTTATTGGCGTTGGCGAAGGGATTGACGATTTGCGTCCTTTTTGCAGCAAAGAGTTTGTGAATTCAATTCTCTGAGCTCGCTAATTCCAAATTTATTGATATACCGGGAAGTTCTCACCTTCGACAATTTCCAAAAGTCCATTCACCGGGTCATGCACGGCGGTTGGCCCTTAAAACTGTAGGCCTTGCATCTTGAGTCATGGTGCGTAATAACCCCCGGCAGAGTCCGGTAAAGGAGCACCAAATGAAGAAGAGATTTAGCGAGGAACAAATAATTTCTGCAGTAAAAAAACTGGAGACGGGATCGCCAGCAAAAGAGGTGTCGCGCGAGATGGGCGTGACGATTCAGACTCTCTACCATTGGAAGAAGCGTTTTGGTGGTATGGACGTGACCGACGCCAGACGGCTGAAAGACCTGGAGATGGAGAATACGCGCCTAAAAAGGATCGTGGCGGACCAGGCTCTCGACATCGTCATGTTGAAGGATGTGAACTCAAAAAGTGGTGAGGTCCAGCGACAAGAGAACGGAGGCCTCATACCTTGTTGAAAAATACGAGGTCTCCAAGGCTCGAACCAGCTGTCTGCTGGGCCTTCCCATCACCACCTTGTATTATAATCCAAAAGAGAATGGAGACCAGCCTCTGGCGTCGCGATTGTCGGAGCTAGCGACAGAGCATAGAAGGTTCGGTCACCCGCGGCTATTTGTTCTTCTCAAGAGGGAAATATCTGATCTCAACCACAAACGATCGCGTCGGATTTATCAAAAACTAAAGCTTCAGATTGGACGCAGGAAGAGAAAAAAGCTTGGATCCTGTCCCAGACTGCCGGCCACTCAAGCAATGGGACCCAATCAAATATGGGCTATTGACTTCATGTTCGACTTTATCGAGTCAGGAAGGCGCCTTAAAATTCTCACCATTGTCGATGAATTCGCAAAACTCTCCCCCGGAGTTCTGGTTGATCAATCCATTCGAGGAATTGACGTCACCGAATATCTCGACCACTTAGCCGGGGAAAATACCCTCAGATCATCCGGGTCGATCAGGGTACGGAATTTACGTCGAGGGCGATGCTTGACTGGGCCTATCGTCATGGCATTCAGCTGGAGTTTACAAAGGTAAGAAAACCTTAACCAAATTGTCGAATCTTTCAATTCGAGAGTTCGTGACGAGTGCCTCAACGAGTTACGTCTTTTTTCTCTCGAAGATGCTCGAGAGAAAATCGACACCTGGCACTGGAGGTACAACAACATCAATCCACATTCAGCACTAGGAATGAAATCTCCAATTGAATTTGCAAAGGAACAGGAATCTATGTTAGCAAGCTAACGCCACATGACTCAGGTTACTCGACCTACAGAGTCTTGGGCCAACCGCCGCAGAATATCAAGAAAAATCCTATGATGACATGAATGTCTTCGATGATCAATTTGATTTGACCGAAGCAACGCTGTCGATTGCAATTGCGCTTTTTGGTGTCACGGCATTGACTCAGAAAAAACCTCTGTTTTTCTTTGCCTTAATTCTTAGCTTGATGGGCTCCATTTTGGGCTTGGTCGGCTTTATGGGTATTTCCATTCATTTTAATTTTATCTCAAATATATTGGGCTGATGAGATGTCACATTCCGGAGTTTCCTTTCAGGAAAAGGCGTTGTGAAAGGCCCGATCTGCAGTGGTCTGACATTGTTTTCCAAGCCTATCAATGAATTTCGCCGGCCAATGATTTTCAGGGTGATCGACATTTAAAGACATTTAAAGACATATAAATACGAGGGTCTGCGTTTTGTTAGGTGATCTAATACAACGGGACCCATTGCCCGAAATTGTCATCTCCGTTTCCTATTTTCAATAAAATCTATCTGGCTTGGCATTTAAGTGGGTGATCACGATGGCATCCCAAATGCTCTAGAAGTCCCTTGTAATTTGAGCTCAACATGGAGGAGAGCAATGACTACTATAACAGGGACGAATTTGAAGTTGTCTAAAAATGGGTACCGCCGCGCCATTGGGCTTGGTCTGTTTTTAGTTTTATTTTTTTGGATACAGTTTGCCGAAGGCCAAAGGCGGAACGACCCTCCGGCATTAGGCGGAGCCTCCGACGCACAAAGAGCGTCGAAAGGTTCGATGTCAGGCAAGAGTGTGGCGTTTGACCAAACAAAATTGCGAGCAAGTGACACCTCTTCGTTGGAAACATTTCGACGTAGTATTGTGAATTCTGCTCTTAGCTACGACATTCCTACTGATCTTTCAGGCGAAGATGAGAAGAATTATGAAGAAAAAGAAACGAAAGAAGAGAAAGAACTTTCTTTCCCGGGTTTCCCTCGAGTCTGGACAGAACTATCGATGGAGAACTATTCGGGCGTCAGTGCATATGCGTCAGCAAGTGTACCTGTCCCCTTTCTCGGAGCAATTACCTATGGCCTAAAAGTGAATAAAAATTATAAGTATTCAGTTAAGACAACGTTTATTTTGGTGGCTTCAGATTCTTCAGATCACTCAAAATATTCGGACCAACCGAAGGTCCGACAGGTTAGTGAGGATGAGGATAACTTTCTAGTTCTTAATCACCAGACTATGCACGCTTACCCAAAGGTATCGGATGAGAACCCAATGGTGGGGCTTTGCTCCTATGATATTTCCCTATCAAATGAATTCCAAACTCAAGACGGATTTTCTTTCAATAAGGCGGTCGGAGCACTCGCCGCTGCTGTAGGTCTCACATGGGAAAAGGGAACGGTGGAGGTTGCTAAGACAACGCGTTTTTCAAAATTTATTAGGTTGGATCCTACGATATCGATAGATCAATATCTGAGAACTGTGTGCATGGAGAAGTTCAGTGAATCAAAACGGAGAGAAACCGCATCACATTTTAATAAAATTGTGTTGTCGCAGATGTGGCACCACAATCCAAATAGCACATGCACACCTTCCTTGGATAATTTCAAGGAGAGGCTCCCTGGGGGTGATCGTTCTTGCATGGAGTGGTATTCTGATAATTTCGATTCCAGTTTGAGAAAAAGAACGATTCCACGTTGCGAGATTCATGCAGATGGCACTCATCGCTGTGTATTGAAGTCTCGTGAAAATGCCACCTGTCCGATGTTCCTTGATCGCAAAACGGGCACCTATAGTCCCTTTTTGAGCCAAAAGAATCGAGTGTCAGTGACCTCGGGGGCCTATGAAAGACCTTGTGATGATACGTCCGGACTGAAGTGCCAATTTGTGGATCAACCCTCCATGTTTGCACTTGGAATTCCTCTCTTGATGGGGTCCGCTCGGTGTTCCCGATAAAATTAACGCGAAGCAATGTAAAATTTTAATGAGGTACTGGAATGCGAAAACGCGTTCCAGACTGGCCTTCGGCCATTCACGGGGCTTCACGATTATGATCGTGATCACAATTGTCCCCTTATTTTCCCTTCAGATTTAAATAGAATTTTCCGACTCTTAGAGTTGATATAGTATTTGAGAGGTTCCTTGTCGAGGGCTGAGCGTTTGGCATTGAGTGGTTCAAAACGATGATGTCGCAGCATTCTTCTATTTTATTGACCCTTTCTGGTGTCTCATTTTTTATGCTGGGGATGAATCTCGCCAGCGAAAACTTGCAAAAGCTTGCCGCCAATCGAACACGTGATTTGATCGTGAGTCTTTCTAAGCGTCCCTTTTTTGGAGTTTTGGTTGGAATCGGTCTGACTTTAATTATTCAGAGTTCGGGCGCCGTGACCTCCATGTTGGTTGGTCTTGGTTCTGCGGGAGTGTTTGGCCTCCAGCAAGTCATGAGCGTGATATTAGGGTCGACGGTTGGCACTACTTTTACAGTGCAACTGCTGAGCTTGAATGTGGCCCAGTACGGTCTACCCATTTTTGCCGTCTCTTTTACAATATTTTTTCTCGCAAAAAATCGCATTCTTAAACAAGTGATGGCGACAGCCATGGGCTTTGGTTTGATTTTTTTTGGCCTTGAGATGATTGGCTTCGGAACGCAAGAGTTAAGGAATGTGCAAACCTTTTCTGCTTTTTTAAGAAGTCTGAATGAGAATCCGTTCCTAGCATTATTAGTAACAGCCACATTTACGGGAATTGTTCATAGCAGCGCGGTCACGATCGGTTTTGCGATGGCCCTGACAGTTTCAGGCCAAATCAGCCTGGTCGATGCCGTGTATTGGGTTTACGGAGCCAACATTGGAACGACCGCGACAGCCCTCCTTGCCAGTTTTGGAGGAAATTATGTGGGCCGTCAGGTGGCCTGGGCTCATTGCTTCTACAAGATTGTGAGTGTTTTGTTGTTTCTGCCCTTTACAGAGCAACTGGCTAATTTGTTTGGTTCAGACAGTCCGCAGAGGGATCTAGCAAATATTCATACGGCCTTCAATGTTGGAGCTGCAGCTGTCTTCTATCCCTTTATCAAGCACGGCTCCAGACTCATCGAAAAGGTCTTCCCCCCATCCGAATCAGAAAAGGAATTCACCGTTAAATTCCTTGATCGAGGAAATTATCAAAGCACATCCGTTGCTGTCGCCCATGCCGAACGTGAAGTTTTGAGGATGGCAGATATCGTATTGAGTATGGTGAAAGACTCTTGCAGAATTTTGAAGGATGAAAGCCCTGACCTCGAACACGATATTCGTCTGAGAGATGATTGGGTGGATCTTCTCAATCGCGAAATCAATTTATTTTTAGTTAGGCACATGGAAGACGGCGACATCGTTGCACAAAAAAACATGATGCGAATAATTGATTTTTCGGCTGATTTGGAGAGTGCCGCAGATGTGGTTGACAACAGCCTCTTAGATTTAGCTCGCAAAAAGCACACTTTAAAGTTGGAATTCACGAGCGAAGGTTGGAAAGAGATTCAGGAAATTCATAAGGATGTAGTCCAAGCTGTGGAGATGTCGATTAGCTGCTTCCAAGTAGAGGATAAGGAGCTAGCTGCTAAGGTCATCTTTCACAAGAGAGAGATTCGTCAAATGGAGCGACGCTTTCGGGAGGCCAATATAGAACGCCTCGTCAAAGGCCGCAATGCCTCGGTTAACACAAGTTCTATTCATTTGGATGCCCTCACTGAGTTCCGTCGTATTGTTGGGATCGTCTCAAATCACGCCTATGGCCTTCTCAAAGATGCTGATCCCTATAATGCTCTGCCGCGTCGCTGACCAAAGGCCGAATTCTCTTAAAGGACCGCTTTAGGTTTGACCCTTTATTAGCTATATATTATCAATATTACTGGAGAAAACTAAAAGGTTGGTAGTGGGAGAGTGGGAGAAATCATGGAAGAAGAAACCAAGAGGACGTATGAGGTGTTGATTGCCGGACTGCCTCTGAAGCTTCGTTCTTCACATGATGACAAAACGGTCGCAAAGCTTGTGGCCTTAGTGGATGAAAAAGTGAATGAAGCCATGGGTGGGCACTCAAATGTGTCCTTTCAAAATGCCCTGTTGCTTGCCTCCTTACATATTGCCGAAGAGCTGATTCTACTCAAACGAAGTGCATTTGAAGAACTGCATGGGTTGGAAATCAAGGCTCAGGAAGTTCTTACCAGTCTAGAGTCTTCTCCATTAACCCAGACCGGGTTGGATCACTGAGTTTAATAGAAGATGGAGAGCGAAGTTTGGATTTACGGGTGAGAAAGCAATGACAAAATATTATTTATCTTTGATTGATTGATCAATTGGGTTATTGCAGCTGACTTAATTATGTTTTGGTTCCCCGCCCCTCTCTCTCAAATTATTAAACTTTAGATAGGTTCAGTCTGGATCTCGCGAAGTGCGAGGCGATGATGTTACGGAACTTGGATCAAAAAATAGGAAAAACAGCCGTACGCAAAGCGTATCTGGCTCAGAGAACTGAGTTTGTTAAGAATTCTCATGCTCGTCTTTTTGCCATTAACGCAGCGATCAGTAAGAACGTCCTGGATCTTTTGAAAAATAAAAAACCAAGTTTGATAGCGACTTACAGTCCTCTCAAAGAGGAGGCAGATCCAAATGGTTTTCAGCAGTTTCTGCCCGATTGCTCGTTTGCTTATCCTTCGGTCGATGGTCCCAATCTTTTGTTTTGGGTCCCACATGGCCAATTGGAGATGGATCCAACAGCATGGCGGGTAGGTCCATTTGGTATTCAGGAGCCCGACCCACAGAAAAGCAAACAGGTACAAATCGATGATTGTGATTTTATTCTTGTACCGGGAGTTAGTTTTGATCGGTGTGGACGGAGAGTAGGCTATGGCAAGGGTTTTTATGATCGGGCTCTTGGCAAAGCTTCAAAATTAAAAATTGGTATTTGTTTTTCTGTTCAGCTGTCGCAGGAGCCGCTTCCTTATGGAGAAGGTGATGTGAAGATGGACTGGATTGTGACTGAAAATTCGATGCAGGAGTGCGTCGACTGAGAAAGGAATTGGAGTCATGGGAACCGAAATTGTTGTTACCGGATTTGTGAGTCTGGTTTTGGGTTTGGTCGGTGGAGTGGGCGCGTTGATCCTATTCTACAAAATGACTGGTCAAAACAAGATTCAGGAGACGGAAAAAGAGGCTGAAAAAATTGTTCAAAGAGCGAAAAACCAAGCCATAAAAATTGAAAGAGACTCAGCGAGTAGGGCCAAGGAATTCGAAGCTCGTGCTCGACGCAACGTTGAAAACGACATTAAGAAAGAAAGGCAGAAAGCAGAGGGAATAGAAAGGCAGTTGAAAGATAAGGACGCTCGCCTGGAATCTGACTATAAGAGAAAGAATGAAGCTCTTGAAAATAAAATCCATGATTTGGACGAGAAAGCTGAACGCATTCAAATCACTCAATCTCGCATCGCAGATCTGGAGCAAAAGGCTCAACACCAGATCAACGATCTGAGAGATAAGTTGGAGAGTGTGGCAAACATGAGCTCTGATCAAGCTCGTGACGAGCTTCGCCGGGCTCTGGAAGACGAAGTGAGAAATAACATCTCGGGTGAGCTTCAGAAGATCGAAGATGACGCCCGTGCTGAAGCCCATCGCAATGCGAAGCGGGTGATATCTGTTGCCATTTCCCGTTTTGCAGGTGAGGTCGCCGCTGAGCGAACCGTCGCGACGGTCCCTCTGACAAGTGATGAAATGAAAGGAAAGATTATTGGCAGGGAGGGGCGCAATATTCGCGCGCTGGAGGCAGCCTGTGGGGTGGATTTGATCATTGATGAGACTCCAGAAGCCGTGATTATTTCCAGTTTTGACTCGGTCAGGAGAGAGGTCGCTCGCTTGGCCTTAATAAAATTGATTGAGGACGGGCGAGTTCACCCCGCTCGAATTGAAGAAGTTGTCGACAAAGTCAAAAGTGAACTGTTTGCCAGTATCAAAGAAGACGGAGAGAAAGCTTGTTTTGATCTCGGAGTTCATGGTTTGCATCCGAGTATCATCAATCTCTTGGGTGGTCTGAAATATCGCCACACCGAAACTCAGAATTTACTTGCACATAGTATTGAAGTTGCCATGGTGGCCGGCATGATGGCGGCTGAAATTGGTTATGATGAGAAATTGGCAAGGCGCGCGGGCCTTTTGCATGATATTGGAAAAGCCATTGATCACACCGTCGATGGCAGTCACGCGATGGTTGGCGCTGAATTTGCGAAACGCCACGGTGAGAAGGAACAGGTTTGTCACGCGATTCGTGCCCACCATGATGAAGAAAAACCGGAATCCATTTTGGCACATTTGGTTCAAGCAGCGAATAGTCTTTCTAAGGCAAGGCCGGGTGCGCGTCGCCACATGATGGAAAATTACATTCGGCGTCTTGAGGATCTTGAGTCGATCGGAAATAGCTTTGACGGAGTGTCTCGCACGTTTGCAATTCAGTCGGGCAAAGAGATTCGGGTTTTGGTCGACAGTTCAAAAGTAACAGATGAGCAGTCGATCATGCTCAGTCGTGATATTGCACGTAAAATAGAGCGGGAACTAAATTATCCGGGTCAGGTAAAAGTGACCGTGGTTCGCGAGACTCGTATGGTTGAGCACGCGAGATAGGATTTGAGAGGGGTTTGCAATGTCTCGGTTAAGTCCCAGTGAACAGGTGAGAGAACTCAGTCGAGGAGTGGTTGATTTCATATCCGAAAAAGAGCTGTTGGAGAAGCTTGCCCGTTGTGAAAAAGAAAAAAGACCCCTGAGGGTTAAGGCAGGATTTGATCCTTCACGTCCTGATCTTCATCTTGGACACACTGTGCTCATGAACAAGATGAAGCAATTTCAAGACTTGGGCCATGAAATTATTTTTCTAATTGGCGACTTCACGGCGATGATTGGCGATCCCACTGGCAAAGTTGAGACTCGTCCGGCTCTCACAATGGAAGAGGTGAGAGTGAACGCAGAGACCTATGCCCGGCAGGTATTCAAGATTCTCGATCCTGAAAAAACGCTTGTGGATTATAATTCTCGTTGGATGAATGATTTTACCTCAGCTGATTTTATTCGGCTTTCTGGTCATTATACGGTCGCCCGAATGATGGAAAGAGATGATTTCTCGAAGCGATTTCAGAACCACCAGAGCATTTGTATTCATGAATTTTTGTATCCCTTGGTTCAAGGCTATGATTCTGTTGCGCTAAAGGCAGATGTCGAGCTCGGAGGCACTGACCAAAAATTTAATCTTCTGGTTGGTCGGGACTTGCAAAAGTCCTACGGAGTCGAGAGCCAGTGTGTATTGACTATGCCCATTCTTGAAGGCCTTGATGGGGTTCAGAAGATGTCAAAGAGTCTGGATAACTACATTGCGGTGGAGGACAGTCCTCGAGAGATGTTTGGCAAAACAATGCGCATTTCGGATGAATTGATGGTTCGTTACTATGAACTTCTGACGGATAAAACCAGCGGGGAGTTGGATGAATTGAAACGGATGCTGGGGTCAGGACAGAAGCATCCCAGGGAGGCCAAAGTCGAGCTTGCTCACTTTTTTGTCTCTCGGTTTCATTCTCTTCAGGAGGCAAACAGGGCGATTGAAGAGTTCAATCGCATTTTTGTGGACAAGGGGCTGCCTGACGAGATGCCCGAATTTAAGTTGTCAGCCGAGAAGGGATTGTGGATTTGCCATTTGTTGAAGCAACTTGATTTGGTGACATCGACGAGCGAGGCGAGACGGCTGATTCAGGGACGTGCGATCGAAAAGGGTGGAGAGAAAATTGAAGATCCACAAATGAAAATTGATCTCACTGCCGGCGATGAATTTATTTTAAAAGTTGGCAGAAAGAAATTTGCTAAAGTTCAGGTGTTAAAATGAAGGTTAAATTTCTTCCCCAAGGAATCGAGCTCGAGATACAACCCAATCAAACAGTGATGGATCTCGCACATCGAAATGGAATTTTTATTAAGTCCATCTGCAACGGCGTGCCCAACTGTGCCGAATGTCGAGTCAAGCTCGTTGAAGGGGAGTACAATGTGTTACCTCCCTCAAGTAAGGAGCTCTCTTTGATTGGATCAGGTCACTTCATTGACCAACGTCGCTTGTCCTGTCAGCTTTACTGTTTTGGCGATATCACTGTCGATTTGACAGAGCAGGAAAAGAAAGAGCATGAAGGCCCCCCCGGCTCACGTCGATTTCAGGTTGATCTGCGAAATGAAGGAGTCGTGTCTAAAGCAGTAACCGGAAATCTAATCCAACAAGATGATGATATTGTCCAGGCCATAACTGAGGATTTGGCTCACACCAATGGCCCCGCAGTTGGCAAAAAAGGGGAGCCAAATTTAGGTAGTTCCAAGGCTCGACTGGAAGCAATGATCAAAAGGACTGAAGACAAATCAAAGAATCAGTCAGACTCGGATCGGCCCTCATCAAACAAACGCCGCCGCCGCCGGCGGCGATAGGGTAGAAATATCCACATGATTCACGTGTGAGGACAAATAGAGGGAATTGTTGAAGCAGTCCCTGTTATGGTACTTATGATTACCTGCTGCAAAAAAATGAATATCAAACAGGCGGCGGCGTGGGCCTGAACGGAATTGCCTGGGCTCTTTAAACAGTCGTCTTCTTTCGTGGAGTTGCACGAGTGCCTTAGTTCACGGTCCCACTTTTTTAAAATTGATCGCGAGAACTGGTGCAACATACCAAGGACTGGGGGGCGGGATTTCGACAAATTAAATAGAGCTTCTCTCGACAAATACTTTAATTCCCTTTTCGCAGGCGTCACATATTTTCTTAAACTCATTGTCGTTGGCGCGACCATCTCTTTTAGCCCAGGTTTTTATTTTGCTGTAGTTAACTGGATGACGCTCGCAAATCCATTTTGCTTGATCTAGGCCCTGAATATCGCCAGTGGAACAAAAACTAAGAAGTCTATCCATAACCGATTGTGTGGGAGAGAGCATTCTGATTTTTTCACCTGCGACCTCTCGGTACTCTATATTTTCATAGCGTACCGGCGATCCTCCAAAATTGATGGGTCCTACGGGAAATTCAACCAATATTTTAGTGTTCGGGTGCCCTAAATTTTTATTGTACTTCGTAATGGGCTCAAACCCAATTTCCTTCATTACTGATAAAATGTGTTGGTGATCATTTGGACTAATAAAATCTAAATCGTGAGATTCGTATATATTGGCACCTGTATAAATGGTGACAACAGACCCGCCGGATAAGACTGCGGTAATATTATTTTTATCTAAATGTTTCCAAACGATGGCGGCGAGTTCAGCAACTGTAGTCGACTCTGATATTTTGTCTTTATCGGGCATACGATCCTCCTAGAGTTTTGCCACGACTACGTCCGCGTCTACGAACAAGATAAAAGTCTTTGTACTGATCTTTTGACATACTTGTTTCGATATATTTTTCTAGCAATTGACGAAGCTCATTTTTAATAGGAGAGCGGGGATTAAAATAGTAAATGATTTGATTTCCCATTGGACGGCTGGACACGATACCCGCACTTTCTAGTTTGACCAATTGAAGGTAAATTTGCGTTTTTGAAACCTTAAAGGCATCAGAAATTTCTTTCGCGGTCCCTTCTTCATATCGAGCGAGAAACATAAGGGCTTGCGTTGCTGTTAAATTACCAAATAATTTTGCTATTTCCACATCAACGCTCCTGGATCAAGTGTACATTAAAATCGGAATAAAGTTAATATCAATTAATATTAATATTATATTGATTAATATTGAAATGATATCGTTTATAATGTAACATATTGTATTTATTGTATAATATATAATACTATATAGGGGGTGTTAGCCTCAAAATCACTCTATTTGATCTTATAGATAATATATGAAGTATCGCTACCCAGTGCATTGAACGGAACGCCCTCATCGAGAATCCAATATTTCCCACGCCAAAGTTCAGGATGAAGGGTTTCGATCATCTTATTCATCTGGACCAGCTAGAAATATCCGAAAGCGAAAGACAAATGGCACGAAGCCTTTTGCCGCCACTCTTGAAATGGCTACTTGCTGCAAAAAATGAATATCAAAATGTGGTCGTTTATCGCAATTTGCAACAGGTAGTCTCTATAGGTACATCTTTCACGAACGCAAAGCTTACGCCAATGGCTATCCGTGAGCCTTGATGTTCAATATACATGGGTACAGGCCCAGCATGCCAGAGTGGCTCTGCGCTATCAGGTCCATAAAAAACTTTCCCCTCAGTGCCAAAAAAATAAAGAATTTCATTTTTTGCGGCAAACTTAATGTTTTCCTTTTTTACCCAAAGGGCACCATCTCCCAAATAAGTATAAGGGTCAATATCCTCCGGTACTCTTGACAGAGGAACAAGGTCAATCGAATCTATGTATCGGGTCGTTAAACCATCATTTTCAGCAGCCAATGTGACAAAACCGATGAGACCAGCACCATCTTGATGAAAATTGCCAGTCGCATCTCCAATTTTACCTTTGGCATTTATGAAAATGACGACTCCACTAGGAACGGCTGAGTAACCTATTGGAGCAAGATCCTGTGCATTTTCAGTGATTTCATTTGTGACGGAAGCAAAATACCTGAGATCTTCATCTCTTTCCAAATGTTCAATCAGGTTGCCCTCAATCACCAAGCCGCCCAAAGACTCTGCCGGATTCCTAATAAAATCCCTCCCTAGAATTCTAAGGTTTTCTTGCCGTCCGAATCTTAGAAATAATCGATCTTTCAATTTCTCATCTAATCGATTTGAATGCAAACGAGAGCTGACGTGGCCTTGAATTTTAAGGATAGCTAAGGTGGTTGAACAAGATCTTGAGTTTGGCTCAGCGACTCCTGTTTGAAGCCCTAACAGCGTAGAGAAAACTAACCCAACTATCAAATAAAAATTGATTTTAGATGAAGAGAGTCTGTTTCGCGAAAACAAGAGAGCCAAAGTGTTACTATTCCAGGCCAAGTTTAGGACCAAGATTGATCTGGCAGACTGTAGCGATAACTGCAACGGCGCAGTTACGAAACTCAAAATTAGAGAATCCACTTATTTTTATCCCTATGATGAAAAGAAAAAAACTAATTTTGCGTGGAACCAAAGGTCGAGAAAGAGCCCATTCTCGCATCAGTCTTGATCGGATACCATGCAAAAGTAATATTTTTACCAAATGTTCTCCGATTGGATGGACTCACCGCCTTTTTTCATAACCAATCAAGCGCCCTTGAAGGCACATGATTCGGTAGCGGCGGCTGATTTTTTCACCTGCGACCTCTCGGTACTCTATATTTTCATAGCGTACCAGCGGTCCTCCAAAATTGATGGGTCCTACGGGAAATTCAACCAATATTTTAGTGTTCGGGTGCCCTAAATTTTTATTGTATTTCGTAATGGCCTCAAACCCAATACCCCTGAGACTTAATTCAGCCAGGGACCCTGGGAGTTTGGAACAACAATCAAGTTGGCCAGTTTATGCTCAATTAAGGATCTGGGAGTTATCAATCGCGATTATTTGGCGCGCTTCAGATCGCATTACTTTTCATCGACTTGCACGGCGTTCGGACAGCCCTTCAGGATCTTTGCTAGATCCGCAACTCCAGCGTCGATACCTTCCATGACTGATGGGGCGCAGGCACCTTGATTGAAACGAAGCGAATTATGGCCGCCATCGACCGTGATCACTCTGATCGCGTGGCCTTGGTGGTGCTCGAAATGGTACGCACCCTGCGAGATGGCAGGTGTGGCGACATCGCTATCTCCAATGAAATAAAAAGTCTTGGCCATATACGGGAGTTGCGCGGAGTCGTAGGGCGACGTGACCTTCAAGCCTCCGCACTAGCTTCCTTCTTCAGCAAAATTTCGGACTAGCCTGCCGCGAACAAAAGTCACGTCAAGGTCGCTCGTGGGAGTCGTATCTGAAATCTCTCGACAGACAACCTGTCGATAAAGCTCTACAGCGCCCGGCTCTGTGTGTGGCTGGGCGACGGACAATCCGAGAATCTGATTGAGGGCGTTTTGCCGGACATCTTCAGGCTGAGTTACTGAAAGTGCTGCAATCAGGATTGCACCGTCCGCCGGTCCGCGAGGAAGCAGAGCTGTTAGCATGCGTGCCCACCCCTCGGCTTTAATGCCGAACGGGGCGTCGTTTACGTCGAGCTCGGTGAGCACGTCCTTGGGAAGTACTTTTCGAATGCGATCCCACTGGACAATGTATTGGGCACCTTGAAAATCTCTATCGCCGTTGCCAAATATCCTACCAAGAACACCTTCCAAGACCACCGCCTTGGGTGGTGGGGCCATTTTGTCGCGCTCCAGGACGTGGGCTACGGTCGTTGCCAGCAAGGTCCCGTAAGAGACGCCAAATAGGATGTAATTGTCGAGCTTTCGATATCGAATTGCCGCAATCACGTCCGCTGCAATCTCTTGGGTTCGAAAGAAGGCACTGGACACATTGGGAGGGGGAAGCGCAGCGAGCGAATTACATCCGACCCCTCGTGGGTCAGTAAATAAATATCCCCAGTCACTGGGCACGAACGCGGGCGGATGATCAATGGATGTGCCCCCGGGTCCTCCCGGCAGGAAAACGAGCACGGGGGCGCCTTCGCGAGTCGGCGCCTTAAACCGAAATCCATACGAAAATACTCCAGTAGCCGCTCCATCACTTGAGATGGGACGCCTGAGGCGAAAGATTTCAGAATCCTGGCAGACTGCCGGTAGATTGCTGGCAAGTTGGAGTTCATTCTCGTGTGCGGTCACATTCGCCGAGAAAAGAAAGCCAGAACCAAAGATAAGAGAAATGGCCAGGCGCTGCGAAATCGCTCGGCCCAAAACGTTCAAAGATTTCATGGTAGTCACTCCCCTTTAGGAATAAATTTTTCCACTGAACCGATGTCCCGGCATTTCAACCTTGATCAAGGGAAATTCCAAACAAATTTGGTGTTTTTTTAAAGTATGAAAAAGGAAGTCAAATGTTGAACTTGAATGAAACTGACAGTTTCACTCTGACGAGCGGTGGTTCTGTAACATCCGCCCGTCTTCCGGATCAATGGGACTGCGCCCCGCCCCATCATATCCTTTAAACTCCAAACGAAGTGCCGCATCCACAGGTCTTGGTGGCATTTGGATTATTGAATACAAAGCCTTTTCCATTCAGTCCACCGCTGTAGTCGAGGCTGAGGCCCACTAGATAGAGCAGACTCTCTCCGTCAACGATGATCTTTTCGTTAAAATACTCGAACACTTTGTCGCCATTGGCGACCTTCTCATCAAAATCCATTTTATATGAAAAACCAGAGCAACCGCCCTTCTTCACTTTTACGCGAAGCATGGCTTGCTGATGAGCTCCGTCTTCGTTTCTCAATTGAGCAATCCGCTTCGCTGCATTTTCTGTTACTGTTATCATAATTATCACCATCCTGCGGGAAGAGGCCCATCTTGATTCGGGCTAATAAGGCAAATTATAGCATATATGATTTGGGAGTGGCTAGAAGTAAAGCCGCACACTTTAACCTCCTGAAATCTGCCGATTTTTTAGAACCATCTCGACTATTTTATCGATTGCAAGTTCGATGTCTGCGAATGTGGTCAGGCGGCCCAAACCAAGACGCACTGTTGCTCGAGCCAAACGGTCGGAGTGCCCGATCGCTTTGAGGACATGGCTCGGAGAGGAGGTTCCTGAAGCGCAGGCCGAACCGGCACTGAGGGCGAGTCCATTTAATCCAAGGGCAAATATGTCGGCGGATAGGCCTCTAAACGAAAAACTGACATTGGTTGCAAGTCTTTCTGTGGGGTGACCATTGAGAGAGGCTTCGGGGAGTTGACTGAGCACACCACTGATCAGATGCTTTTGGAGCTCCTTCAACCTCTCAGATTCTATGTTCATGTCGCTGAGGGCGAGCACAGTTGCGGCACCGAGGCCAACGATGCCTGGGACGTTGAGAGTGCCGGGGCGAATTCCATGCTCTTGGGTTCCGCCACTGAGGACAGGAAGAAGTTCAACTGTGGGGTTCTCAGATCGCACAAAAAGAGCTCCTATTCCTTTGGGCCCGTAAATTTTATGGCCAGAGAGGCTCAAGAGATCAATGGCCATGTCCTCAACATGAATGGGTAGCTTTCCAAACGATTGGGCGCAGTCTGTGTGAAATAAGATATTTTGCGATTTTGCCCACTGTCCAATTTCGGCAATTGGATTGATGGTTCCAATTTCATTATTTGCCATCATGACAGAGATCAGGCGTGTGTTTGGTTTAACTGCCCTTTGGATACTCTTGAGGGAGACTTGTCCAAAGCGATCGGGATCAATGACTGTCACCTCAGCTCCAAAGCGCCTCTGAGCAAATTGAAAAACTTCGAGAACAGATTTATGCTCGGCCTGGTTCGTGACAAGGTGGGGCGCCGAGTTGTCGTAACCTCTCTGTTCGCCCTGGTCGCCCAGCTTTGTGACAAGCCCAAGAATGGCCAGATTGTTGCTTTCAGTGGCTCCACTCGTAAAATAGACTTCTTTGGGTTGGCAGTGGAGGGCCGATGCAATTTGTCCACGAGCTTTTTCGACGGCCATGTTTGCGGACCATCCATAAGAATGGCTCAGACTCGCTGGGTTTCCAAACTCTTCGACAAAATAGGGCCTCATGGCCTCGAAAACCGAGGGGTGCAAAGGGGTCGTCGCATTGTAATCAAAATAGACGGGTCTTTTCGTTGTCTTCATTGAGATTCCATTCAAAAACGAAAGGGTAATGTCAATCCAGCGAAGACATATCGCATTATTGAGTCCAAGGTCACTCAATTATAGAGTCTTTGGAATGAGTCATAAATCAAACCAAGAAATGGCAAAAGGACTAGATTTTTCACGTTATTTTACCCAACAGGGGCGTGATCCTTATTATACCAATGTTACCTGGGAGAAAAGGGACAGTTCGATCCATGACAGTCAAGGCCGAGTTCTTTTTCACCAGACGGGAGTCACAGTGCCCAAATTCTGGAGTCAAACGGCCACCGACATTGCCGCATCCAAATATTTTCGCCAGCGTGATGTTCCTCGCTCCATTTGTCCAGAAGGAAAAGAGACTTCCGTTATTCACATGTTTGAACGAGTTGTGAAGACTCTCCTCTTTGAAGGAAAAAAGCAAAACCTTTGGGCGAGCGATGACTCTTCTCAGATTTTTGCCGATGAACTTCGCCACTTGCTTGTTCATCAATTCGGATCATTTAACAGTCCCGTTTGGTTCAACTGTGGATTGAGTCATTGTTATGGAATCAAATCTCAATTGAAGACTTGGTACTGGGATGATGATCTGGGCTGTGTGAAAGAAGGAGAGGATGCTTTCCTGCGACCGCAAGCTTCGGCTTGTTTTATTCTCAGCGTAAAAGACGATCTGACGAGCATTTTTGAAGTGGCTCTTAAAGAGGCACGAATTTTCAAATATGGTTCTGGTTCCGGAACCAATTTTTCGACCTTGCGGGGCAAGCAAGAGGAACTTGCTGGTGGTGGTTTCAGCTCTGGCTTACTTGCTTTTTTAGACGTTCTTGATCGTGGGGCTGCAGCGACAAAATCTGGTGGGGTAACAAGACGAGCGGCCAAGATGGTTTGTCTGGACGTGGATCATCCCGAGATATTGGATTTTATTCGCTGGAAATATCGGGAAGAAGAAAAGGCCAGAGCACTTTTGAAAGCCGGATTTTCGGGAGGCCTTGACGGAGAGGTTTACCACACCATCAGTGGGCAAAATTCGAACAATTCCATTCGGGTCACAGATTCTTTTATGGAAGCGGTTCTCAACAAGGGGAATTGGGAGACGAAAGCTCGAACCACGGGCAAAGTGATTGGTGTTTTTAAGGCCCAGGACATTTGGGATGAAATTCTCAAAGCAATCTGGCATTGTGGAGACCCCGGTATTCAATTCGATTCGACCATTCAAAGCTGGCACACGGTTCCCTCGAGCGGTCCGATTCGGGCGAGCAATCCTTGCTCCGAGTTTATGTTTCTGGATGATTCTGGCTGCAATTTGGCCTCTCTCAATTTGGCGCGCTTTTTCAATGAGACGACTGGCGTATTTGACTTGGAGGGACTGAGATCGGCGGTTCGCGTGTTCCTTACGGCCCAAGAATTATGGGTGAGCTATTCCAGTTATCCGACCCCAGAAGTGGTTAAAAATAGTCAGTACTTTCGTCCCTTGGGCTTGGGATTTGCAAATCTTGGAGGGCTGCTCATGCGCATGGGGCTCGCCTATGATTCGAAAGAAGGTCGCTCTTGGGCTGGAACAATTGCGGCTTGGATACAAGCCGAAGCTCTTTCGACGAGCGTGGACTTGGCCGAAGTCAAAGGAGCCTTTGTTGGGTATAATAAGAACGAAATGTCCGTACTCAATATTATTTCTCGACATCAGAAAGCAGCAGAGAAGCTACTTACTTCACCGATTCTTCCAAAAAACATGAGAGAGGGTCTGAGCGAAAAGTTCTCTTTGATTTTGGAGAAAGCAAAGAAGGTGGGAATCCGCAATGCTCAAGTCACAGCGATCGCTCCCACAGGTACTATCGGACTTCTCATGGATTGCGATACAACCGGAATTGAGCCTGAGTATGCCTTGGTCAAAACAAAAAATCTTGCGGGAGGCGGAACTGTTCGCCAAGTCAATCAGTCTCTGCCCGTTGCGCTGAGAAGGCTTGGTTACAGCCCGACTCAGTCTCAAGAGATCTTAGATTATATTCTTAAATTTGGTCACACGGGCCAGGCTCCCTTTTTGAAATCAGAACACACAAAAATTTTCGAATGTGCAAGTTTTATAAAAGGGGAACAGGGGCTACCTCCCGAAGCTCATCTTGAAATGATGGAGGCCGTTCAAACCTTTGTCAGTGGAGCGATATCAAAGACAGTGAATCTTCCAGAATGGGCAACGACCGAAGATATCGGCCGGCTCTTGCTTATGGCTTGGAAAAAGGGCTTAAAGGCCATTTCCATTTATCGAGATGGGAGCAAATTTGTTCAGCCCCTATGTCCATTTGTTTGTATTGACCCCAAAAGCTCCTCAAACTAGTATTTGACGGCCATTCAACCGAGGGAGAACAAGGTGTCAGATCACTTAAAATCAGAGCTGTCAAAATTCGATCTATTCAATCCAACGCAAGAACACAGCATGCTCAGGCAGATGGTCAGGGACTTCGCCCAGAAAGAGGTGGAGCCTCAAGCCCTGGAGTACGATCGAAAGGAGCTTTTTAATCTTGGTCTCTTTCGAAAGCTTGGTGAGTTGGGGCTTTTGGGAATTACTGTTGACGAAAAATTTGGCGGTTCTGGTCAGGATCCCTTGGCAGCCGCAATTGTCCATGAAGAGCTGTCTGCTTCTGATCCGGGATTTACTCTGGCCTATCTGGCTCATGCGATGCTTTGTGTGAATAATCTGGCTCAGAATGGATCTGAAGAGCAGTTAGAGAAATATCTACCCAAGCTTTGTTCGGGGGAGTGGGTGGGGTGCATGGCGATGTCAGAACCCCACGTCGGAACGGATGTTTTGGGAATGCTCACCACCGCAGAACGGCGTGGGAATGAATACATCATCAATGGGCGAAAGATGTGGATCACAAATGGAACTCTTGATGAAGAGAGAACTCCAGCCGACGTGGTGTTACTGTACGCCAAAACAGGAGAGAAAAACGGAAGGGCTCTTTTGTCCACATTCATTGTAGATAAAACGCACTCTGGCTATAGCGTCGGACAGAAAATAAAAGACAAAACAGGCATGCGCGCATCCAATACGGCAGAGTTGGTTTTTCAGGATTGTCGCGTTCCCGTGTCAGCGCTGATCGGTTCCGAAGGAGACTCCATGCTTCACATGATGAAAAATCTGGAGCTTGAGCGCCTCACATTGGCCGCGATGAGTGTCGGAATTGGAAGAAGAAGTCTTGAGGTGATGAATAAGTATGCGAGAGAGCGAGAAGCATTCGGAAAATCCCTCAATTTTTTTGGCCAAATCCAAAAATATATTGGTGATTCCTACGCTGAGTATATGGCCGCTAAAACTTACGTCTACAATACCGCTCGGATGATGGACATTACCTCCCATGGGAATCGTTTGGATTCTGATGGAGTTAAACTCGTGGCGACAACGATGGGCAAAAATCTAGCAGATAGAGCGATGCAGGTTTTGGGCGGTTATGGGTATGTGGGCGAGTATGTCGTCGAGCGCCTTTGGCGTGATGCTAAACTTCTCGAAATCGGAGGTGGTACTCTTGAGGCCCATCAAAAGAATATCACTCGGGATTTGGCGAAGCTGGAAACCACATAGAAAAGTGAGGCGAGCATTTTGTGGTCCCTATCTGCCTACGTGAATTCAGGGCTGCTTCCTCTGGCGGGATTGTTGTATTCGGTCATGAATTCCTGGCACTGCGCAGTTATGTGTGGCCCATTTGTTAGCACAAGCGAGCCTCGGGTCATCAACAGTCTCCTGATTTTTAGACTGATCTCCTACACATGCCTGGGGGGAGTATTTGGGTTTTTAGGATGGCAAATAAGGGATTCTCTCGCATTTGATGCATTTGGCATTGTTTCTTTCTCACTCTTCTCAGTTTTTACCATTCTCTGTATTTTTCCGTTTCTATTTCCAAGATTTAAGAAATTTGCCCCGCTGGCTTTATTTTCGAAATTTCGCGGACTGATGTGGGGATTTATGCCTTGCCATTTGCTTTTATTTTATTACGGGATCGCATTGCTTACGGGCTCAACTTTTATTGGAGCAGCTTTGTTATTTTCCCACGCGGTTATGACAACTCCAGCGCTGGCTTATACAAATTATTTTATGAAAAAATTTTCTCTTAAAAGCCAGACTGTTAAAAATACCCTGCGTTTTCTTTTGGTTGCACTTGTGATCGCAAGTTTAGTGATTTTCTGGCAGAGGATTACCAAGAACAGAGAAGGCAATTCCAATGATGCAAATAAACTTATTTGCTTGAGCTGAACGGTCACAGGCGCAGTCGCTTGCCAAGGGGCCTTCTTCCGGAATTGATTACCGGGAGAAATTACAATGAGATTCAGCATACAAGATACTCCTTGACTTTGAAAACAGCCAGATAGACACATGGCAGCAATCTGCTGCCTAACGAGGCTTTCAAAGGAGAAGATCATGAGAAAATGTATTATTCTGTCGCTTTTGTGCCTGGTTCCTGGTGCCGTTTTTGCGTCAACGGGGGCTTCTGAAGGCTGTGTCAAAGGTCTCCTCGGGGAGGCTCGTGCAGATGGCTATAATTTTGAGATCGGAATTGAATTAGACAAGGACCCCTATCCTGTGTCTGGCCAGGGCCTCAGGTTGATTGCAAGAAAGTTGATGGAAGATGTCGAGGCCCCCTACTTGGAGCATATTAACGGCGCTCCCTTCAATTTGGAAGCTGCCAAAATTGCAGATCAAAAGATCAGATGTGTGCAAATAGCTGAAGCCAAAAATGTTTTTTTGTGTATGTCCTATCATCATGAAATTTTAAATGGGACGATGTGGAGATTTTCTATTTTTTCAGAGGGGTTTTCAACCGTCAAAAAGCGGACAGTTGTTGGCCATGATCATCCGGCTGGAAGGTACATTAAGGCATTCATAGGTGGTTTTAATACTCCGGGAGCAGAGCTAACAGGATTTTTTACGGCGGTCAAAGACTCTGACTTAAGTGCTCAGGAACGTGCTTTTAAGAAAGCAGTCTACGATCGCATTATTGAGCGCATTGGTGGCCCCTCTGAAGAGTTTTATCTTGTATCAATTCCTATGGCGGGCCCTGCTGGAACTATGACATTTTTTGAGACGGCTTCTCATGAGCTGTTGCATGCTCAGCACAGGATGACTCCTTCTTATAAAAGGATTGTGACCGAGTTCTGGAATGATGAAGTAACCAGTGAACACAAAGGTATTTTTACCAAATCAATTGCGGATATCTATGACACTTCCGATCTTGCCACCGTGATTGATGAATTCCAGGCCTATCTGCTCCAAAAGGGATCTGAGACAGGAGTGTATGGGGCTGTCGGCAAATACGAAGGCGTTAATTTTGTCGAAAAATACCGAACCTTAATTGTAAAAAAACTGACTCAAGCTGGTATTAAATTTATTGAACTCAAGTGATCTCGAAATGAGAAAAAAAGAATATCAACTCGCGGATCAGTCGCAGGCCGGTAAAAGCGCAATCGCTTTTTTGGCCAAGTCCTGAAATTCGTTTTCGACTTCAGGATCGCAGAAAAAATTGATCGGCTGCTGACAGATGGGATTGCCTGCGAGAAAGAGAGGCAGAATCTCTCCAGAGGGTACAATTGCTTCCGCCATTGGTATCATCATTGCGAGGCATGTCACTTGTTCGCGGTTTTTCGGAGCTTCAAACCGGATTCTGCAGATTTCCGATTCAGATAGGAATTGTTGGAGAGATTCCCTTAGTCCCCTTGGCACCGGCGCTTTTCCACTGAATTCTTTTCCTGGACAGGAGAGATGATAGCTTGCGACGCCGGAGTCAAAATCTAAATTAGCCTCAGCATAGCCTTCGGAGATTGAGCTAGAAAGCCCAACTGATGTGAGGTGAATGGCATTTACAGTTCCTAAAACACCTAAACTTTCCCTGACAAGCGAGTCTGCAGTCTCGGTCGAAGACTGAGGAGTTTCACAACTCGCAAGTCCAGTCGCGAGTCCCAAAATGATAAAGAGGTGAGTGACCGTTTTCTCCATACCTGCTTGAAAGTGCAACTCCTATTCCAGTCCCTGTGGCTTATATTGATTGACAGAGTGGACACTTGTCTAAGGAAAGAACATGAACAATTCCTAGACGCTATGAACGGTTCTGTAACATTGGCCCGACTAGGATAAATAGTGTGAATGATATTCCAATCCAAATAATTTTGGTTACGGCTTTTTGTCGAGCGAGCGGTAGAGCTGAGAGTGGGGGGTCACCCCTGGCACTCTCAAAACCCAAGGAAATTGGATATTAAAGACAACTTGAGCCAGGCTCAATTTCTCATTAAGAGATAAATGGGAAAAATATTCTCTAGTCTGTTCAGGCTTAATTTTCTTAACGTCCTTGATATTCGGGAAAGCTGCTCTCTGCCATGCTTCCGGTGTTTCTCTAACCAGGATTTCTTGTTTTAAAAGCAGGGCTTCCCACAAATTCAAAAAATCCTGGTAAGTAAAAATGAGCCGAGAGAAATTGTGGAGATGTGGCTGCCATATTTCCTGCAAGAGGGCCTGATCTAAATTTAAACTAAATTGATTAATTCCCTTAAGAGTGATGCCTCGGCGATTTGTTAGCATTTCGTAAGCCGTGAGGACCTGTTGCTGAGTTCCGGGGCTGACCATCTCCAGTGCGGTCAATAATTTCGATGGCTCCATATCATCGGGACCCACCCAGCCACGTTGAGCATACTGTTTCTTAAGAAAAAATTTAAACGTGCCGTACTCGCCGCCTTGAGCTGAGTCCTCGAACTCCATAGTGAAGAAGACATTGTCTCCAGATCGTATCGCTCTATTGAATGGATGAATGCTATTGCCGGGCATGGGAAAGCCTAGGTTGGTTATCTTGGTCGCACTGAGAACATTTGTTGTGATGTCTCCAGAGGTCCTTCTGGCATGGATGATTCGTGCAGCGGATTCTAAAGAAGGCCGATTATCCATACCCGTTGGAAGATCTAAAATCTTCGTCATCGCAGCAAGATTAGACCGACTTAAAGCGGAAAGCGTTTCATAAGGATCGGCGTCAATGCCTTGAACCCCCAGATTCTTTAGAGTTCTAGCGAGTGAAGCTTTCTGAATGTGAGCAATTTGATCAGGATCATTGAACCGCTTTAATATTTTCTCAATCTCTCGCCCTACTTCATCTTGGGAGCTACGGTGCTCGATAGCAATAGATCTTAAAAGCGAAGCTGGGTTTTTGATCATCCCATTGGCTAAAGCCGTATAGAGGGGAAATCGGTCTGCAATCTCTGAAACCTCCAATTCGAGCTTTGATGATGTCGAGGGATTTAGGTTTTGGCGACAATTGTGGGCACCGACAGAGCTGAGACTACCAAAAATGGAGACTGCCAGTGGCAAAATTAATAACCGATTTAGTTTCACCAGCTTCACGGCGTTCTCCACAATGCTCTCCTACCATTTTATGCTCATTTACCGAGCAAAAGCTATACCATGATTTCGCAGCAGACTTGAAGAAAGGTGGACATCCACGAGACAAATTTCGTCATTCACTTGATAATTGTGTGGGCATTTTAAGCATTTATTGGCTTCAAATTCTGGACCAAATTTGAACCCACCTGAATACGGACATATGAGAGAGCTACGCCTCTCTCACTCATCATTTTGGCCACTGGTGATTGCTTCTACTCTGCTTGCCAGATGTCTTTGACATTGTAATAGAAATCTGGACATTCCTTACTTATTGCTTCTTAATGTGCAAATTTCCTGAGCCAGCCTTCATAGAGATTTTGAATTTGCTGTCAGGAGTGTCACCAAGTTCGTTAATCAACTCTCCGCTACCGGCCGTGAATGAAGTGCGGATTCTTGCATTTTTTGGAAGAACAATTTCAGCCCCGCCACTTCCAGTTTTGATATCCAACTCACCAAGAGCAGGAGTTACATCATAGACAAGATTTATTTCTCCACTGCCAGTCTTGAGATTTCCACCAGTGGTCAGTCCTTTAATAGATACATCGCCGCTGCCAGTTTTGCCTTCAAGTTTCTTTACTTCTGCGTCTACATCAACATCACCGCTTCCAATATTGAAATTGAGGTCGCCCGAGGTTCCTTTGACTTTGATATCACCACTGCCTGAATCCAGGTCCAGCATAGCGGTTTTTGGTGCAGTGATGTCGAAATCGACTTCGCAGTCATCCTTAAATACGCCTGTTTTTTCGACTTCTACAAAGAGGGTTCTGCCCTTTTTATCGATTTTCAGTTTACAGTGTTCACCAAATTGCTTTTTGGTCGCAGTCACAGTGGCTTTGCCTGAATCAACGGCAGTGATGCTGATATCGCCGCTACCGTTATTGACTTCAATCTCTGATATGCCACCGAGATCAAATTCCTTCGATTCGGCATTTGCTAGGCTGGACAACCCCAACACGATCATTACTATTGTTAATGTTTTCACGATAACCCCTTATTTGTTTACTTGCTATCGGTGGGAGAACTAAAAATAGAGCTCAGCAAAGTTCAACAATCCTGAGATTGACGTACTTTGAATGACGAGTGCCGAACTACTTTCAAACTCCATTGTTGGATCGTGCCTGATTGAAATTCTTCGGGTCAAGACACAGGGCGCTGTCAAACTTTCCTCTGCCTCTTTGCAGTTTCCAAGGCAGACGATTCACATCCGATTCAGAGATAGCGGGATACAAGCGGTCGGGCATTGAGAACAGCATTGAGATTGCTTAGAAAGGTAAAAGTACCGCCCAGTTTACGATCAATGAAGACCACTTCCTGAGGTGGTGTTCTAAATTGAAATTGGGTCACCATTTGGGCTCCGAGTCGAGCGACCCTTTGGGGCAAATCACTGATTCCCCAATTGTATTCTCCGTTCAGGTTCATAAAGTTTTGCGAATTACTGTTCCAGGATGGATCAACAAATGGTTCCGTAATGAGAAAGCACAGATCGACAAAAAGTTGACGAAGTTCGGGTGGATCTTTGGGTTGGATAAATCCGAGAGCACCTGCTCCAGCAAGAACATCGTCTGTGTTGCGATGTAGAGCTCCGCTCACCATGAGGTGATAGGAACTCTGAAAGGCCGGAGAGATCTCTCGGACAGCACCAAAATCCAAAAGGACCAATATGGGGTGTCCATCTTCAGATAATCTCACACGATAATTTCCAAAATGTGGGTCAGTTTGAATGCGACCCCACTCAAACAATTCACACATGTAAACTTTCAAGAATAACTCGGCAATTTTGTTTCGAACACTCTGCGGCCAGGATTTAACTTGTATGTCGTCGACTGGAAGGGAGGCAACAAATTCTGTTGTCAGAACGGCTCGATTAGAGAAATTCTCGTACACCTTCGGCACCTGAATATAGGGTTCGGATTCCAGCCTTTGATAAAACCACTTCGTCTCTTTAAATTCCAAATTGTAATCAAGCTCTCTTGTGAGCATTTGCCGAATTTCATTCATGATGGGTTTGCTTTGAAATCCCGTAGGAAATATATCGGTGATCTGGAAGATAAGCCGTAAAAAAGCGAGGTCTGTTTCGATGGCCCGATCGACTCCGGGATACTGGATCTTGAGAGCAACTTCTTCTCCGGTTGTTCGAATTTTTGCGCGATGAACCTGGCCGAGAGAAGCGGCCGCCCAGGCCGTTGGATCGATTTCCAAAAGATCGAGTTTTTCCTTTCCTAATTCTCTCTTTAAAACTTTTTCGATTTCGCTCCATTCAAGGGGAGTGGATTCAGACTGTAAAGATTTTAGAAATTGATTTACCTCGGGTGGCAAAAAATGTTCGCCGTAGGTGGAAAGAAGTTGGCCCGCCTTCATAACCGAGCCTTTCAATTGGCCCAGTTCATTCGTTAACAGAGAAGCCTGCGCACCCAGGTATCTTCTCAAAGATTCTGGATCTCCCTTTTCATAAATCCAATGAGGAGTCCATTTGCCCAAGGAATGCCCAACAGCTCGAACGCTCAGCTTGGCAGTGAGCTTTGCTAGCTTGAATCCACGATCAAAGACATTGCTCGGAACACGTTTCAGGGAGGGCGGTGGTTTGAATTCCATTGGATGCTAATCTAGCACTGACTGGGTATCAAGAAAAGGACTGTCGAGAAATTCCTGAGCAAGGACCCGAAAATGTTGCACCTCTTCGTAATTTTTCCAATTCTTGTGCTTTTCATAACCCTTAAGCAGAATGGAAGCTTTGGAAACAAGGCAATGGGCGACCTGCCTTTTTTCAGAATCGGTGATGTTTGTGCTTCTTAGATAGGGAAAGAGAGCTTTGGTTCGCCAGTAATCCATTGCTTTGAATGACCTTGATAGTTGATCCCCATGTCCTCCGTATTTTATAATCAGGGGCTTTTCCAGAAAACTCACATTAAATTGAGAGGTCATTCTGAGCCACAGCTCGTAGTCTTCGCAGACGGGAAAATCTTCACGAAAGAGCCCCACCTCAATGAAAATACTCCGATGAATCATAACTGTGGAGGGGGAGATCAGACACAGAGGCACACAGTTGCTAAATATACGGCCGCCAAATTTTTTGTGTTGTTTACAAGAATTGACCCGGCGGCCATGGCGGAACCAAATCTCCTCACCGTGAAGAATCAAATCTTGAGAATTTAACTGAGCGTGCTTGATTTGCATTGAAAGCTTTTCGGGAAGCCATTCATCATCAGAATCCAGAAAAGCCAGCCATTCGCCCCGAGATCGTTCAATTCCCGTATTACGTGCCCGACTCACACCACCTCGGTCAATTCGCATGTATCGCATTTTTCCGCTCGAAATGAGATCCTTCTGCTGGTGATGAATCCAATCCTCAGTTCCGTCGGTGGAGCCGTCATCTACAATAATAAGTTCCCAATGAGGGTAGGACTGATTTCTAATTGAATCAATGGCTCTGGGGATAGTGTGAAGGCGATTGTAAGTTGGAATAATGACACTGATCACATTTTTCAATGGTTTCTCCCTCATTTTTCAGTATTAATGCGAGCCATGATTAAACACTATAAGACAGAATAGAGCGGAAGTCTCGATGTGAAGGACTCAAAAATGAGCTTAGCAGAGGAAGATGAACTTGAAGATGTGGTCACTCGTTCGGTACGCAGGACTTTCTTTGAAAAAGAGCCTTTTCTCATTGGGGGGGCGCGATACACTGCTGCTGAAATTTGGGAGGCCTTAGGTGCCCGGCTCACTGTCGAGCGCCAAAGGAGAATATTGGAAGTCTGTCGAAGACGTTCCCAGGGCTTGGTTCCAGTTCTTGAGAATATTTATGACCGCGGCAATATCAGTGCCGTCATGAGATCTGCCGAGGCTTTTGGATTCTATCGTTTTCAGATCATCGACGTTGCCAATGCAAAATTTAAGGCAGCTAATCGAGTGACAAAAGGTTCTGACAAATGGTTGCAGGTGGAGACTTCTCCAGATGTTGAGTCTTGCGTTCAGAAGTTGAAGGGGCGGGGGTATAAGATCTATGCCACTCACCTGGAGGCAAGCGTATCGATAGAAGAGATAGATTTCACCCAGGCCTCTGCGGTTGTTTTCGGAAACGAAAAAGAGGGGGTCAGCAAGCGAATGCTTGATCTTGTGGACGGCCGATTTGTACTTCCAATGTTGGGCTTTTCTCAAAGCTTTAATATTTCAGTCGCGGCCGCTTTAACTTTTTCTTATGTTCACTATGCTCAAAAAAAGGCTCAAGGCGGGCCGCTGTTTCTCGACGAAAGAGAACAGCGAATACTGGCCGCAAACTATGTCTTGCGAAGCTTTGACAATCCCGAGGCCCTACTCAAAGAGTTAAAGACACGAGAAAAATAGAAAGATAGCTGAAGGAAGGGGCAAAGCAGGGCAGGGCAGGGCAGGGCAAGGGCAAAATAAGCTCGAGAACTTATCCCCCAATGGACGACCGAAGCTCCTCAAGAGATTTTTCATTTTGTGCTCTGGAATTTTTCATGGCTCTTATTTGTTCGCGGAGTTGGGCTCTTTCCTGAACGGCACTGGCCCGCATTTCACTGATCCGAGCCAGGAGGGATTCAATATTTTTGTTGAGGTTTTTATTTGCAATTTCCAGTTGGTAGACCCTTCGACCAATACGATAGCGGGAAACGAAATCGATTTCTGTATCGACAGGGCAAACGTAAAAATAGAATTGGCCTGTGCGCCCGATTTCATAGCCGTTACTCGGCTGGCAATATTCCGCTAAACCCGCATTTCGGCCATTTAGATACAAATTTTCACGGCTCTTATCAGGCCCCAGCCTGCATTTAGAAAGGCGTTTATCGTACTTGCCGACCGGTTCTCCTTGGGTTCCATCCTGACGGCCTAATTCCCACCAGTCCGAATTCGCACAGGCCTCTCGATCAAGTCCGCTCCTGTCAGTCAGAATGGCACACGAGAGCCCCCCTAAGAAGAGTGGAAAAAACAGAACCAGGATATTTAAGAAATTTTTATGGACCATGCTTGACCTCATGCATCAATTAAACTAGAAAAGAGCTGCTTAGAATGCAACTTAAATACCCATTTAGGCAAAATATTTTTCACATGTCTGGAAAATGCGTGTGAGTTTGAAAAAGATATCTTTTGGCGAGGATGCCGCCATTGGTTGAGAGGACATAAGGGATGACCGGAAAAGATGTGAAGTTGTACGGAGAATTGGCCATTGAAGAAGCTTGTTTGGAGAGGTTTGAAAATAGGACTCTCGTGAGACGCTATGAAATCGATTTCACTTGCCCCGAATTCACTTGTCTTTGTCCTCGCAGCGGATTTCCAGATTTTGCCGTAATCCATATTCGCTATGTACCTGATAAATTTTGCGTCGAACTCAAGTCTCTCAAACTTTATATCAATAGCTTTCGTAACAGGAAGGTCTTTCATGAAGACGTGACGAACCTGATTTTAGATGATCTCATCGCTCTTCTGGATCCTTTCGAAATTGAAGTCAAGGGTGACTTTAATGTTCGAGGAAACATCAAAACAATCGTAACGGCCAAACATGCCAAGACTTAATTTTTTCGAATCTGTATTCGTATTTGGGCCTCTGGCTTCAAAATTTAGCTATTTGTTTTTTGCTGTTTCCATTTTCATTTCTTGTTTTTCTGCAAGAGGGGGTGATGAAACCCCCGACGTTAAAGGGCCAAACTCATGTCTCATCCTTGTTTCTCAGTCAAGCACAGGGGTGAGGCAGGAGGTTCTACCCGCACCAATTTTGCATCGCTTAGAAGGGCTCGTCTTGAATCTCGATCATCAGATCAAGATTTTGAGGAGATACACCCATATCGGAAGCGAGAACCAGGAGGACCCGGTAGATGAAATAATGGGAGACTCAAGTTTGGCAGAGGATCTTGTTGGATCCGCAGATAGAGCTGCAAATGAAGTTCTAAACGCCATGCGTGAGCATCCAAATTCTATGGACGCCGTCAGGTGGCTAAATGAGGTCACGGATTATTTCATCTTGAAACACACTTTGTGGCATGTAACGGGAAAGCGAAATAATCGTTTGGTCGGTCTCTCCGGCGAGAAAACTGGACAAAAGAAGCAATCTTATCCAGAAGTCTATATAGCTCTCGTTGAAATTTTGATCAGTCAGATTGAAAGAAGGGGCTTTGATCGTGAGTTGAGTCGCAATCCGCTAGTGGCCGATCTTGCGCTGTTTGCGATGGGGCGGGGTATTCAAAAAAATGAGCGCGATTATGGAATCGCCGTTAATAATTTTTTGGTTAGGCGCTTTAAGGCAGCTCAAGAGAGAGCTTTCATCCTGCTGACTGAATTGGCCCCATCCCAGATGGGCCAACCTAACTTTCTGAATTTTAAAGAACTATTGTTATTCGGGTCCAAATGGATAGTCGCCGTTCACAGCGAATTGGAGGCTATTCAAATTGAAAACAGCAATCCGGATGATCTTGAAAGGCAGGAAACTGACAGACACGAATCTGTGGCAAATACCTTGATCAATTATTATTTTAATCCGGGACACACCACCGATCAGGTTCTTTCAGAATTTATGAAATTTTCTTTTCTAAAAGAAGAGGATATTCAGCTTGCCATGCAGAATTATTGGGATTTTGCTGTTCATTTTGGAATTATTAGTTCTGAGGACATAGCTTTAGCTTTGGTGCTAAACGAAAAAGGCCTCATCCCTGAACTCGTTCGATATAAACAAAAGTAAAAGAAGCCCACATGAGATCATCATGTGAGCTTCAGAAAGCACCCTTAAAAATGATTTCATCAGTTGAAAACAATGGCCTTCATTCTGTCTGCAACTTGAGGAGCATCTTGACCCACAACGAGGTGAAGCAAATCACCTTGTAAATTCATGACGCCACGCAAGCCAGTTTTATCTAAAGCTTCTTCGTTCAGAAAAGATTTTTCCTTGAGTGAAAGGCGCAAACGATTTCCAGCCACACATTCAATCGAAGAGATATTCTCCTTGCCACCTAAGGCACCAATCCAGGCTTCCAATTTTTGGGACTCGTTTCTTGAGACAGAACCATTACTTGGCTTCTTCGCTTTGAGCCACTGTTCCATGTCCGTTTTCAGATTTTCGGAACGTGTTCCGAAGATGGCCTGAACACCTTTGCCAACGACCACGACTCCCGTGGCTCCCAATTTCTTCAGAGCTGCCTGATCAACTTTGCTGATTTCAGAGACACCTACGCGGAGTCGAGTGATACAAGCGTCCAAAGATGAAATATTTTTAGCTCCACCAAAAGCGAGGACCAAGGACTCTGCCATTTTATCCTCTGTGCTGCTTACCTGACTGGTCAGGTCTGCGTCTTCTTCTTCTTCTTCAATCTCTCGTCCGGGAGTGAGCAGGTTGAACTTAACAATCGCATAGTGAAAGATCGAGTAGTAGAGAAGAGCCCAAGCTGCGCCAACCACCCATATCCATAGGCCATTGGTAGATTTTGAAAAGAGAACAACGTAATCAATGAATCCGTGAGAAAAGGTCATTCCGTGCTTAATGCCCAGTAGGATCATGAGCAAGTAGGCACCGGAGCAAAGGACCGCGTGAATGAAATAGAGAATCGGAGCCAGAAACAAAAAGGTAAATTCAATGGGCTCGGTGATTCCAGTCAGAAATGAGGTGAGCGCTGCACTCAGCATGATGCTACCGACTTTGACGCGATTTTCTGGACGAGCGGTTCTCCAAATTGCAATGGCCGCAGCAGGAAGTCCAAACATTTTAAAAAGATAGCCCCCTGCCATATTACCAGCGGTTGGATCACCGGCTAAATAGCGGTGAATCTCACCTTTTACTGCGGCACCTGTTTGGGGATTTATGTACTCTCCAACCTCAAAAAAGAAGGGAACATTCCAGATATGGTGGAGACCAAAAGGAATGAGAGCACGCTCAACAAAGCCGTAGAGCGAAAATGCAAATTCAGGACTGCCACTAGCCGCAAAATCCGATGCTGCCTTAATGCCTAAGCCAATCGGTGGCCAGATGAAGGCGAGAAGAACTCCGACCGCCACTGCAGCAAAAGAGGTTGCGATCGGAACAAATCTCTTCCCAGAAAAAAATCCCAAATAGGAAGGCAATTGAATGCGATAATATCGATTAAAGAGAAGGCCCGCAATCAATCCAATGAGGATACCGCCAAAAACTCCGGTATCGATGGAGGGGACTCCCATGATCATTTTGGTTTCAACTCCAATCGCTTTGGCAGTCACACCCATCGTTGCGACCAACACGGCAAAGCCCACCACTGAAGCAAGAGCCGAAACACCATCATTTTCGGTATATCCGAGAGCGACGCCAACGGCAAAAATGAGAGGGAGATTACCAAAGATAGCTCCACCGGCCTGTTCCATGATCTGAGAAACGATCATCGGCAACCAGTCAAAATGAGCTGCACCAATACCTAGTAACAAACCAGCTGCAGGAAGTACTGCCACTGGCAACATAAGCGCCTTTCCCAACTTTTGAAGTTGGGAGAAACCCTGTTCCCGTAATTCTTTTATCATATGACTAACCCTCTCTTTTAATTTTAAAATTAATTTTAAAATTAAAAATAAAATAATTATTATTAGCTGAACTATTGTCCTCAACCACTGCATGAACCAAATTTTTTAAACCAGTAGGCTCATCAGCCAACTGTTATTAGCAGCTCGAATTCCAACTCTTCACAAGATTTCGAACTGCAGACGGATCAGCCATTTCCATGGCTCTCAGAGCAAGGTCTTTGCATTTTTCTAGGTGAAGTCCTCTGATGAGGGCCTTCACTCCCGGTACGGATGGAAGACTCACACTCAATTCCTCAATGCCCAAGCCAATCAAAATCGGGATTCCAAAGTCATCACCAGCCAATCCTCCACAGACGCCCACTTCTATTCCGGCGCGATGAGCTGCAAGGGAGGTCAGGTGAATCATCTTTAATACTGCGGGGTGAAGGGCGTCTACTTGTTTTGCGAGAGCCTGGTGATTTCTGTCCATGGCTAAGACGTACTGAGTCAAATCATTTGTACCAATTGAAAAAAAGTCAACTTCTTTGGCCAGATGATCGGCGATGAGGACAGCTGCTGGCACCTCAATCATAATCCCAACTGGAATCATTGGAACCTGAAGGGCATCGGCCTCCTCTTGAATAATTCTCTTTGATTCTCGAACTTCTTCGAGGTTGGTGATCATGGGAATCATAAGACGCAAGGGGCCCCACTTTGAGGCTCTCAAGACAGCTCTGACCTGGGTTCGTAGGAGAGATTGTTCTCTTAGCAACATACGAATGCCGCGCTCTCCAAGGAAGGGATTTTCTTCGTCGGGCAAGGGGCAATAAGTGAGAGGTTTATCACCTCCTACGTCTAAAGTGCGAATCGTTACCGGGCGCTCAGGTCCCATCTCCTTTGTCATGTGAGTATAAATCTGAAATTGCTCTTCTTCGGTGGGAGCATTTTCGCGGTTGAGAAAGAGGAATTCAGACCGCATAAGGCCAACCCCCTCAGCACCTAAATTTGCTGCGTGATCGGCCTCTTCATGATTTGCAAAATTGGCCCAAACAGTGATTCTGTGATTGTCTGTAGTGAGAGCCGGCAGTTTGGCTTGAGCCTCTTCTTCGCTTCGACGATGAAGTTTATTTTTGGTTTCTCTTTTGACTTGATCGAGGAGTTCTTGAGGAGGATTGAGTTGTAAATATCCATCATTGGCATTGAGTAAAACAGGGGTTCCGTTCGTCAGTTGAAGAGCCCTTGGATCAATGGCTGCGAGGGCCGGAATATCAAGGGAGCGAGCCAGAATAGCAACGTGCGAAGTTGTGCCGCCGCGCCGAGTGCAGAAGCCCAAGACACAGCTGCGGTCGAGCGAAGCCGTATCAGAGGGAGTGAGATCGTCTGCAATCAGAATTGAATTGGGTGGAATTTTTGGGAGGGAAAGGACCTCACCCATCAATTGGCCGACCCATCGGCGATTGACATCGAGAAGATCATTCGCTCGCGCTGCGATGAGTTCATTGTTGGACATGGAAAGTCGGGTCGCTTCAGCCTGAATAACTTGATTCACCGCCCATGCAGCAGATCGGTTTAAATGTATTTGTTCTTCAATTGATTCAATAATCTGTGGATCATCCAAGATATCTTGGTGGGCCGTAAAAATGGCCGCCTGCGTGGATCCTGCCCTTTGTTTCATTTCGAACTCAAGCTCTTTGAGATCGCGACGGACTTTATTCATAGATTGATAAAGGGCTGAAGTTTCAACTTCTATTCCTCTGCCCTGTTCGTGAGGTTCGAGAGCTTCATGTTGAACCACAACGACTTGTCCAGCAGCCATTCCTGGAGCAGCGATAACACCTCCGAGTTGGTCCTCTCCGAGGTGAGAAGTCGAGCCTGTTTGTGGAGTTTTAATGTCAGTCGGCGCATGCACCTCTTTCAGCTCTCTCGTGACCCGTGCCAATTCCTCCAGCGCTTGTCTGGCATCAGGACCTGAGGCATGAAACTGAACAAGGGCTTCGCCGGGTATGGCAAGCTCCAAAATTTGCACCAAGGAACGACAGTTTGCTTGCCGGTTTTCCCAGTGGATAGAAATCTCTCCCTCAAAGCGCTTTGCCGTCTGTAAAATCAAAGATGCAGGTCTGGCGTGGATTCCTTCACTGATCGGAATTCTCACCTTCTCGGAAGTTAAATATTCGCTTTTTGTTTTTGAACTTTGTGAATTTGAGATGAGATCTGGCTTATTTTTAGATTCATCTATATGGACGACAAGAAACCCAGGGGCGCCGGCCTTAACAGGTCCAAATTGAACTTCAAAATCCCAAGTCTGGGCGCCCGGCAAAAGAATCAACGGAGAGATGAGACTTTGGGCCTTTCTGGATATAACTTCTGCATCAAAATCAACGAGGACATCTCCGGCTTTAACATGATCACCTTTCTTTACATGAACTTTGAACCCTTCTCCCTTGAGCTGCACAGTATCTAGCCCAATGTGGATCAAGGCTTCTAAACCTGTTGGACCATGTCGAAGGGTCAGGGCATGATGAGCTGGATGAATTTGTACGACCTCACCGTCAAATGGCGCGAGCAAAAACTCACTGGTTGGATCAATAGCCAAGCCATCTCCGACCATTTTTTGAGCGAATACGGGATCAGGGACCTCCTCAAGAGGAATGATAAATCCTGAAAATGGTGATTTAAAGACAAGAACCCCTTTTTGCTGTTCAGCATTAACACACGTATCCATTTACCCAACCCTTTTTGCTTGTGCTTCTCTTTGCGGAAATATTATGCAGATGGGTGTTTAGCGGATAATGGGTGAGAAATAAAATAAAAAAATAACAAAAGAAGGGTAGCGCATATGGAAAGCTGTGTATAATGACGGACGAAGTGCTAATGCATTGCGCCTAGCGGTATAGCATGCACCTGATAAGAAGGAGATAGCTTTGGCAGAACCGATTGAGTCGATAGGCCCAAATACAAAGAGGCTTTGTTTTCAGCGTGTGGGGATTTTTGTCGATGCCGAAAACATTGAGCTGAGTGGCCTTAAGCACATGGAAGGCTTCACCAACTACAAGAAGATATTGGATAGCGTTGGTGACCGAGAAATCATTCGCATTTTGTACTATAAGCCTGAATACAAAGACATTTCGGCAGATTTCGAGTCTTTTGGGCGAGCCTGGGTGGTGAGATTCGCCGGCCTGCGAAGAATGCTGACACTTTTTTGGTTATTGATGCGGTGACAATGTCGGATAAAATGGATGTCGCGATTATCCTGGGAGGCGATAAGGACTTTTTGCCTTTGATTTGGTACCTCAAATCGAGAGGTTGTCGGACTGAGATTTGGTCGTGGCCGCAGGCCACCTCAAAGGAAGTGATGGAGGCCGTCGATCGATATTACCCCTTGGATGAGGAATTTCTCCTCGATGATGAAAAGAAGAAAGGCCCACGTAAGAAGCGGAACCAGTTAAAAGGTTAAAAGGAAAGATCGGTTGGAAAATTGGCCTGGATTGTGTATGAAGCATTGACCGGCGGGTGGATTGTTCGTCTTGCACGGGGAGTTGTGCTCGTTCTTTGCAAGGTGATAAAGAACGTAGTTTTGGATTGTGCCTGGTAAAGGTATTTTTCGCGGTCTTGTTTGACTCACTTCATTGGGAACTATTTGTGGTGCGGTGGTTGATCAAGGTGTCGGGAAGTCTTTGTTCAATTAAATGAATCGAAAGAGCTAAGTGCCTTGAACGATTTGAATTTTTGAGATAGACCTAACTGTTGTGGGTTTCTGGGTTTCTGGATTTTTTTTAGGAGGTCAGCATGTTTAATTCAGTGGATCTGAATCAGGAGGAGAAAAAGAATTTCTCTTTAAAGGTGGTTCCTGATGCCGAGGTCGTGAGAGACGATGACCTTCATGCTTTAGACGAGATTGAAAATATTTTAGACTTGCGTGAGGAACAGTATCCCACATTTACTCTAGCCAAGAACAAAGCTCGCTTTCTGCGAATGCTTGCTTGGTACAAAGCAAAAGAAGAGTGGTTGGATGTGGCTCCCGTGAGTGGGGTGAGTAAGCTTTTCAAACAGCAAACCAAAGAGTTGGAAGGAATTCGTTCCAACAAGTTGGATTACGAGATGGAGCTTGAAACGGGTACTTTGACCCCCAGTCAGCGCTCTTATCGTCGTGATGAACTCAAAATGTGCAAAGTTCAGGAAAAAATGGCTGTGCATTTGATTTCAAAAATGCAGATCAAGATAAAGTCTGGTCGTAGGTAACATAAACTGGCCTCTTGATTGTTGTTCCAAACTCCAAGGGCGCCTGGCTGAAGCAATCTCAGGAGTCCTGGATCTTCAAACATACGTCCGGCAGCAGCGCTCACCTTGTGAGCACTGCACCAAGCCGAACTCGATCCTGAACCCCTGAGATTGCTTCAGCCAGCTCCCTGTGTCTTTTGGACACAACAAAATCACCGAAGGCCTGCGGGCCAGCCGCTGCATTAAAATCGGTATGCTTCTGCTCGAAGCTTTCACTGTCATTTGCCATGATCGCCATCCGAAGTTGGAATCCTTTTTCAGAAAGTCGGACGGACGCCGACGACATATTATTGATTTTTGCATGGGCCGAATGCCGGCCAGGGGAGGTCAAAAAAATCGGATTTGATCCTCTATTTTCTCTTAATCACACCTACGCCTTGTTAGGATTTATTATCAATCGCCCCATCCGCAAAACCTAGTGTACACCGAGAGATTCCAGAAGCCTTAAGGATCACATTGACCTCTTTTTCGAGATCCTTCTTCTCGAAGCTTTCACTGTCATTTGCCATGGTCACCATCCGAAGTTGGAATCTTTGGTTGTGGCCCGCAAGCCTTCGGTGATTTTGTTGTGTCCAAAAGACACAGGGAGCTGGATGAAGCAATCTCAGGGGTTCAGGATCGAGTTCGGCTTGGTGCAGTGCTCACAAGGTGAGCGCTGCTGCCGGACGTATGTTTGAAGATCCAGGACTCCTGAGATTGCTTCAGCCAGGCGCCCTTGGAGTTTGGAACAACAATCAAGTAGGCCAGTTTATAGGCAACAGACTTTCTTCTGATTCACGCAGAGTACACTGTCGACCCTTTCTTTTTTTCATTCGCTTAAAGCCTATCCTCCATCCAGATTGCTCATTAAGTGGCTCTCTTATTGCAAATCCCCAATTCGGATTTTTTAGTTTTTTGTCAGATTTATCGAACTACCAAATTTTATTTTCCGGAGGAAGCTAATGATGAGTAAAAGTATTTTAAGCCTGAGTTCACTCGTGGCCGTTGCCTTAATGACGGCTTCAACAATTGGCTGCAGTAAGCCCACACATAAGGGTCAGAAGACATTTGACAAGGACCTGGTCGGGTACTGGGCTCCTTCTCCAAAAGATGTAGACTCTCCTGAAAAGGCCTCTGGCGTTGAGGACTACTCTGATGTAGGTCAAGTCACACGGATTGATCCTAACGGCGATGTCTTTGTTTTCGACGAAGAGAAACGTAGTTTCAACAAAATTGGAGTCGTGCAGGCGGACGGCTCGATTCTCCTGACGCCAGAGGTTTCAAAGAACGAGTCAGGTCCGGTCTCATTTGTGTTAACTAAAATAGATATCGATAATATCAAGGTCGTTGAGAGTGGTCCGGAGTCATCGGGGTCAGGTTCAGGGGAGCCGGTGGGCAATCAGAAAATGGTGAAGAAGGACATATATTTTAAGAGATTCACTCAAAACCAACAAGACGAATTTAACAAGGCTTTAGCAGCGGGAACCCAAATAAATAATCCAACAACGAGCCCAGGTACGGTAGGCGGCCCTAGTGCGGCTACTCCTGGTGCCTTTGATGTGGATTTTGTGGGATACTGGGTGGCTCTGATGCCGTATGAAAATCCTTACAAGATCCAGTCAGGGGATGAGATTTCGGACGGACCTCCTCCTATTGTTAGAGTTGATCAGAATGGGCAGGTCTTTATGATAGCTGCTGCTGATGCCATTGAAAATGGCGCACAACCTTCTGAAGTCAACGTTGGAGTTGTGCAGGCGAACGGCGAGATTCGTTTGACACCAGAATTTTCAAGGATCAGTTCTGTTGGTCTTATGGTTTTAATAAAAGATCCGGCCGGCCAGGTTCATGTTCGGGTGGTGAAGGCTCAACTGGATTCAAGCGGGGCGACAACTGGGAGTCTTCAGGATGAGTTCGAGGACTGGGAATTAATAAAATTGACGGAAGATCAATTTAAAGAGTCTGTCGAACGCCGAACCAAGAAGAGCAAAGCTGTCCAGGCTGCTGAGCCAGATGCCGCTGCCACTACCGAAGTAGAACCACCGCAGCAGGAAGCAGCGGGCTTAGAAGAACCGCAGGTAGCTGGAAACCAAGAGTTAGAAGAGCCATCGCCAAGAATTCCAACAAACGAACTGGTTGAGATTGACCCAATAACTTGGGAAGCTTCATTTCGCCAGCCAGTAAACCCCGCACTTCTTCAATAGAAAAATCTGAAGGAGAGTGGCCGAACATTCCCATCCCATCCCTATTTCTTAGATCTGGATGGCGATGGGAGGCTGCTCAAGTTGAGGCAGATCCCTTGACCAATTGCTGGACAAATGCTGCCTCAAATTATTTCACTAAGTGTATCAAGGCCTTATGGCTTTTTGAGGCCTGGTAGGCATTTTTTTCCTTTATTTCTCAATGTGGGCCGTTGATAGGTACTCTGTGAGTCGATTTTTGACTTGCCTTGAGGCAATATACTGGGAGGTATAGGAGCATGGTACGTACAATGTGTATTCTTGTGTGTGATGAGCGTGAGACAGCTGACAAGTTGAAGTCCTTTGGACAAAGCAACGGTCTGACTGTTCAGGTTTATACGAATATGGAATGGCAGAAGGGAATGAGAGATTCTAGTTTTCTTCAGCAGCTTGCTGGAGAACTACCATCATTGGCGATTGGTTCAAAGCCAATTGATGTGGGTGCAAAGATTCTTCCTTTCCCAGGTCCAGGTCAGCGCATGGATCATAACGGAAAAGTACAAACGATCAATGAAATGGAAGCTCATGCGATTGAGAACGCCATTCATGAGTTCAATGGTAACTTAACTGAAGCAGCAAAGGCTCTGGGTATTGGCCGAGCCACCTTGTATCGCAAGGTTAAGCAATACAACATTGATCCTTCTGCTGCGAGACGGAGACGAGTTGCTTAGACGAAAGGATTTTAAGCTTTCACTTATCTCTTTATTAGCCTGAAAACGAGAAGACCGGAGCGATAAGTCCGGTCTTTTTTTTCGTGCCGTTGTTCAGTCCTGCAGATGTATGGCTGTGCAGATGTGCAATTGAGCAGTTGAGATATTCTTGAGAGCAGCGATCGGAAGCATGTTGACAAAGCAAGCATGGATTTTATGGATCGGAGGATCTCTTCTGGTGTCCCTCTTGGCGGGCATGGCTTATTTTTCAGAAAAGCACAGAATTCATCTCGAATTGATTGCTTATGTTTGTAGTCTGGTTGAAGAGAAATTCTACGATGAGTCCGCTGAACTTAACAATTGGGCAGATGGCTGTAGGTCAGAGGCCCAGAAAATGGACTACCTCGAAGATACGCGTACTGTTCTGTCCCGCTTGCAAGCTCAACTCTACCGTCTTGGAATCTCTCATTCGGCGATTTATACTCCTTCAGAGGATAGGCTTCTTTGGGAGGGTCAGGGGAGAGAGAATGGGACCCGTGTTCGCCAAATTGAAGATAAATATGTTGTCATCGAGGTGCTGCCTGGTAGCGCTGCTCTCAGGGCTGGAATAGCTCCTGGAGATCTTGTTGAAGAATATGCTGGAGAGGCTGTCTATTCAGAGTGGCAACTCAATCAATTTTCTGGAACATTTGTTCTTCGTCGTGGTGATAAGCGATTTTCAGTTTTTTTGGAGCCGACAGAAATTAACGTCGATTTTAATCCTGTATTGGTCCCTGCAAAAAAGGACGTGGGCCTTTTGAAGATATCGAGCTTTCGGAATTCCTATTTTAAGAAGGAAGACTGGTTAAAAATCGTGAAGGCGATGGCGCAATACAAGGAAATGATAATTGATATTCGAGAGAATCATGGCGGCGGATTTGTTTCTGCTCTTCGTGCTCTTTCTCCCTTCTTTTGTGACAGAACCAAGATTGGTCGCCTTCTCCAGCCGAGAAAAAACAAGGCGTTGAAATTGGAATTTGAGGACAACATGGACGAGACCTATCAGCACGGACTCTTGGATGTGGCCGGAGAGGTGGGTCTTTTTACCTATCCGGGATATGGCTGCTTTCGGGGACCGGTGACAGTATTGACCAATTTTCAAACGGGCTCGGTATCGGAGATCTTCGCTTACGCTTTTAAACTGAGAGCCCGTTCCCGAGTATGGGGAGAGCCGACTGCAGGAGATGTGGTTCTCGCGATATGGTATTTTTTATATCCGTTGCCAAGAGGCTATAGTATCTCTGTTCCTGAGGCTATCTATCTCACTCACGATGAGATCAATCTTGAAGCGGGAGGGGTGTGGCCCGATAGAATACTTAGCTATCGCCTGGAGGACGCCATTCGTGGGCGTGACTCGTGGATTGAGCAGGCCGCTACTCAATAAGAGGTTCTTGGCTGCTACTCTTTGATTTTTCGTTTGCAGTCTTGAATTTGTTTTGTGTAGCGACGGGAGAGTTCATCTTTTTTTGCCAGACGTAATTTTCCTGCAGCTTCTCTGATTTTTTCGATCACATTTTCGTCGATTTCACAGGCCTTTGAGAAGGTTGCCAGGGCGTCCTCGTGATTTTCCTGTTCGAATTGACAAACAGCCAAGCCAGTCAAAGAGCGTGCTGACTTCTCATCGGCTGAGACAGCTTTGGCAAAATATGTTTGTGCCCCTGCGTAGTTTTTCTGGCGCAAATAGTATTCACCTGTGGCCCATTGGGCAAGTTCCGATTTGGGAAATCGGCGCGCAGCTTGAATCAATACTTTGCCCGCACTTGTTTCATCTTTACTATCGAAGAGGCTTTGGGCCAAGTAGACATAGTTGTCCGGTAAATCCTTTTCGATACGCATTGCCTTACGACAAGCCTTTATTGCGGATTCAAGATACCCATCGATCGAATCAAGCCGACAAAGGTGGGAGTAGATAAGGGGGTCCTTTCCAAAGATCTTGACCATGTCCCGTAGAATGCTACGGCTTTCATAGTTGTTTTTTGTGCGCTGGAAAATATCCAGCAGAGAGTCGTAGGCTTGCCGGAACCGTCTCTGAATTTTAATTGCGTCTCTCATACTGTTTGTGGCTTCGGTGAATTTTTCAGATTTAAGGTAGGCCAGGCCTACTTTGTAATGTATGTCATATCTCTTTGGACCACTTTCGAGAGCCTTTTTTAAGACCCTGACTTCGTCCGTGTATTTTTTGACATTTTGGTAGGCTATTGCGAGCTGAAGGAGCGAGCTCAATGAGAGTTCATCAGTAAAGGGGCTCAGCAGTTCGATCACCTTCATTTCCTGGCCTTTAGATCTAGAATATTGAAGCGCCAGCGAAGATCTTATTTTAATGCTATCTGGTTCAGCTTTCAGCCTTTCTTCAAGCGAGGAAATGGATTCTTCTGCTTCAGCCAGACCTATACTGGGTGAGTATTTTCCCAAGTAAGAAAAAAATGAGAGGCAAAACAAAAGGAAATACGAAAACAAAAAAACGGAATTTTTCTGAATCGGCCGTGATCTTGGATAATCAAGAAAGCGCATTCCTTAGTTTAGCTCTCCTTTTCTCACCTGAGAAGAAAAGATAGGTCTTTGGCCGAGGTTTAAGGAAATTTTTCTGCACGGAGTACACAAAAAAGCGTCCCGATCCGAAATGGTATGAGAAAGGGCTGTCGATTCAAGCTCTTTGCCGCGGTTTGTATCATTTTGAACCAAGCACGGGAGGCAATAAATGTTGAGCAGTCGTCCAATCTTTCGTCAATTTAGTGCTCTGAATTGATCGTAATCCCGGCATGGCCTTCGCAAATTATGAAATCCAGACGCTAATATAGGCGAGTGAGATAACAGAAGGAATATCAGATGTCAGAGCAGGGCGGTAAAGTCATAGAGCTACCAATCAGACCTCGGGTCCAAGAATCGAAGAATGGGGTTTCTCTGAAATCCTCCAATTTTGAATTGAAACAGCACCGAAGAAAGATTCTAACTTCGGTTTCGATTGTGTCCATCGTATTAGGGGTAACCATGGTAAATAAAGTTCTCCTTGATCGACCGGGATCGGATTCTGGTTCTTTGCGTCCTTCTAGCCCTTCTCGTTCTATTGCAAGCCTTGGAGAAATAGATAGTTCCAAAAATCGCGATTGGACCTGGGAGCGCAAAATGACAAATCAGCTCATTGAATCGGGCTCTCGCGGACCTGCGAGCGTGGGAACCAAGCCGTCAGTTGAGGATCAACTGCAGTTTGGACTGCTTGAAGGCAAGTATGCTGTGAAGATCAGAAATGGAAAATTGGAGAACATTCGTTTTGTATCCTTGTCTGAACAGCCGAAGTATCTCGTGGATCGACCTGACTTTATCGAGAAATATCGGGGTCTCATTGCCCCTGAGTTTGAAGAAGCCAGACTAAAGGACCACACTTCGAGCGGTCGCAAGACACAGGAGAGATACGCATTGGTTTCGGGAAATCGCAGTGTGGCGGAGGTTTCTTTTGAGCTTGATCTCCAGGAACGCCTTCTCAATTTCGCTGTGCACAAGTCAGAACAGGACCAATAAAGCCTTTCTTGTTTTCCTGAGAAGCCCACCTTGCCAATATATTTTTCTCTGTGCCGCTCATCTAGGGCGTCTGAGGTTAGTTATTGGCCTGACATAGCCGATAAGTCACTGCATGGTCATTGAGGATTTATCGGTTCCTGGGACCGAAAGCAATAAGACGGAGAAGGGTCGTCGCAAAGGGAGGCGTGGCGGACGTCGTCCCCTCTGTCTGGCATCTCCTGTAGATCGTTTGGCTGCGGTCGTGACTGATTTGATTTTGGTGATTCTCCCGATATCTGCTGTTCTTGGAGCACCTTTTAAGCAGGGAATAATGAAGGCACTGGTCCTTCAGGACGAGACAGATTTTTATTTTTTTCTTTTTCTCTTGTTTGTGACATCAGCATTTGTGGCCATTGCCTACCAAACAGCCATGGTGAGTCTATGGGGCGCAACTTTGGGAAAAATGTTTTGGGGCTTACGCGTAGAATGGATATGGAAACCTCGCAATCCAAGCTTTTCAATGGCACTGCTTCGTTCTGTTTTTTGGATCGTAGATTCTGTTTTTCTATTCATTCCTCATTTGTCTGTTTTTGCCAATGAAAAGAGACGGCCATTTCACGATCGGATATCTGATACGGTCGTTGTAACAACAAAGGACGGGGGAGTGAAGACCCCTGGTATGATTGAAGCATCCTTTGTACACGGTGTCGGCGCTGCATTAGCTGTATTTGTGACTTCGTTTATGGTTGTCAGTTCAATTGATCTTTATATGCGATCAAAAGGCGAAGATACCCTCTTTGGAGTTTTAAAGACTGAAAAGATTTTGTGCGAAGCTGTTGGCGTGGCGATGGAAGATTGGCCCACCTCATCTTCATCTGGTGGATCTGTTGAGCGTCTCAGTGTGGCCATGGCACTTTTTGCATCGGGTGAGATTTCCGGCCCTTGCTTGAGGTCTGAGGTCGAAGATTCTTTGGTGAGGCAAGGAATTGAAAGTCCTATGGCCTATTTGGCCCAATCCTTTGTTTACTCCGATAGTGCAGAGTTATCAGATCGATATTTGGACTACGTTTGCAAATTGGATAAAGAATCTGATAGTTGCAAAATGAGCCGCATTGTGGAGATGTGGATGGATGAGGATTGGACAAAAATTGATAGCCTCTTTAATGAGTTAAACCACACAAAAGAACCTTATATTTTAACTTGGGCAGTTAGACATTTCATGCGACGCGAGAACTTCCAGATGGCCCTTCTCTTTTTAGATAAAATGGCTCCCAGTCTTGCCTTGGGTTCATTTGTCGGAATTCAAAGGACAAAGGCCTATTGGAATCTGAGCCGCAAAGAGGAGGCCCGTGCGGCCGCAGATATTGCGATTAATACCATGGGCCCTGCCAATCGCATCGACCTCGCGAGTTGGTTGTGCAAGGAGGAGATTGATGAAACTTGTGCGGGGGTGAGCCAATCGAGCTGTTTGATCATGAACAAAATGCTAGAGAAATCAGATGAGTATTTGGCTGATCGAGATATCGCGCTCACCTATATTAAGAATTTTGAATGTGATGAGGCTAAGTCTAAGTCCTATGATGAATTGAAACGGAAAGTATCTTTTCCGGATGCGAGCCAGCTAATTGGGGCATTGACACTTATTCATGGAAGTGCGGTTCAGGAAGGGCGACGGGAGCTTTGGAAGTTGGCACAAGATAAAAAGGCTTCGGAGAACTACCGTGAGGAAGCTCGTCACTATTTGGCCAGTTCGGCCCAAAGTTCATTTGATCTTGAGGCCCTCTATTCAGAATGGAAGCACGAGGTGTTGACTCCTCATTGGAGACAGCGTGGTCAGAAACTTTTCAACAACTACTATCGATTGAAGAATTTTGGCCGCAGTTGGGAAATCGGCCAGACCCTCGTCAAAGACGATGGAGGCAGAATTGATTCAAAAACACGGGAGGAAATAATAATTGCTGGATTTAAAGTAGGTGAGTTGAAGTCTGCTTATCTTCTTTTGAAAGAGCTTTTGCCGATTCAGGCAAAGCTGACTGTAGATCGGCATCCCGCCAGTGGGAGCCAGTTTGAGTTGGTTAGCAAGTCTCTCATCGAGGAGTTTAAAAACAAGTGATAATACCCTACCTCTACGGAATTCTTAGATTTCAAAAATGTCCAATTACTTGGATTCTTTTTGGGCTCAATGTTTTAGTTATGATCTCAACCATGTCTGATCTTAATAGGGCTCAAGATAACCTCGATAAGGCCTTTGAAGACGAATACTACATTTCTTATCAGGGTCATTTTTACGCTGAATTTATCAATGATAACCAGGCATTTTACAGTCCTCTGATGAAGTCACTTTCGCTAAAATCACTCAATGGTGATGAAGACAAAACCAAGTTATTGGGGAATCTCGCTCTTCGCAGTGACAAGTTTTTAAGGGAAGCCCCCAGTTATCCCTTTAAGGGGGATCAAGTTGCCCGAGGATGGTGGATCGAGAAGTTTGCAGAGCTCAGGAAGATTCAGGATGGCCATCCGAGTTTTGTTCTTGGTTTGAATTCTGATCACATTGGTTTTGAATATTGGATCAATTATCAATTTGTGCACAGTGGATTTTCTCATTTTGCTTTTAACATGGCGTTCCTATTCGTATTCGGTTGTTATCTCGAAACTCTGTTTGGTGGACTTCTCGTTTTGATTGCTTATCTTGGATCTGGAGTTATGGGTGCCGCAACTTTCTTAATTATAAACGGTGCAACAGGGGCCCCCCTTATCGGTGCAAGCGCTGCGGTGAGTGGCTTGATGGCCCTGGTCTGTTTGCTCCACTGGCGAGTTCCTGTGCGGTGCTTTTATTGGTTATTTATTCCAGTGAAGGGCTATTCGGGCTTCGTCAATGTTCCAGCTTGGATTATATTTTTTCTTTGGCTTGCCACTGACCTTGCCGGGTATTTCGGGTCTGTGCCTGAATTTGGTGGAATAGCTCACACGGCCCATCTCGGCGGGCAAATGAGCGGAGCCATTATTGGGGGAACTCTCCTCGTTCTCGGAAAGCTACGTTTACGACTTCATCGTTCGTAAGATCCATCACCGTCGCATTTCTTCCAGGAGCTGCCTTTTAGATTTCTTTGGGTGCAAAGCCTCTGCGCATTGTGTTTTCAGTTGTGGTCCGAGGCTCCAGGAATTGCAGCAAGTAATCAGGGCCCCCAGCCTTGCTGCCAATCCCTGACATTTTAAAACCTCCAAAGGGATGGCGGTCCACCATGGCTCCGGTAATTCCACGGTTGATATAGAGATTCCCCACCATCAGATCAGAACGTACCCGCTCGATATGGGCAGGGCTGCGGGAATAGATTCCACCCGTGAGGCCATAGACAGTACCATTTGCGATCTCAATTGCCTCTTCGATATCTTTGGCGCGAATAACAGCAAGAACAGGACCGAAAATCTCCTCCATTGCCAAAGCCGATTTGGGATCAACTTCGGTGAAAATGGTGGGGGGAATAAAATAGCCTTCGCTCGGAACCTCGCCTTGGTAGGCGAGCTTTGAATGAGCTTTTGCGTCCTCAATGACTCGGAAAATTCTGTCTCGTGATTCTTGATCGATCACGGGACCCATAAAGGTATGGGGCAACTCAGAGTGATTCACAACAAAACTCTTAGTGGCCTCAATTAAACGATCCAAAAACCTTTGGTAGATACCTTCGATCACAATCACGCGACTACAGGCAGAGCACTTTTGTCCTTGGAAGCCGAAAGTTGAATGGACAACACCTCCTACAGCTTCGTCGAGATCAGCATCTGAATCGATGATGATTGCGTTTTTTCCACCCATTTCGATAACGCATTTCTTAATTCCCTTTTGTCCGGGAAGACAAGTGCTTGCTTTGTTAAAAATGTGCAAACCAACCTGCTGTGAGCCGGTAAAGACAATGAGATCAATGTCCTTATGCCCTGTCAGGTATTCTCCAATCTCTTCGCCGAAACCGGGAAGAAATTGGACTGCGCCAGGAGGAAGACCGGCCTCGATCATAAGTTTCATCAATTCGGCCGCGATAACAGAACTCTGCTCGGCAGGCTTCATGATAACAACATTTCCAGTTACCAGGGAGGCTCCTACCATGCCGGTAAGAATAGCAAGCGGAAAATTCCAGGGTGCAATGACGAGAGAAATACCACGCGGGATATAGTGGTAGAGGCTTATTTCGCCAGGGGCGTTGCCGACCCGAAAGGGTTTTCCCAAGCGACGCATCTCTTTTGCGTAATAGCGACAAAAATCAATTGCCTCTGTGATATCTCCGTCTGCCTCGATCCAAGTCTTTCCGACTTCGAGAACTTCAAGTGCCGCCAGTTCAAATCGATCTCTCATTATCAACGAGGCCAACTTTTCTAGATAACCTGCTCTCTCTTCAGGACTCTTCTTGCTCCAGAGTCTAAATGCGGTCTTGGCGCCCTGAACAGCCATTTCAGCTTCGGCAATTCCTGCAACACACACCTGGCCGACAATCTGATCGGGGTGAGAAGGATTGGTACTTTTGAGGATGCGCTCCGTTTTGACTTCTTTGTTGTCGACCAGGAGGGGAAAAATTGTGCCAAGCTTCAGTTGTCGATCTTTAAGTGCCTGCACCATGTGATGGCGATTTTTCTCTATCCCGAAATCCAGAAGAGGTTCATTGAAAAAACCTTCTTCTCTGTTGACAGTGCCAGTTGTCTTGATGAGGTCTTCTGCTGGATTGGCCAGAAGTAATTCAGAAGACAGGTTGTCCGCAAATTTGGACTTGAGAAATGATTCGTTGGAAGTATTTTCGAGGAGTCTTCTGACCAAATAAGCCATTCCAGGAATGAGTTCTCCCACGGCAGCATATTCGCGCACCCGATAACCCATCTTCGAACAAGCCCGTTTTATTGGATCAGCCATGCCGTAAAGCATTTGTATCTCAATGGCCTTTTTATCGAGTCCAAGCTCCTCTGCCATGACCATTCCGGCCGCAAGAGACCGCACGTTGTGGGAGGCAATCGCCACGCGAATGGCGGGGTAATTTTCTAAAAGTATCTGAAGGCAGTTCTCATAGTTCCAGTCGGATTCCTTCTTGTTCAGGTAGACCGGGGAGTTCCAATTTCGTTGCCTCGCGAGTATGGTTTCAAAATCCCAATAGGCCCCTTTTACCAGCCGAATGGTAAAAGGGACTCCACGCGTGTTCGCAAAATTGACCAGCTCTTGCACGTCGTGAAGAGAGTCCCGAAGATAAGCCTGTATAACGATACCCCAGAAGGGATAGTTTTTGAAGTCGGGCTCCATCAGGAGATCTCGAAAAATTTTTAAAGTGAGATCTTTGTGGTCGTATTGCTCCATATCGATGTTCACAAAAACACCGTGCTCCCTGGCCATGTGAAAAATAGGGCGGAGTCTCTCTTTGACAATTTCTATCGAATGATCCCAAGCTCTGGAAGAGACCTGGGAGTAGAGGGCCGTCATTTTTACAGAGATATTTACTTTCGGTAAATCTCCCATCGCGTCCTGGTCAATGTGTGGATTGCTTGTCCAGTCCGCAGAGTCTTTGCTGAGCCAAGAAACAAGTTCTAAATAACGTCCCTGATAATCGAGAGCCTCCTTCTCAGACAGAGTGGCTTCACCAAGAAGATCGACAGTAAAACAAAGGTTGTTTTTGCGAGCTTTTTTGAGAACGAACAGAGCCTCTTTCGGAGTTTCTCCCGTGATAAACATTTTGGCCATTTGAGTGACATTTTTTCGGACAGCATTTGCGAGGAGGGAAGGGGCCAGGGAGCCCATTCCTAATCCGACGTTGAAGATCGAAGGAAGCTCTTCGCCTTCACTGGCCGTGAAGTATTCTTTGAGATGGCGGGCTACTTCTGAGCCAGAATGGAGATAGGGCAAGACGTCGACAAAACGGAACATCTGAGTCTTGAAGTGTTCGTTTTTCATGCTCCATTCCATGATGCGGCCATACCACCAATCACGGTTGAAAATGGAGGAAGACTCTCCCTCCATTGAGCGAAAGATCAATTCGCCTTTTGATTGAATCTTGATTTGATATTTTTCTCGTTCGCCCAATTGACGCATTTGACTCATACGCCCACCCATTAAATCTATATATTTGATTTCGCCCCAGGTCCCCGCGGGCGATTATGATCGGGCGGTTCAGCATTTTCAAGCCTTTTTCAATTGCTTCAAAATCCAAACGAGACAGACAACACAATAGGTTATTTGCAGTATATGAGGGAGCGTGTCATCTATAAGTTTTGTATTATATTTCGCATATTGTCTAAATAGGAATAGTTAGGTAGACATACGGGGGAAGGGGTGACTGCTATTCTGGTGAGAGCCTCCGTTTGGTGATTTCTTTTTTTGGTTGGACAGGATGGTTGTATGTCGTTGCCAAGGATCCTTGTAGTAGATGATGAATCTGAGATTCGTGACTGTCTGGTTTCGGTTCTTGAAAGTCAGGAATTTTCTGTGAGAGCCCTTGAAAGTGGAAATGAGCTTGTTTCTTCGGTTGAATCATTCGCTCCTCACCTGATTATTTTGGATTATTCGTTGCCTGGCAAGAGTGGCGTGGAGCTCATTAAAGTACTCCGACATAATAGGAACTATTGCACCATCCCTATTATCATGCTGACAGGTCTGGACGACGAAAATGAAAAAGTAGAGGCACTGGAATTGGGAGCTGACGATTATATTTTGAAGCCTTTTTCTTCCAAAGAATTGGGAGCTCGAGTTCGAGCCGTTTTGAGACGTGCTCAGACTGAATCTGGAATTGATAGGCTAGAGGATGGCGAGCTGAAAATCGATCTCCAAGCTTACAAGGTGGCGGCAAAAGGCAAAGAGATTTATCTCACGCTCACCGAGTTTCGAATCTTAACTGAGCTGATCAAGCAAAAGGGCAAAGTTTTGACGAGAGATCGACTTCGTGAGACGGCTCTTGGAAACCTCAATGTAACAGATAGAACCATAGATGTTCATATGGCTTCATTGCGAAAAAAATTGTCTGAGATTTCTCCCGTAATTGAAACTGTGCGTGGAGTTGGTTATCGGTACTCGACATTTGAAGCCGTTGGGGCAAAATCTTAGTATTTGTAATACATAAATAACCCCAATGGCAGGTGGTGGGGAGCTTTGCTCCCCCCCAGGCTAGGTCTTTTAGATGGGCTATTTGGCCTTCAAGGTCCCACGATTGTGGCAGAGGGCCGGAAGTGACTGACTGAGTTCTATCGCAAATTCAATGCCAGCAATCTGGTAGCGTTTTGACACCGGAAATTTTTAAGACTCTTTGTGAGCTTGTGCCGTATCTTGCCGGTGGCTCTGTTCATCTCGCATACAAATGTGAACCTATTTAATTTCAATTAGTTAGAGCTTTTCAGGGCAAACTTTCTGGAAATGACAAAAATGGGAAGACACAAGAAAATGATTTCAGTTGCGGAATACTTAAGAAAAATACTTTAAAATCAAATACTTAGAATAATTTCGAAATTGCCACAAACGGCCTCAATCTTGCGATGTCTGTTTCCAGGAGGTCTTGACCGATGAAGTGGCGATTTGTAGCTATTGGCGTTCTAATAGCCTTTATATTGTTTATTCAGGCCTGTGGTCAGCGTCCTCCACCTCAGGACTCCTGTAACTTCGTTCAAAATAGCGAGGCACAGAGGGTTTCTTGGAAGGGTAGGGTGCCAGTTAAACTGCATTTACATTCATCGGTCCCGGCCCAGAGCGTCCTGCCAATTGAGGCAGCCATAGACGAATGGACGCGCAGATTAGGGCGCCCCTACCTACAAATCGAACTTACGGGTGTATCAGGCCCTGCGGAGCCTAATAAGGATGGATCATCAATGATCTATTGGCTTAGGCAGTGGGAGCCTGACCGTCGCACTGAACAAGCGAGAACAACGGTATATTGGACAGGGAGTCGCATTTATGAGGCGGATATTCGCGTCAACGCCCAAAATTTCCTGTTTTATAATGGAGATGGGAGCGAAATTTTCTCTGGAGTGGATTTGGTCTCCCTTATGGTACATGAGTTTGGCCACGTTCTGGGGCTTTCCCACAACGAAGCAGCAGCAAGTGTAATGGCGACCACGCTGGCAAGCGGGACATTAAGAAGAGTTCCATCAAAGACGGATTTGGACTCTGTTCATTGTGAGTATTAGGAGAGAAGAAGTAAGGATCATGAAAAAGTTCCAATTTGGTACCGTTTTTTGGGAGTGTTTTGTCATTGTAAGTTAATTTAAGTTCTGGTTTTGAGAGTCTATCGTTACGATCGAAGAAAATAATCGGGAAGAAGTCTATTCTTGAAAGCATTTGTGAAGGAGTCCCAGTGGGAGTAAAAGAATCTCAAGAAATTGCAACTGTTGCGTTTGGAGGAATCCAGTTCCGGTCGGAGCCGACCGCTTTGGCGTCTTATTTGTCCACGGCTTATCTTGAATTAGCTGGACTTAGTTCTGAACCCCTTGATGTATTGAGTCAGCTCAAGGTAAATCTCTCTCAAATTGAGGACCTTCATGGTCGATTGAATTTCATGGTTGCTGAAGTGAGTGAATTGATCAAAAAATCCTAGAGAACCTAAAAGTCCTTGGCAGCCACGGCCAGTTTTACGTTTGGATATCCAGCAAGCATTGATGTGTACATGACCTTCTGAAGCAGAGAGTAAGGCATGTCGCGATCTGCTTGCATCAGCACGCGCCCGTCGAATTCAACAGTTTCATTCTGCTTCGAGATGTCTTGGGTTTGTTTGGCCTTTTCATCGAGTTCTTTGAATAAACCTGGAATAAAGGAAGGATCCGAGGCGTCAATGTCTTTGGAGTTCAAGGAACCAGATGCATCAAACTCGACGACTCTTTTGTCTTCAATGAACACACCTTTTTTTGATATGACCATTTTAATGACGTCCACTGGTTCCTGAAGGGAATTTGAAGTTGGTAGTCTCAAATCTGCGTTGGGTGTAATATTAACGGGGGAGGTGGAGTAGCTTTTTAGCAAAAAGACGAGAATGATAACAAACATATCGACCATGGAAGTGATTTGGATCTTAAAGGTTGATGGGAGTCGTTTTTCCATGTGGCGCTTTATTCCACCTGCCATAACATTCCCCTTTCAGTATCCGCCAATTGCATTGATTCTACTGCGCTCATGATGATTCCTTGTCCCATTCGTTCTTTCTTTTCAGTCTCATTTTACGACATTTGCAAAGGTCACATTCGGAAACATGAGATCGGTTTCTGCCATCTGCCCGGTCTTTTCATCTTTAACCGTTACTTTTCCCTCGCTTGCAGGCAGACGCCGAACGACGTCCAGCGTTTTGACCAGATCGTCGTAAGTGACATTTGCATCTGGTATTAAATCAATCGTAAAAATATCAACGTACTGCCGTTTCAGATTGGCGGAGGCTTTCGCCAGACCATCGTAATCCAGAAGTCCGTTTTTTCCGGCAACTTCGTATTCTTTCTTTTTTCCGTTGTCCGATACCACAAAGCCAAAGGCACCCTTTTCGATCTTGAGGGAAACAAATACAGCAGGTTTTTTATCCTCTTGCTGTTCTTTGATTTTCTGAGCGACAACCTGAGGAATTGAGGTTTCGATCATGCGAATTTGAACAAAGACCACGCTCAATAGGAGCATAGGTATGATGGATACAATAATATCAAGAAAGGGAGCCAAATTGAGATCGTAGGTTGCATCTGCTTTTCTGGTTCTATGAATACGCATCTGCTTCTTCCTTGAAGGAGTTCATGAGGCCTTCGGAGCTGATCCCGGAGGAGGTGGAGTTTTTTCCTTGTTCGTGATTTTTTCACCGCGAAGATCTGTAGGATAAATATTCTGGTTTTGGACGGGAGCATAGGCTCGTTCGCTCAGCATTTCCATTATCTTCTGCGAATTTTCATCAATTTGTGAGAAAAGGCGATTCTGCTTTTCATACAGAAAGGTGTACGCAAACATTGTGGGAATAGCGACAATAAGAGCGGCAGCGGTCGCCGTCATCGCGATTGAGATTCCCTGAGCTAGAATCGTTTGTTTTTGAGAAACATCGGCAAAACTGATGGCTTTAAAGGCCACAATCAGACCAATCACTGTTCCAAGCAGGCCCACTAGGGTTACCACGTTGGATACCATTTGAACTTGCCCCAGTCTTCTGACAAGTTTGGGAGCAATTTCTGAACTTGCAATATCCAAAGATTGCGAGATTGCATGCTCTTCACGATCAGATTTTTCTAGGACTCTCTTGATGACGTGCGCCAGCGGCTTTTTTTCGTTGGCAGCACAAAAAGTGAGGGCTTCGTCGATCTTGTCCTCTCGAATCAGTTTCGATACTTGATTCATAAAGGGACCAACCGGCAACGCGTAATCGAAAAAGAGAGCTTTAAATCGATCAAGAATAAGAGTGAGCGCGTACAAGCCGATAAGACCGATGGCAATGTCAGCTATCTTGTAATTCACAAAGAAATTTAATAAGCCTTCCACAGAAGCAACCTCCCTAACTGTGCGGTTCCTTATACATAGATCCATCGGTTCGGCCAGGATTTGACTTGAAACGCAGATTTTTTGGCGATTTTTTTGACACCAGAGGCCTTGTTCCCAGGTTGAGCTAACTCAATTCAATCTCAATTTGAGCCATTTTTTTCCGGTTCACTTGCTTGCCAAGGCTTTGGGTAAACGGTAGCTTTCCCAAATGGACTTAGGACATGGAATACTTTTAGCTGTGGTTGAAGGGCTGACTGAATTTTTGCCGATTTCTTCCACAGGGCACATCATTCTCACCTCTTATGTAATGGGAATTAGCGGAGAATCTTTTGTGAAGGACTACACGGTGATTGTGCAGTCTGGTGCGATTGCTTCGGTTTTAGTTCTTTATTGGAGGCGATTCTTTCGATCTATCGAATTTTATAAGAAATTGTTTATTGGTTTTTTGCCGGCAGGCGTGCTTGGCCTCCTGGTGAAGAACCATATTGACCGAATTTTGGATCGAACGGATGTTGTGGCCTGGTCCCTTTTGTTGGGTGGAGTTTTTCTTTTGCTCATTGACAAGCGAAATGGCGCCACTTCCCTCCCAGCACCCAAAAGTGAGGAGAATGTTACTTACAAACAGGCCCTGTTGATTGGCTTTGCACAATGTGTGGCTTTTATTCCGGGGGTATCAAGGGCTGCAGCCACCATTATAGGAGGCTTGTGGCAGGGTTTAGACCGCAAGAGGGCTGCGGAGTTTTCATTTATTCTTGCGGTTCCGACTTTGACGGGAGCGACCTTTATAAAATTACTTAAAATTGCACCGACGATCACTTCTGATCAAGTCATCCTCATCATTTTGGGAAATATGGTTTCTTTTGGAGTGGGATTGCTAGCTATTCGTTTTTTTATTTATTACCTCGGCCGATTTGGATTTAGCCAATTTGCGTGGTATCGGATCCTATTGGGATCTCTGTTTTTGGGAATGAGTTATTTTGGTATAGTGATGGCAAATTGAGGCACATTAAATAATGAAATCCTTTGTTCCAGCCTTTGGAATCAAGACCTTTAGAATGCCATCTTGATACTCACGAGTGACGTCTTTTTCAACAGAGGGGTGACTCAGCGGAACTTCTTCGCGGAAAGTCTGATAGCTGTTTGTTGTCACCCGTCTTCCCTCATTGTGAACTTCATCTTGAAATCGGCGCTTCCCAGAGATAATGAGTCGGTCCTCCTTGACGACCACGTCCACTTCGTTCTTTTGAGATTCTGGCACGCTGACTTCGAGGACATAGGCCCAGGGATTTTCTTTTAAGACAGAGTTTGCGGTGCGCAAGTGATAAAATGGGTCATTTTGTCTATTTTGGTATTTTCCGACTGACTCCATGGCTGATTTTTTTTGCGTGTCCATCTCATCAATGAGCCTTTCTTTTTGCCCTTCCAATACTTCGCGATTTCTCTGTTGGTTGGTATTGAAGGCTTCTCGGAATTCAAGCTCCTGATTCTTACGCATTTGTCGGAACAGTTGATCGTTTTTCTCCATGTTCTGACGATGGAGCGCGAGAGATTCTCTTTTTTCTTGGTCCTGATTTTTTTGAAGCTCCTTCATTTGGATATCATGGGACTGTTTGGTCTTATCCATGTTCTCTCTGAAATGGTCTTTTTGCCTTTGAACTTCAGTTTCTCCTTGATGGTGAATCGCAGCGACTTCTTTATCGTAGTCGGAACGAACTTGTTCTTTTATTTGAGTCTGGCGCTCTCTTTCTTTTCTAAATAGTTCGTTTTGTTCTTCCTTTGTGGCCTGAAGGCGCTGCTCCCCCTCCCGTTGTTTCCCGTTCACTTCGTTATCCAGCTTGCTTCGCAGACGACCCAGCTGCTCGTTTCCCTTTGAACGTTCATTTTCGTAGACTTCCTGATTTTGATTGCGAAGTTCTTTGATTCTTTCCTTCTCTTGGCTTGAGTAGTTATGATACTGCTCTTCGCCCCGGCGCCGTTCTTCGGCGAGCTGATTCTGATGTTGGCGACTGAGGTCTCTTTGCTCGTCACGGTTGTGTTCTACGAGCGCATTTTTTTGTTTGGATGTATTTTCACGCAAGCGATTTAGATCTTCGGCAGTAGATTTTTCGATCTGTTGGCGTTGTGCATTTTCCCGTTTGAGAAAATTTCTGGTGTTTTCAGCTTCTGTATGAAGAACCTCGTCTCGACGGGCGCGAGAGGCCGAGATATCGCTCGCATGGTTTTTTTCCACAGTCTCTTGATCTTGCTTGAGAGCTGTCTTACGCACTTGAGCCTGCTTTCGCAGTTCTTCGTAAGTATATTGGTTTTTTGTTCTTTCGTTTTGAATTTCACGAGCGCTATTTTCTCGATTGGCGGTGATCGTTTGATCTGTGGTTTTACGAATGTGGTTAACGGTACTTTCACCTGTTCGACGCAGATCCTGTTCCTTTTGCTGGTAGTTCTCGCGCAACCGATTGAGATCCTCTTCGCTTTGTTCAACTGTTTGATCTCTCTGGCGTCGATATTGATCTTGCAAAGATTGAAGGTCTTGGCTGTAGCGGGATTGCGCCCGGTTGATTTCCGCACTCATATGGATCCCCTTCCTGCTACTGATTGTACTTCTTTTGTGCAATCACGCGGAGGCTGGCGGGATGGAACTGGTCTTTGGTTGTGAGCTTGAGCTATCTTCGATGGAGTTGCCACGAGGATCAGGAGTGGAATCCTTCTTGTCCTCGAGTTCTTGGCGATTTGGACAAATGGGTTTGAAATTTCCCGTATTTCCCCAGCAACGCCAAGAGTTCTTGACTTCAATCAACTCGCCTTGGCGGAGGGGATAATAGGTGGGATATTGTATGTGATCAAAACTTGTGCGAATCAGTCGTTCAGTTCCATCTTCGGGACGATAAATACGAAGTTCAAAGGCGCGATATTCTCCCCAGGCCTGCGAGGAAGTCTGCGACGTGATGATGAAAGTAAATGCAATCAAGAGGTTCGAGGCTAGGTCCTTCACCTAAGGCTTATCGGTTGGTCGCAGTAATTATTTAGTTCGGCGATCTCAATACTCCTGGGTCTTGGTTGATTTGTTTGGAAGTGGATAAGATCGCGAAATCAAGGAGCATTGCTTCTGCGTGAAGCGAGGAGTTTTTGACACACGCGTATTCCTGCCGCCCGCCCTTTTTTGGCCAGTTGCCCTGAATAGGAGGAGATCTCCCTTCTAAAATTCTCAACATCCTGAGCTCCCCATCCAATTCCGGGTATTAACCTTGCGAAAAAGGGAGTTATTCTGGAAACAGCAATATTCTCTCGAATTCCAAGCGATCCACCAACTTGGGCAGAGGCTCGGTAGCCCATTATCTCTGATAGAGGAAAAAATCCCGGCACAGCAAAAGGAAGATTAAGCCCTGCGGAGAAGAAGTGCTCTCCTTTTGACATAAAACCCGGACCAGGTGGTACAAGGACGTATTCCCCTCGAGCTTGACGATCTGAAGTTGCATCAAAAAAACCACCAACGCGGAGATTAAAACCCAGATACCCGGCGACACCCAGGGTTTTTTGATAGCTCTCGCGCCATGGGAAGGCCTGTGCGACAAAACTTCCTTTTTTAAAGTTATAACCAAAATTGATCGCAACTCCTCTTTGCCCTCCAAATCCGATGTCGGCGCTCATGATCCTTTGGGCAATGCCAGAGGAGAGCGCAGCCTGAACATACCGGCCCCCCAATTTTGATGGGATCTTTTCGGCAGCTTTGACGATCATTCCTCCGCCGTTCAAACCGAGTCCACCAAGAGCAATGGCACCTATAACAATTCTTAAGCCAACGGTATGAGCGTTAGCAAATGTTCCGGGATCCATAAACAAAAGGGCGTCAACAATTTTAAGTAGCTTTGCTCTCTTTTGAGTTTTTCCACTGGATTCAGTGAGGGCTTGAGTGAGAACCTGTTCGGAAGATTCCCCAGATTGAAAATTCTGAGACCCGTTGGATTCGACGCTTGATTTAACAGTTGGTCGAACGTAGGTGATGATTTTTTTACTGAGGCTGTAGAGACCAAATCCACCCTTTGCACTTGCCAAAAAGGCAGCCATTCTTGGGAGGAAAGCGGCTCTTCGTGCAAGAAATCTCTCTTGCGTGGCAGGATCCAGTTGACGCAGGGGATGTTGGGGATCATTCAAAAAGGACTCGGGACCAGTGAGTCTGATTTGATTGCCTTTTCCCAAGTCGATTTGAAGTTCTGTATCGGCCGTTATGGCTGTTGGGATTTCCACGGGAGTTTCAGTTGAGACGCCAGTCAGGGATTCGAGATCAACATCAAAAGTAGTGCGCTCGCCGATCTGATCTTCAGCAGAGGCAGGTGCACCGAAATAACTGAAGGTGGCATTGAGCGGAAGGCCCGGAGAAAGGTTCAGTGTCATTGAGCACGTGAGAAGGAGTGAGGGGATCAATCTCCAAGAAGCAATCGGATGGGCTGATGGGCGCTCTCGAAGGCGAATTGACACAAGACTTGTCCAAAATTTTTGAAGACTGTATGAATCATGAAAACTGTATTTATTAAAGGGCACTTTGAATTCTCTCTTTGTTAAGACTCTCATCTATTTTTCCTGGTTTTGGGTCTTCCTATTTCAGGCAACTCCAAAGCAATCAAAGAGAACTTTCTTCAAGGCCAGTGCCGACGAGCGATTTTATTGGGCAGATCGGGATTTCTCGAGTCTTTTGAGGGGATTAGAAATTTTAAATGATCGATCTGCACGAATGAAGATCGAGGAGAAATTTCTAAACTTCTTTAGAAGGAGCCAAATTTTGGCTCCGAGAAGAGCCCTCTCCGGTTTTTAGGAGACCCGAGAGGAGGGGATTTGCTATTTTCTAATGACAATGAGAGCCGGCTGTCCCTCTTTTGAGAAAAGAACAATATCGAGTTGCTCAGGCTCAGCCTTGGGATTTAAGGGGTCACTGCTTGTGACAGTCCAAAGATCTAATCCAGGAATACTTTGTGCCGTATCCGTTGTTATGGCCGTCAGTGAAGTGTGGCGTGAAATTTCAAAACTATGATTGCGATCTGTTATGTTTTCCTGATTTTGTACGACATCACTTTTATCACCTTTCGCTGCTGGTTTTTTGCGAAAGAACTTATAGAAAAAATGGACTGTGGCTGCTACTGCGTAGCTCGATACCAAAACCGTTGCAGATCCCTGCATGGAAAGATCTACTGGGGCTGAGGATATCATTGTGAGTCCATCATTTACGAAGCCTTGGAAATCAATATACTGGCTTATTTTGCCCAGTATTTGCTCTCCCTGAGCAGTCCATATTCCCAAGAGGGCTAACAATGAAACGCCGAAGGGCTGAGGTACTTTAATTACAAGTGGATTTCTCTTGATCTGTTCGGTTAAAGCTAAACTAAGGACCTTTTCGATTGCTGCCTGACCGAAAATAAAATAGGCGGTAGCAGGGATGTCTTCGCCTGCATTTTCATCTCGAACCGTCTGTTCAAGCTGAAGAGTCATTTCGTTCAGATGGGCAAGCGCGCTTTCATATTCTTTGGTATCTAGCTCAGTCGCCGTTTCATTGGCTTGCCGTTGTGAAATTTCGTCTTTGATTGCACTAAGGGCTGAGAGGGCTTGAGCAGCCGAGCCTTCGGGAGGCTTCTCAAGTGCAGCGGCAATGGGACTCTTGCGAGAAGAGGGGGCGAGGGTGGTACGACAAGTGGGCTTTGGGCCCGTATTTGCCTTGGCTTGGGAGGGAAGGCTCAAGAAAACGGACAAAGAAGCCGCGACAACAAACGGGGAAAATAAGTTCATAAAAATCCTCATTGATTTTAAAAAACTAAGGGAACTGTCGTGCCTATTTTGCAACATTTGGGCCTAGCATCGAAGAGTCAAAAAAACGATCGAATCATCCTTGCTTTGCAAATAGAGCCATCACTGAACCTATCACCCCGTGCGGGTCCGCTGGGCAGTCTCCCAAGCAAGAGTCTGAAGAGGTGTTAGCGATCTAAACGAGTGAGGATTCTTTACAGAATTTAAACTGGCCTGCTTGATTGTTGTTCCAAACTCCAAAGGTCCCTGGCTGAACCAAATCTCAGGGGTTCAGGATCTTCAGACATGCGTCCGGCAGCAGCGCTCCCTTTGTGAGCACTGCACCAAGCCGAACTCGATCCTGAACCCCTGAGATTTGGTTCAGCCAGGTTCCTTGTGTCTTGGAAACAACAAATTCACCGAAGGCTTGCGGGCCAGCCGCTGTATAAAGGTTTAGATCTTTCTTTTCGAAGCTTTCACTGTGAGATGATCTGGTGATTGTGAAAATCCACATAGAGCTCCTCTCTTGCAGGGCCTCTTTCGTCAGGGCGACGGTGGTGCGACTGATTTTAAGATTTTAGCTACCCTCCTTTGTGAGACTCCCCAGGAGAGAAGTTCAGAGATTCGTCTCTTGATTTGGCGTCCATCCGACATTAATACAGCGGCTGGCCCGCAAGCCTTCGTTGAATTTGTTGTGTCCAAGACAAGTGGAGCTGGCTGAACCAAATCTCAGGGGTTCAGGATCGAGTTCGGCTTGGTGCAGTGCTCACAAAGGGAGCGCTGCTGCCGGACGCATGTCTGAAGATCCTGAACCCCTGAGATTTGGTTCAGCCAGGGACCTTTGGAGTTTGGAACAACAATCAAGCAGGCCAGTTTATAAAGGTTAAGGGCTAGTGACGAAAGGTGGATCTAGCGAGGACGGTGTTTTCGAGAATATGGAAGTAAATCCGGACGAAGGTCTCGTAGTCCTCCGTGGGCAGATGCAATAGAAATTGCTGTCTCTCCAAAAATGTTTGGCAAACGGCAAACCGCGAAAACAGCGTTTGAATCTTTTCAAGGTTAGAGAAACGGAAAAAATCTAGATTTTCGGTGGGTTTTTTCATGATTTCGGCAATGCGCTGATGATCAAAAAGCGCGTGAATACCGCATACAGACTGGTTTAATAATGTCTCAATTTCGTCCAATGATGTCTCTTCTGGAAGCATAGGAAGCCAACCTTCCCGTGGTTGATTCTCATCTGGATTTCATTCGTTTTCGCGATACCTTGCAAGAGAAAACCAGGGAATTTGACATGTATTGTCGGGAACCATAAAATAGTAAGTGGGCACCCGGGGGGGTAGAGTATAAAAGGGACTGTTTCATTGTGAGGCAGTTCAGTGATCAGCGAGAGGAAGGTGTGTCATGTCCAAACACAGTCGGCAGAGTTCAGCTAGTGCCGATCTGGCGGCAACCAAGATTGTTATAGATGAGGAGCAGGGCTTGGTATTTGGTTCCGAGGATGAACTCTATAACCACTTCCACCGCGAGATCATGTTTCTTGAGACCGAGTTTTTTAAGTTACGGAAACCCGCTCGCGACATATCTGAAGGCGATTTTTCTTCTTATGAAAAGAACCTGAGCCTGACTTTAGAAGCCCCCGATGAGGTCTGGGAAGACAGCAAAACAATCTCCGGAAAGACCCTCATGATCTATATTAGGGAGTTCTCAGAACCAATAAAAGGTTCTCATGCCAGCAAGAGAGGCCCTGCTGAAAAAAATGAGGAGCTTTTATTTCATGTGGCCATATGTTACGTCACCAACAATATACCGAGTTTTGTTTACTTGCATTTTCCATCGCAGGACATTGATTTGGTGGAAAAATACTGCAGGGGAGAATTGGTCTACGATCGGTCTTTACAAAATATACCGATGGGCGCCCTGGAGGGAGATGCGCTCTCTGAGAATGACGATCTGGCGAAGGGTCTTTATGAGGCGATGCAGAAGTTGCGTGTAGATAAGGACATAAGGGAAAGTGAATTTGTCCTTTTTGCCCATTTGCGTGAAAATACAGTTGAAGAAGCTGATGAAATCTGGCGTTCTGCGGATTCAACAGGAAATTTGCTTGTCAATTTTATCAAGGAGTATCCCGATGAAGGGGGCAAGTCAGACCTATGGTATATCGTCGTGACCATAGAGGACGGACCTTCCAATAGCCATGCCCTTCTGTTTTCATTTCCAACGCGAGATCGCACCTTGGTGGATCGATATCGTCATGGAGAGAATTTGCAGGCTGAAGAAGTCGTTCAGGAATCAAGCCACTAAGGCGGGCAACCCTATTAATTTCTATAGAAACTTCTGGCAGAATTTTTCTGTGTTATTGAAATAAACTTGCTCGGACAGATTGGACTGCCGGGAGGCCCAGTTCGGGTGGAGCTGTTGTAAGCTAGGAGCTGCGTGAGATGCGGCATAAGTATTCGGATTGGAATGAAATCCTGGGATGAGCGCATCCTGCCAGCCAATGGCAGCGGTTCCCTTATCTGTGTTATAAAGGGCTGTTGTCATTGCATCAAATTGAATGTCCATAGCAGTGAGAAGAATAACATAAGCCTGAAAGAAATTGTTGAGCGAGACTCCTGCGGCTCCCCCTCTGTCCTTCTCCATAACGATCATATTTTGAATGATGGCCTTGGATATTTTGTCCTGAGGATCATCGCTATTGATCAGCTTTCCAGTGGTTCTACTTTGGAAATAGAATTTAACAGGTGCTGAGTTGAGAACTCTTTGCCCGGGGGTATCTTCATACCATCGATAAAACTGAATGTAGTGGGTGTCAGAGGTAATAATTTTACCGGGAATTTGGCTGAAATTCAATCGAATCAAGTCCATAGAGGCTTGGCCGGTTCCTGGAATATAGTAGGAGCTCAATTGGAATTCCATTTCAAGAGAGGCGTTTGTAGCTCCATTGCAGTCGGCCACAGCGTCGTTGCCGTTGGTGGGCGGAGTGCTTGGCAGTCGGCTTCCTTGAGTGGTGCTGGATGTAGGTAGGGCTGATTTAGATGGGCCACAAGCTGTGCTGAATAGCGCAAGGAGTGAAGCCAGTAGAGCCATTTGAGGGGAGTTCAAATAGGATCTCTTTTGTTCCTGGGACTTCTGGTTCGTCGTAGGCATTTCTATCTCCTCAGTTCAATCATTCGTCTTTCAAAACATTACAAAAGCAATGTCGATGCCATCTCAAAAGTTAAAATAAGTTCATAATTTCAATTACTTAGAATCAAACTATCTGTCTCATATTGAGACACACAGTTTTCTAATCAGATTGACCCCTTTCGATCGCCAGAATATCCTCTGTTTGGCCTCATCCTTAGGAGCATAAACGTGTGTAATCGATTGTCTTTCTTTCCTTCTGCAGCAGTTCTGGTCAGTTGCGTGACGATTTTTGCTGGCTGCGCAAACCTTCCTCGCAGTAGTTCTGTGGAGGATAGCGATACGACGAGTGAAGGTCCTCGGGGTCTTGAAGAGAAACAACCCCTTCTTCTCAGGTTAAAGGGCGCAGCGGGACGAAAAGAGAAGTCTTGGTACTACTCTGCCTCAACTGCTGAGACTCATGAAGATGGTCAGATCATTCGGCGCAAGGAAGAGGCTGTCTCGTTTACGGTGGAGTCTCGTTTCAAGAGTCAAGCAGACGGGGTGATTGCTTTCGATGCAGAGACGATTGAGAAGGATGGCCAGGTTGATTTGCATGATTTAGCATTTCCCGAACTGAACGAATTAATTGAGATCAAACTCAAAGAATCGGGAGAGGTTTTACAGGCGGGTCCTTATCCTCCTACCAGCGTCTTTTTTGTTCCTCCTGTTCCATTGCCTCAGGAGGCCGTTCTCATTGGTGATACTTGGACGATGCAGCACGAGTGGATCAGCATGAAAAACGGAGTGCCGCTGAGAGCGGACTTGACTCTCATTTTTAAGGGTCTGCATCAATGCGGAAAAGGCCGTTGTGCTGAACTTGAAATATCGGGCGAAGTTGCAATAATAAATGAAAAATTGAAAGAGGTTAAATTTCAGAATGAGATATCCGGTCGATTGCTTTTTTCAATCGATCAGGGCACCGTCGTTGCTATGCGCGTCGCCAACAAAGAGGCCATGCTCGTGGGACATAACTTTTTGAGAGTATTTTCCTGCATGGTTGGTCAAATTATGGATCCTCCGATTGTGGTGCAGGGATTTAAAATAAAAAGCGAGCCTTGCAGTCCTGAGAAATTCAGTCCTCAGTTTTTAACCAGCGGATCTAGTCGTTGAGTTCTGCCCAAGTGACTCCATCGCCTCCCAAATTCTGAGTTCCTGCGCTCCATTTTTTGATGTAGACGCTTCGAGAAAGATAGCTACGAATAGCTCTTTTTAAAGTGTCCGTGCCGTGGCCATGAACGAGTTTCACCCTTTCTTCTTTATTTAGGGCAGCTGTATCCAATTGAAGCTCAAGTTGGTTGAGAGCCTCTTCGACCGTCAGCCCGCGTAGGTCTACAACGCGGTCTCCATCTTTGGGGGAATAGGAGAACTTGGCAGTCTTTCTGATGACATCGGCGGTTGGATTCTGAGCTTGCTGAGGGATGTGAAGTGATTGCCAGGGCACCATCAAACGCATCGAATTTGAAAGAATTGGAACTTCCCCTTTTGCGTTTGGAGCACCCTGAATAACTGCATCCCGACCTACACTTTGTACAAAAACTCGACTTCCGGGAGGAAACCTGCGGGAGAATTCTTCAGGACTCTCGATTCGTTGGACCGAGGTTGAATTTGCCGTGGCTTTAATGACATTGGGGAGGTGGCTCTTTATTTTTTGAAGCGACTCATGTTTTTTAAAAGTCTGATCGATTTGTGCAACCTCAATCATTCTTTCCACTTTTTGTTCGGCCCTCTTGAGGGCCTGGCTTAGCATCGAATCTCGATCCCTCTGAAATTTCTGAACGAGAGATTCGTACTTCGATTTTGACTTCTGAGCTTCTCGAAACTCATCCTGGAGCCGCTTTTTTATTCTTTCAATTTCAGTGTTTGCGGATTCAAGATTTTCCAGTTGCTGCTGAAAAGCTTTTCTCTCCGGGCTTAGGCACTGCAAGGCTCGTTCGATAATCACTTCACTCACTCCCACTCGTCGGGCCGTTTGAATGGCGAGTGATTGGCCGGGAATACCAATAATGAGCTGGTAGGTGGGTTGGCTGGTAGAGCTGTCATATTCAAGACTTCCGTGAATGACACCGCTGGCTTCAGTCCAACCCGTTTTCAAAGGACCTAGGTGAGATGTGATCACTGCAAAGACAGAGTTTTTGCAGTAAGTTTCGATAAAGGAGCGGGCAAGTGCAGATCCTTCTTCGGGGTCAGTCGATCCACAGATTTCATCAATCAGGAGAAGATGGCTGAAGCCATGAGCTTGAGTCGCAGCATTTAATATATTGAGGTGGGCGGCAAAAGTGCTCAGATGAGAATCAACGCTTTGGGAGTCTCCAACCGCAATATTGACCTTGGTAAAAAACGGGAGCTTAGAGCCCTGTTCAGCACAGATCAATAATCCGCACCGAGCCATGTGAGCTGCCAGACCTATGGCCTTGAGAAGCACAGTTTTTCCGCCGGCATTGGGCCCCGAGAGGAGTAAAATTCGTTCCGCTTGGTTGAGGCGAACTGAGTTGGCGACAACCTTTTCGTTATTGAGAACGAGCATAGGATGTCGAATTTCAATCAGTTCAATGGAATTCTCTGAAAATTGCGGAGCCGAAGCATGCATTTGATTCGCAAAATGGGCTTGCGCGAATCTCACATCGGACTCAGCCATGACGACTTTTGTTTGATCAATTGTTGGAGCGAGGCTGGCAAGCAGATCAGTGAGATTTCTCAAAAGCCTCTCAATCTCGTCTTCTATTGCGACTTCCAGTTCGCGAATGCGATTGTTTTGAGCGACAACTTCTTTGGGCTCCATAAATACAGTTTGTTTACTTTGGCTGGAAGCGTGAATTATTCCCTCAAAGCGTCCTTGCATACCACTTCGGATGGGTAGGACCCAGCGGCCCTCGCGGGTTGTCACGTAACGATCCTGGAGGATTCCCTCAAGTTCGTGCTGCTTGACGAGTCTGTCCAACAGATTTTGGATCTCTTGACTGAGTTGATTTTTTTCGCGGTAGAGCCTCGCTAGCTCTTCGCTTGCTTCAGTTTTAATATCTCCGTCAGGTGTCATGATTTGATCAATAGCCGAAAGGGGTTTTTCAGCATCAAATAATTCGTTCTTTTTTTGGGAGACCCAAGAACCATGAAATGGTTCAAGAATTTCCTTGAGGGCGATGGCTTCTATGCAAAAATGCCTGACGTCCTTCAGTTCCAAAGTTTTCAATGTGGCATTTTTTTTGAGACGGGGAAACCAGGTTGCATACAGGTCAAGGCTCTCCATAAAGGGACGTTGCCCTTGCTCAATGATATTTTGAACTTCACTGATCACTTGAAAGCTTTCTTGGGCTGAAGCTGGGCTGGCCAAGGGACTCGTTCGACACAAGTCTGACCGTCCTGCTTCCGAAGTAGCCAATTTTGCCAGTCGCTCAACGATACCTTGCCAATCAATGGTTTCTAAATCGGACACAGTAAAAAATTCCTCCGAGTGAAATAAAAAAAAGTATCCAGATTATCGTGGGAATCAGATAGATACCTGTTGTCTGAAAAAAGGTCGCAGAAGGAAATTCGCGATAAGGGATTCGAAATAGGTGAAACCATTCTTGATGAAGGGGGGAGGTCTCCATGATTTCACCATTCGCCTGGGCGACAGTGGTAAAGCCCGTGTTAGTCGATCGGACGATCGGACGTCGAAATTCGATGGCACGAGCCAGCGTCATATAGAGATGTTGGTGAGGTTGAGAGGATTTTCCATACCAAGAATCATTTGTGACATTGATAATTATTTGGGCCCCGAGATTGGCCAGCCCCTGAGTGAATTCTGGAAAAAGCCCCTCGTAACAGATTTGGGCTCCCAGGTGCACTCCATTTTGTTCAAGCAAAGTGGGGCCCGATCCACGTGCAAAATCTGAGACTTGAGGGAGAGCTCGCTTGAGAGCCGGGAATATGTCTCCGAAGGGAGTGTATTCTCCGAAAGCCAATAGCAAGGTTTTGTGGTAAGGGGGATTGGTGAGGTTGCCACTTGCCGAAAATGAGAAAAGCGAATTGGTGGGCTTTCTTTGAATAAGATCTTCGCTGTAGGCCCCGGTTACCAAGGCAAGTGAATTGTTTCTCAAAAAATCGGTGAGTCGAGCAGAGTGGCCGCTATGAAGTGTTCTTGCCACGATTTGGTCGGGGAAGGCCGTTTCCGGCCACAATGCAAAATCAATTTCCTCCCGAGGATAAGCGGCGAGCCCCTTAAGGCTGAGTTGTGTGTAGCGGTCGATGATATGGTCACGGAACCCCCAACCCCTTTCAGCGTACTGTTTTTCGAGATTTCCAATGTTGGCCTGAACCGTCAGTATTCCGATTTTCTTGTCGGGTGCCGGCAACCGCTTTTCCAAGGCAAGTCCGACCAAAATCATGACGCAAAAGAGTCCCACTGCTACGCCAATGGGGGGCCACCAGACCCGAGCTGATTTGAGACGAAGAACTGCAACGAAGAAGGCCAAATTGGTGAATATAACCCAGGCGCTCAGGCCTGAAAAACCGATCCATTCTGCTGTGTGAAAGAGTGGAAGTCGAGAATAAAGCCAAGTGTAGCCGAAATTCCAAGAAAAAATCATTGGATAGTAGTGTTCACAAAGAACTGTCAATACGGGAAGAAGCAGAAGGATGTACCTCTCAGAGACTCGTGAGCGGCGAGTGCCGATGATAAAGGCCCACAAGCATCCAGCGAGGGCGAAATGGAGGTGGCCCAAAAAACAAAAAAGCAGAAGGATTAAGAGGGATAATATCCAAGGTATATGGCCAAACTCATGGAAGGTATGGGCAACCCAGTGGAAACCAATCAAAGTAAAGACAAACGAAGTTACGCAACCACCCCAAAAAGCGACTCGAGGTCTGGGATTTTGCCACCAGAAGTACCAGAGAGGAACGAGGCCAAAGAGCGAGGCCCAGGGAGGAAAGGGGATATAGCTCGTTCCGATAAGGAAACCACTTAAAAGGGGAAGGCGAAAAAAAATCAGTGATGATTTGATTTTTTCCATAATATTTCCAATCATAGGTATAGATCTACACCAAAGGGAAGGGGTCGTCAGTTGGAAAACCTTTATCCATCATCTCCAGAAAATATACCACAGCCTCCAGGTGTCTACAGTCCCATAAAAATTCGGTGTCCGGAATGCTTAAAGCTCTACGCAATTGACCCGGAAGAGATCATGAATTCAAAGCCAAAGTTTCAGTGCATACATTGCAAAACCAAGTTCTGGATGGCCTTTCCAGAATCGCTGGGACAGGCGGATGAGATTATTGGGAATCGTCTCGAGTGGCAGGAAAAAGGATTGAAACCTCCACCCGAGACGCAAATAAATGCGCCACGTCATGATTTAAAGGAGGCTGGGGATCCCAAAGTTCCAGCTGAAAAAAACCTGGGACCTTCATTTGTTGGTAAGCCAGCGAACAAAAACCCCGAGTTATCTACTGATCCTTGCCCCAAATGCAAGGCGCCAATCATTCGCGGAATTGAAGAATGCCCCCATTGTGGGATATTGGTCCAGAAGTTTTTAGCTTTTCAGAAACTTCGTGATGAGGAAGAGCAGGGTTTTCCGGCCTCAAAGGAACTCCGAGCTTATTGGGCGACTCTGATTGACAAGTACGATGACCAGGAATGCCACCAGAAATTCATCCGTCTCTGCCAGGGCGAGAGAAATCTGGTTTATGCCTCTCGGCAATACGGAAAAATACTGGCTGCCTATTCAGGAGATGAGACTGCAAACAAAATGCGAACTCAAATTCTCGCTCTCAGTCAGTTGTCGGCCGCGGCAATCAGGGTGGGAAAAAAGCCAGTTCTTAATAGGTATTCCTGGAATCTCTCCAATTTTATCATTCTTTTAAGTGTGATCCTTATCATTGTTGGTTTATTTTTAGAGCCATGGAGAAATATGGTTGGGGTGGGGGTCGCTCTCATTTTCTTTACTTTGGCCTTTGCTAAAAGATGAGAATGATCATTTGTATGACTCGAATTGGCAGTCTATTTTTCGGTTTTTCGCTTAGAGAAATAAGGCTCCATCCAGAATCCATTGCCCAATGGTATCCAAATCTGCTTTGGAGATCGTGTGATCGGCGCTATCAGGAGTTTTTAGTGTCACGTAGAGTTGGCTGAATTCGGGAGCCAGAGGAACGATGTAATTGGATGTACTTTTGTAACTATGAAGATCTGTTTTTGCCCCTTGAGCGTGACATTTGAGACACTGATAGGCTTCAATAACACCAACATAAAATTTGCCAAAATTTTTTGTGGGATCATAGGAGGGATTGGGATCATCTCCTGCCAGTGATTCGATCCACAACTGCAGTGTTTTTTGATCCTCATTGAATAATCTTGAGCCTGGTGGCATATACCCAGTCGTGATTGATGTGAAGAGGGGCGACTCTGCCGGCTTTCCAGGAACAAGAAATGCCAGTTGCTCCATTTCTTCAATGCTCGAGATACTCTGAAAACTGCTAAAAGAAGATCCCCGCTCATGGCAGGCTCCGCATTCCTTTTGAAGGATCGATATTGATTTCGCCTGGAGTTGTTCTTTCGTTAGTTTGAGCTGTTGTGCCTCATGATGGGCATCACAGGACACAAAAATATTCAGAACGATCCATCCCAAAAAAAATAAAACTAATCTTGCCCTTTGCACCGGGTCTTCCCCCTGACTTTAGGTACGAAGTAGAAAATCCAAACTTGGAGCGCTTTGCACGTCTGTGTAGCTGTTATAAAGCGATGAAGAAATACCAAGTGCCTTAGCAACTGTTTTCCAAACACTAGCTCCGGAAGTGCGCCCTCCACCAGCGGTGTCGCCAGCGGCCAACGCAACGCCATTTGCTTCATTTGGTTTGTGATAGCTAAATTGATGCCCGTTTCCAAGATCACCGGCGACCTTTACGTCGCCGTAATAACCACCTCGAATGCGACCGCCAGCGAGAATGACGCTGTTTTTACTGTTGGTGCCATAAGATTCGCTAGCTGGAGATCTGCTACCGTCTGTTGTATAAATAGCGATCACGGTTTGATCAAATTTTCCGGCTGCCTTAAGTTGTTGAATCATTCGTGCCAGTGGAAACGCAAACTGAGTTGCTTGCGATCGCAAAATAGTTTCATTGCGATCATCGTGAACATCTATGTAGCAATATTCGAGCGCAATTGTCTTTACTACATTGTTCTGAATCAGCTTGGTGGCATAGGCAGTCTGTTCCCAGAGAGGCGCTTTTGGTCCATAACTCGCCCGAGGAATATCAGTGATTCCTGTGCTCCAAAAACTGATTTCTTCAGGCGATAAGGCAATATTTATCGGAGTGACATTCGTGCGATTTTTGAGATCTACTCCAAGACCAGTGATTTGTTGTCCATGATTGATCTTCGCCGACTCTCCGTATTTCAAACTTGCGAGAAAATTTTCGTCAACTTTTTTTAGTAGACTCGCAATAGTTGTCCCGTGTTTTGAAAGTATGGTGTCGGTGGTATTTGTCAAACCGCTAAAGGCTGCCAAGAAGGTCGCCGTTGATTGATAGCGATCAGGTTGGGCGTTGGCAAGATTTGCTGAATGATGGTAGATCGTGTGATCGGGTCGCCTCACTCCCTTGTATGCAACCGCATTTTTGATTTGCGAGTTGAGTTGCTTTTGGTAATAGTTGTGAAGGACAGCGGGGGTGGGAGTAGCACTGTAATGCTGTTGGTTTCCGCCATCTCCATCAGCAGGGTCTAAGTTAAACATGGGACTTCGATTGGCTCCGGCAGTAAAACTGCGGCCTGGCGAGCGCAGTGCGCTTGAGGCTTCATGTCCGTGAATGACTCCAATCCCTAATTCGCAAGTGTCGATCACAGCAATATTGTCCAGATATGGCTGGAGGGGTCGGCCTTCAGTTGTAAGGAAAAATCGATTCCCAGCGCTCAATAGGCTGCTGGGATTGTCATAGAGAACAACTTGATTGTCGAGACTTCCTCGTTTAAGTCCTGGGTGTGTGGCAATGCCTGGTGGCACAATTGCGTGGCCAATATCAAATTGATCGCGAAGATTGATCTCGACAAAATAGGTCGCTTGGTTTTCTGGAAAGGCTTGAGCATAACAGAGTGGTCCGAAAAGAATTTCTGCAATACCTTCCTGGACCGCTTTTGGAGTAAAGGGAAGCGCTAATACAGTTCCCAGTGCTTTTAGAAAATTGCGACGGTCATTTGGAGCCATGTGCTCAAACGGAGGAAATTTCATTTGTCTCTCCCTGCCTTAAGTACTGATTCAATGACCAATGGATGAATGAGAGCCTGCTTTATTATCTGTTGAAAGGTCGGATCTTTGGATTCGATCAATATCTTTTGGTGAATAGTTTCAATGAGGTCCTCATTTATGCCATCAGCTTCATTCTGCAAAAGTCGCAAATAGTACTGAAGCACGTTGCGAATTCCACATTGGAGAAAGAGAGGGCTTTCGGTCATGACCTTGGCCGCCTCAGCCAAATTTCTCACCGTGTGGCCAAACATTTGAGATTCCTCAGACGATTTTGCAGATGTATTGAGGTGGGATGTGTAGAGATTGTTTTTTGAGCGACCAGCCTCGACTCCAGGACTTGTATCCTGCTCTCCTGTTGCGGAAGCTTGGTAAACTCCGAACGAATCAAACTTTACGTAAAATTGCGTATGAGCACCAAACTGTGAGTGACAACTGTAGCAAGCTGTTCCGTTTCCAAATTGATCTCCCGTGTTGGGTGCTTGATCATCTTGAAACATCGTGATTAAATCTTGCTTTAGAAGCGGAATTTGTAATGTGCGATTCAAGGGATACTGTTTGCAAGCAAACTGCTTGAGCATTTTTCGAGCTCGTCGCAAATTAAATCGACCTTGTCCGTTCACCATATAGGCTTTGGTTGTCAGTACTCCTGCTGAATAAGGGGCCCCTGTATCGCAGGGAGTTTTCTTTCCATCATCTCCAATACAATAGTTGGCTGTGAGAATAGATGAGTAGGGCAGTTTATTTTGAGCCAAATGGGCTGCTAGATTTCCGGGAAGATTAAAATTGATTCCATTCGCTTTCCCGCTGACGGACAATTGAGTTTCAAGCATTGATCGAACGGAAGTTATGAAAAAACCAGAGGTCATCCACTGGTCAAGAATCTCTGCTACTGCTTCAATTCGCTTTTCTTCAATGAGCTTTTTTTCTTCAAGGCTAAGTGGTCTTCCGATGATCGTACTGGATACTTGTCGCAAATAGAAGGCAATGGCCTCGCTCGGATATACCTTGGAATCCTCAGCTTTAGACTCAATAACGGCTATGAGAGGAAACAGGGAGAAAAAATAGATAAACAGATTGATCATTCTCATTATTGACCTACAAATTCTGCTGAGCTCAGAACGATGATGCACAGGAGCTCGATTTTTTCGTTGTTATTGGTTGCAATTGCTGTGACATCAGTAACGAGTTGATCGTCTGTCGCCATTTTATTTCGGCCATAAGCCCGTTCAATAAAGCCAATAGCTTGGGTTGGGAAGGTGTACTGCTGGTGGAATTGGGCAGATTGACAAATTGGCATCAGAGCAGTCATCCAATCTGACATTTTGGTTCTTCCCCAGGAGGATTCGGGGGAGATTCCCTGGGAGAAATCATAATCACTCATTTGAAAATTGATGGCTCTCATCGGCTGTAAGGCGGATTGGGGAAGGTCAGCGATCAAGTATCTGATTTTTGACTCAATTGATTTATAAGGTATAAGACGTATATCTGCGCGTCCAATCAGAAATGATTTTGGTGACAGTGGAGGGTCAAATTGGAGGCCATTTTCTTCATTTGTTGATTGCGGAGATCTTGGAAGAAAATTCCTCCCGCAACCCAGGACCAAAATTGAAGTCAAAAAGAGTGTGTACCATTTCACCACTTAACTCACCATTTCCAAAAAATGAGCTGATTTATATAAGATAAAAAGCAACCACCATGCCAAAAATGGTCTCGTAGAGGCGTATTCCAGCAATAAGAATGTGCACGAAATCGTCTAGTGACAAAAAGAAGATCGATTTATGAGATGGCTTTCTTTTGAAATGTCTCAATTTGAAACTAATGATGTTCAGAAATTCTTTTTGGATTGTGCCAGAATGAAACGGTAATAAATCAATATAACTTAACTTAATTTGATTTAATAATCTTTTGCATAATTGCTCGACCGGAAATCACAAACTGTTCGCTGGGCTTTTTTGTTTTGACTTCGTCTTCGAGGGCCTGTGGATCTGCGGAAAATTGGAAGGGCTTCATATTCACAGAATTTTCAGCAATAACTCCTGTCAGACCAACGCCTTGATCGAGAGTAACAAGAGCATTGTAGGTGTTTAGGCGTTTACGATAGATCGTCTTACCCTCAAGTTTTGGATCAAGATCCCCAGTTTGAGTGAGATATTTACGGACTTGATCAGGCTTGAAGTCAGGATTATAGGACATAATCAGAGCTGCAACTCCCGTTACAAAGGCGGTCGCTTGAGATGTTCCAGTCATGAAGCCATACTGTCCATTTGGTAGAGATGAATAGATATCATTTCCGGGAGCGGCAAGATCGACGCTGTGAGCGCCAAAGTTACTGCTAGGCAAAATATTGCGATCTCGGTCAATAGCCGTTACAGAAATAATATTTGATACACCATAATCAGCAGGGAAATAGGGCTTTTGATCCGAATTTGAGCGTTCGTTTCCCGCCGCAGCAATAAATAGAATTCCATTTTTTTGAGCGAGTTCCACTGCTGCCTTCTCTTCGGAACTAGGCTCTAATCCTCCACCCGAGTAGTTAATTATCAATTTTGAAATATTATTTTTCTGTTTCATCGCGATCGCATACTTGATCGCGAGAACGGTATTTTTTAAATTGTTTAATCCGGGAGCTCCGGGATCATAATATTTGAGGGTCATTATTTTTGATTTAGGGGCCACACCAGACAAGCTTTGAGTGTCTCTTCCCTCTCCTGCGATAATTCCGGCGATATGAGTGCCGTGGCCGTGGTTGTCAGTGAGATCGGGCGTATTGCTAACAAAATTCCAACCATGGACATCATCTGCGTAGCCATTTTTATCGTCATCAATTCCGTTAGAAGCTTTACTTCTTCCCTTCGAATCAAAACCGATTTCACCGGAATTCACCCACAAGTTAGATTGTAGAGCTGGATGCCGAGTGTCGATTCCCGTATCAATTACGGCAATTACAACCCCTTCGCCTCGGGCATTTAATTTTTCCCAGGCTTTGGTTGCGTGAGTCAGGTCAATTCCCCACTTCTGCGCAACGGCTTGATCATTCATCATGAGATTTTTCTCAGTTTTTGAGCCTCGGTCCTTTTTTTGAACGCCATTTCCGAGTTCAGTTTGGCGTTGGGTTGATTTGCTCGGAGAATCTGTCATTTCGAGCTGCTGGATCTCTCGAAATTGGACGTAAAGACTGGTTGAAACGAGTACGACAATCGGGGTGAGGACGCTCATATATTTGAATTTGGATGTCATTTTGCGCTCTCTCCCAAATGCGGGTATAGATTTATTTCATTTCCTTAACTTAAGTAAAAGCAAGGCTGGTGCCGTCGAGGTAAGATACTAACTCCTTGATTTTATGGATTAATTATTTTCAGATCGGATTAGGAAATTGGTTATTTGTCTGAGAACTGTCGAGATTCTAAGCAGAACCTCAGATCTGTCCTTAGAGGATTCAGATAGAATAGTCATGATTCATGATTCACGACACATGCCTAAAAGAATGACAGAGTTTTTCTAAAATTCGACGACTCTTTTGTATGAATTCTATTCACTGTCTAGCTACTCTCCTTTCATTTCGCTATATTTTCGAATTGGGGGTGGTCTGAGATATGCACTAAAAAAAGGCGCATATCTGAGGTCGTTGAACAGACCAACAAGAGGGAAAAATTCCTTCTTGTCAGAAAAATATTAGGGATGAAAGAGGTTTGCCATGGAAGGTAACAGACTCTCAAAATGGATAATTTATAGCAAAAAGAAAGATCGATGGAATAACCATCTCAAGGCAGTTTGCATTGCCTTTGCTTTGGTCCTCATATGCTGTCAAGTCCAGGCTCGAGATTTGGAGAGCGCAAATAACCAGAACGAGCTTTCATTGTCTTCACTTTTTCAATTGGCCTCCTCGAGCCTATTCGGACTATCCTTTGGACAGGTGACTCCCAAGCCAAATGAAGCAATTAGCTCTACCCGCCTCAAGGCAGCTTTACTATATCACCGGTTGGCCGGTGTTCGGGTTCCCATCGACCACCCGATTCTCGACGAAGTAGAAAATCTATTGTTAAACAAAATGGACAGTCAGGCCGCCGCTCTTATCACTAAAGAAGTGAGTTTTTATGATATCACAGTCAGGGACTTCGCTGCTCTCATGTCTACGAGGGAGGAGACCCTCAGAGCTCCCCTGACTGATTTTGTTGCAACAGTGGTTGGCGCGACTCGTGATCAGCTTGATGCGCGCCTTCTGTTGAGTGGGGATTTTTACTATAAAGCTGAGGCTTCATTGGCTGCCAATGTACCGCAGGATGTGGCTAGAGATCTGTTACTATCGAACTTGCATTATGAAGCAATTGATCGCTTGGGTCTATCTTTGGGAACTGTGATTCAACGAGTGGATGGGCAGCAGGTGATTGGACCTCAAGGTACGCCTGTCGCCAATCCCGACCCGGCAGGGATACTAACTTCTCGTGGCTGGCTGGCCGCACACGCAACTGCTGGAACAAATCGGCGCTTGGTTGAATTCACTTTTCGAGAATTTCTCTGCATTCCTATCGAGCAGTGGGCAGACACCTCAACTTCTGATGCCAGAATCGGAAGAGATGTGGATCGCTATCCAGGTGGGTCAAATGTCAAATATCAAACGACTTGCAAGGGATGTCATACAGGAATGGATCCATTGAGGGGTGCTTTTGCTCAGGTGGATTTTGAGAATAACAGAGTTAAGTTCGGACAGATCCTTGCCGCAGGCAACGGGGAAAATCAAATGAAGCGATCATCAACCGGAGTCTCAAATAAACTCAACGCAAATGCGGAGGTGTTCCCGGATGGATACGAAACAAAAGATACGTCTTGGGTTAATCAGGCAGTTCGTGGATCGAATCTTAAATACTTTGGCTGGAGAGGTGCTATTCAGGGTTCTGGCATAAAATCCTTTGGAACAATGGTTTCAAATTCACGTGCTTTTAGTCGCTGCATGGTAAATAAAGTTTATTCTTCTGTTTGCAAACGGAATCCGACGGTTGAGGAGAGTCAACTCATTGCAGATACGGCGGATGCCTTTGAGAACAATAAATACAATCTTAAGTGGCTGTTTGAGCGAATAGCCATTCAAGGTACCTGTCTCGGTCAGTAGAGAAGAGGAGTAAAATCATGGGAGAAAGAGAAGAGCTAAAAACAATGAGACAGAATTTTCAAATCAGGACCTGCATATGTGCATTTTTTGTCCTGTTCGCTATGGGCTGTAACAATAGCTTTATCCATAGTTATAAAAAACCTAAGGCCCAAGTCATCTTACAGGAAGTTGAGGATCCGCCTCCTCAACAGGGGTCGAATACAAACGGTGATCTCAAAATCGTTACCGGTGCTCGCACTGTGGCTGTTCTGCATTCAGGGCAGGTTCTAAAAAATATGATGTCAATTGCCGGAATCGATGTGCCAAGTACGGCAACTGTGGCAATGTACGACTTAAAGAAGACCACGTTTTCTGAGAACGGCAGGGCAAATTCAATGAATGCTCCGATTGTCATGGCTCTTGCTTCTGTCGGAGGCGAAGTTTGTAACGATTTAATAGTTCAAGAAAAGGCAAAACCAGCAGATGACAGAAGGATTTACTCTCAGGTTAATTTCGGTTCTGGTCCGGCAAACTTTAGCAATGCCGGTCGCGCAGATAGCATCCGTCGATTGGCGCGTTCTTTTTGGGGGCGAAATGAAACAGATGCGGAACTTCAGATATTGCAATCCGCCTTGGCGGAGGCGGTAAGTGCTGGAGGAACAGCAGCGAGAGATACTGAAATCGTTGCCCTCTATTTGTGTTCAGCGATGATAGCAAGCTTGGATGCGTTTACATTGTAGACGGGGCATTCTGAAATGTCTTTGATGTGTTTAGGCAAGGTGATGATAGGAAGTTCGAGGAGCAATAGGGATACATACCAAGGAGAGGGATGTGAAAAAGTCTGATATCGAAAAGTTAATCAAGGAAGGTCATTTTAAGATTTTAGAAGGTCATGGAATTCCTACAACTCGTCGTGAGTTTCTATCGGCAGGATTGCTCAAATTTTCGGGTCTTTTGATACTCCCATCGATTGCCAATGTTTTAGCAAGGAGTGAATTGGCTTACGCAGCAACATGCGAAACTGATCCAGCTCTTGCAGCTGGAGGTCTGGCTCCGTTTATTACCATCAATTTATCGGGCGGCGCCTCTCTTGGATCTAATTTTGTCCCAATGGATGCGGGAGGACAGTTGTTGCCTTCCTACGATAAAATGGGTTTGGGAGCCGGAGGCAGTTTACCAATTGAGCGGGCTTTTGGGAATGTGCCTTTTGCGGGAAATGGAATTTCCAAGTTACTTGCTGGAATCAAGGAGACGGCAGTCGCGACCACATTGGATAGGACAGCATTTGTTGGAGTGAATGTTGTTCTACGTGATAACACGGACTCAAACAAAATCGATGCATCTGGAATGGTGGCAGCGGCTGGGCGGGTTGGCGCTAAATTGCCTAAACTGGGTCGCAAGGGATCCGCAACTGGAATCAATCAGTCAGAGGCCTTTGTCAAACCGCCTGTACCACTTGTCGTCAGCCGGTATCAAGACCTGGTTGGCGCGGCAGGAGGATTCACAAACGCACTTGGCAGATTGAATCGCAATCAACAAATTTCGCTTTTTAAATCCATCGATAAGCTCAGTATGGAGCAGGCCCGTAACCTTTCTAGTTTAAGTGGAGGCGAGAACCTTCAAAATTTAATTGAATGTGCAGGCCAAAAGAACAATGATGTTATTGGTTCGACCAATGATTCGTTGGATCTCCGACAGGACAATCGGGGAATTGCTGCGGTCTGGAACGCGGCCGCAGCTGCTGACAATAGTCAGGCCCTTGTTTTTGGGTCCATGGTTTATAATACGATCAATGGAAATGCGAGTGCCGCCAGCTTAGAATTGGGCGGCTTCGATTATCATAACAACACTCGCACAGGCGGGGATGGCCGAGATAGAGAGGCTGGCCAACTCATCGGTCGCGTCCTTCAGACAGCGGCTCTCATGCAGCAAAAGGTATTTATTTACGTGACGACGGACGGGTCCTGTTCATCGACAGTGTCCAATTCGACGACGGCCCCTTGGAATAGCGACAGAGGCAGTGCAGGAGTGGTCTATATGGTGGCATATGATCCCGCCGGGAGGCCTCCAACAAAGAATTTTCAGCTTGGAAATTTCACCTCCGGTCAATCTGCAAACGATAAATTTACAACTGGAGGAACGGCGGAGAGAGCTGCCGCTGGTGTATTTGTTAATTATCTCAAATTTTCAGGACAATTAAATTTGGTAAGTAAGGTCATACCAAACGCTTTTAGTGCAGCAGATTTGGCAAATATCACCTTATTTTGATTTTAGGATTCAGTTGTTTTGAGGAAGCCAACCGGAGAGTGAGGATTTAAAAAATGCCAATGAGGTCAAAGGGAGTGAGAGCATCTGATGTGTTTGTCACTTATTGTTTGAGGATGGCAGGTCCCTTGGGTATTTCTTTTCTTATGGCTGGGTGTGCACCCACTCACAGTGACGGTTCGCTTGATAGCAGTGGAGAACAATTGGGTTATGGAAGAGGCGTTTGTGGAGCTTTGCTCCGCGCTGAATTTGAAAGTGGCTACCGACCATTCTTGCAAGCCAACTGCATCAATTGTCATGTGAGCGGTGGCGAGGGAAAAGGCGCTTTCGCCGACAGCAACATAGAGCTGTCCTATGACGCTTTTTCTGGCGCCGGCTTTCAAAAAGTGTCGGATTTTGCAGTCAATCCTTCACATAAGGCTCCCTACACAGGTTCACAACATTCAGGAGTAATTGATAGCACGAGGGCCTCCTGGCTTGAGGTGGAGATTCAATACAATGAATGCTTGACCAATAATCAGAGAAACGATGATGATCCGCCTCTTGGAGATTTGCCACCCAATACCCCGCGCTTGGCAACTGTAGAGAAAGTAATCTCTGCGACGAGTAGCTATGTGTTACAAGTATTTGATTTGGAGACGGAGATGGCTCCGGGAAACTCGATGTTTGCTGGGGCGAAACTTCAGCTTGAGGTTCGATCTTTTACTACACCCACCGGCGAAATGAACTATAATTTTCGAAATCCAAAATTATCTGCTGGGGGGATTGCTCTGCAGATCACAGATTTGCGGATCGTTATCAATGGGATAATATATGAGGAAGGAACGACCTGGAAATCGGTCAATCGGAAGATTCCAGCGAATCAGAGTCGTGATTTATCCACTGGAGTTTTGATTCGTGAGGGATTGATCAAGGACTCAGATACAATGGGATTGAGTTTTGGTGCTTTGGTGACGACCACTTTTAATCCAACACGTTTTAGTCAGCTGATCGCTTCTGGTGGAACCTTTTCTCGCGCCTGTGTGGGATGCCATGGAGCAAGCAATCCCAGGGCGGGTTTGAATATTCTAAATTATCAAGATATGTTGAATCATTTTGTGTTTGTTCCGTTTGATCCAACTTCAGGCAGTCTTCTCAGTCGAATGAACAATGCCACAAATCCGATGCCTCCTTCGGATTTAGTCCCAGTGGCAGAGCGGCAAGCCATAGAAGATTGGATATTGGACGGAGCCCCAAATAATTGAGAACGTCTTGGGAACCCCAAAAGAGAAAAGTCACGGACTACTCTGGGACGAGGGAATGCTCAAGGCCAATGTCCATTCGGGGAATGGCATCGCCTTTCCTCCTGAATTGATGAGACTGTAGAAAACGAGATTGCGCATGACAAGGCGAACATAGGAGCGGGTCTCTTCATAAGGGATATCTTCAATAAACTCCAGAGTGTCGCCACGAAAGCGCGTGCGCAGCCAGCCATAGATGGCCTCCTCGCTGGCGTTGTAGCTGGCCACAGTCAGAATAAACTGGCCATTGAACTTGTCCCAAAGCTCACGCAGGTAAGCCGAGCCCAAAGGAATATTGATGTGAGGTTCATACAATTCCTCTGCATTTTCAAACTCAAATTGAACCTGTCTGGCAGTATTTCTAGCAACCTCAGGGAGTAGCTGCATCAGTCCAAAGGCATCAGCATGACTGCGCGCAGAGGGATCAAAAGCAGATTCTTGGCGCATGATTGAGTAGATCAGATCAGAACTGACACCATATCGATTGGAAGCATTTGCCACATATTCTTTGTAGGGAGTCGGAAAAATGAGATGGGGAAAATGATTAAGAATAGAGTTTCTTTGCGCCGGTTCGAGAAGTCCCAGTTGATTGTAGAGGCCCAAATAAACTCCAGAGCTCGCATAATAGCGGAAGAGTCGAACCCATCCGCCTTCATCTTGGTTTGGTCTCTTTCGATAATTGGCGGAGACGTGATCCAAGTAGAGATTGGCCACATCCTTTTCTCCGACAGAAATAAGCCATTCGACAAAGGGACCTTCTACGAGATCGTACGATTGGGACTGGGAAAATGAATTTTCCAATGATTTGGCTTCAGAGGGGTTCAGGCCAGGTATAGAAACGGGCGTTTGGAGTTCTCTGTGAGCCATAAGGCCATAATACCCTATGGGATCATCTTTGATGAGGCTGGCCAACAGAATCTTTGCTTCCTCAAATTTCTCGAGATTCTTTTTTGTGATGGCCAACCAATAGGTATAGCGACTGCGCGAGAATTCACTTCCGGCCTTAGTAATGAGGACTTCAAGTGCAGAATGGGCTTCTAAATATTTTCGGAGCTTACGTAGGTTCCAGGCCTGATACCAAAGAATACGCTCAAGAGAATCTGGCTGCTTTTTTTCGTTAATTTCTCCGATTCCCTTTTCAAACCAGTCGGAGGCCTCTTGGTAATGTCCACGCTCTTCTGCCATTCTTCCCTGAAGCCAAAAGATTTCATCAAGAGGGTACTTCCCCTTGAGTTTCTTAGCCAACGAGACAAGAATTTTTTGGGCAGAACTTGCTTGCCCAAGTGTCCAATAGGTTCTTGCCAATGTGATTTGAGCGTCGTGATATTGCTGAGTGACTAATTTAGAAGGTCGTTTTTGTGACCGCCAAGATTTTTCTATGTAAGAAGACAAAGCCAGGGTTTTTTGCAAATATTCTGGTTTTTTCTGTTCAACTTTATATGCCGATCGGATTCCCTTAATGGCTTTGACTTTGTTGTCAAACGAGGAATTTTCGCTATCATAGACCTTCTGATAAAAGAATCTCGCTTTGTCGAACTCTCTCGCTCTGCGATAATCGTAGGCAACGTCGAGATACTCGCTAAATCGGGGATCAGGTTTAAATCGTGGTGCGATCCGATAGAGCCTCGTTTGAGCGATCTTCAACTTTCCTGGGTCTGCAAGAGCTGGTGCAATATTGACTGCTTCTTGAATGAGCTTTACCTTTTCTTCGTAGCCGACTGCCAACTTTGATTTTTGAAGAGCCAAATCATAGTTGGCTTCGATGTCTTTGTCCCGACGTGAATTTCGGAGTGCAATATCCAGAGACAATGGCTTAATCCAATCGGGGAACTGACTTTGATCTAGTTGCTCAACGCGGACCTTTGCCAAATCATCACGATCACAGGTGGAAAATGCCCTTAAAAGGGCTATTTGGCTGATCGGGAATTGTGGATTTTGAGAAAGATCAAGGTAGAGAAGACAGGAGGTGCCCGGTTTATCCTTTTCCCAGAGGCGGGCGCGTCGATAAACAGCCCACCACTGGACATTTTTTCCTGGATATTTGGCCGCAACCCCAAGCAGTTGAAGATCTAAACTTTGTCGGTCTTTGTCTCCGATAAAATCAAGATTTGGGGGCAAATATTCAAATTCAGAAGGCGGCAGGATGCTCACAGGGTGAGTCGAACAGCTCAAAACATTGAATACAATAAGGCAGAAAGGCAAAAAACCACGCATGACTTTGATGATATTCCCTTATCAGTGGACTCACAAGAATTGAAATCGCCCAATCCAGCATTCAAGAGCTGGTGATTGCTGTTTCGAGCTTGAGCAGGCGTTCGTCCATGGGCGGATGGGTCGAAAGTAACTTCAAATATTTTTTTGTTTCGCTTGAGATCTTAAGTGATGCCAATGAAGTATGGTTGGGGTCGATAAGTTCTCTTGACTTAGATAGGGCAACAAGGGCTGAGAGCATTTTTTCGCGACCAACAAGTTTTGCTCCACCAGCATCAGCATGAAATTCGCGAACTCTAGAAAAGTAGTTTACTACGAGGATTCCAAGAAGGCCAAGTACGATCTGAAGGGTCATCAACAATGAATAGTTAATGATATTGCGAGTGGAATCCTTTTTAATGGGAGCGCTAAAGGCCCTCGCGATTGATTTTGAGGGAATTATCACCAGGACATTCACGACTCCCTGGATTAAAGTCAAGCTGACCATGTCTCCGTTGGCAACATGAGTAATTTCGTGAGCAAGAACGCCTTCGACTTGATCTTTACTCATTCTTCGCACAAGACCCGTAGAGAGAGCCACCAGGCTATTGTCTTTTGATGGGCCAGTCGAAAAAGAATTCACTTCCTCCGATTCATAGACACCAACTTCGGGCATTTTTGAAAGCCCCAACTTGTTCGACATGTCGAGAACCATTTCAATGAGCTGCTTGCCTACGGGATCTGTCGTTTCGGGATCAATGATTTTGACCCCAAACATCCATTTGGATAGAATTTTTGAAAGAGCGAGAGAAACAAAGGCGCAGCCCATTCCAAAAAACAAAAAAAACAAGAGGATTCCTGAGTAACGACTCAGATCAAAGCTGAAGAGCGCCGCAAAAATGGATGTGATGATCGAAATAGTAGCGGCGACGAAGACATTAACTAAGGTGAATAAAACAATTCGTCTGACTATTATTAACAAGAATAAAACCCTCCCAAACCTGGAGATTAGCGCAAAGCCCAAAGTATGGCAATAGTTGTGGGTGCTCAGGCACAGCAGAGAAACATGATTTTAGAGAAATTTTTTTAATGCCTGGAGTTCGCCATCTTGATTACTAAGGGAAGTTTTTACGAGAACAGTGCCATTGTTGATTAACTCATCTTGTTTTGAGAAGCAGGATAAAGGAGGTCTTAAGAAAGAAGTAAAAAAGGGGGAAACTGATTTTTTAAAAATGGGGGGGGTATGGGGTTTTGGAGTCTTGGCAAGGCATTTCTGTTTGTTGCAATTTGTGGTCTATTTCAATCGGCTTTATCCAGAGGGCAGGATCCTTCTCTTGGGGAGGATCTGTTAAACAAGAGTATTAGCTTGGAGGCTCTTAACAATCGCATGCAGAATGGTTTGAGATCCGAGGGAAGGAGCCTTCAGTGTTTTGAGAAATATCAAGAGGCGATATACCGCGGTGTTTTGAATATAATGGTGGTGTTTGGCTACAATGACAATGAGGATGGTCTCACATCAGATGAATTCGAGAGGGCGGCCCTGATAGCGGAAATCACAAAACCCTGTCGCTCCAATCAGCTTTTTGCCTGCGGTTTTCAGAGCGCAAGGGGCGGAGGTTTAGAAAAAGTCATTGATGAGGTGGGGAGAAAAATTCTTGTTCATCTGGAATTGGAGAATAGTTCATTTAGTATTGTGGATCGAGATAACAAGAACGAATTTGCAGAGCCACAAAGGGAGAAGAGTTTAAATGCAGAAACTGCATTTATCCGCGGACTCCTTTCTTTTGACGCGGCTTTCTACGTTGGTCACTCACGAGCTGGTGGAGGACCTGATTTTAGACCCCCTCGCTACATTGGAAAAGGAAAAACCGATTACAACTGGTATCGGGCTCGTGAGGCAGGCTTAAAGTTGATGGTACAGGCGATAAAGAAATCCCAAATCAAGTCTCAGTTTATCGGCCTCTTCTCCTGCGATTCCAACCGCCTTTTTGGGTCAAAACTTCACATCGCAAATCCTCAGGCAAGGCTCCTCCTTTCAAATAATCTCTCTCATTTTGGCTATTTCAATCAAGCTCTTTTAGGGGCATTGGATGCCGTCATCGGTTTCAAATGTGAGGAGGCATTTCAGGATTCATTGCTGATACCTGGCGTATCAAGAGGATTGGTTCGACTTCACCACTTTTGATCAAGTCATATTGGGATTTTAAATATGATCCCTAAACCTCTTGGGGTCCTGGTTTGTACACCAGCTTTTGCGAATGAGGCGATTGATTTTGGTTCTGATTCGATTAATTCTGATTGTGAAATCGAAGGGCGCTGTTCAGCAGAAAAGGTTTGCGCTGGCCGTGACTGTCACACTGTAAATTTCTGTAAATACGACTAGCCATTCGGCCGCCATATCGATTTGATAGTGGCTGAGAGAATTTTAATAGATTCAAAGGCCATTTTCATGAATCGATTCTCCAGGTGGGATTTACAGGTTTATTGAAAAAATACCTGATTGCTTAAAAGTTGTCCGCTGCTTCCGGGGTATTTCGTTTACCGCTTTCCGCATTTTTGATACTTCAACCTCCTATTTCCCAATTTCATGATCTTATAGTCTTCAGGTATATCCTTTGCATTTGGGAGGGCCATACGAGGAGGGTTCAACTAATGCTTGTTGTTCGTACACTGATTCTATTTTTCAATATTTTATCGTTTCAGGCACTGGCTGCTGAGACTGGGTTTGTGCTTGGAGTTTCCAAAATTGGCGATAAATTGGGTCCTGACAGCGTTGTGAGCAAGAAGGATTGCAGAGGCGTCCTAGCCCAGAAAAACCTGCTCCTCGCAACCCCCTCAAATAGTCCAGCACCCATAAGTCAGCTTGCATCCCCACTTCAAGAGTTCCTGACTCGCGAGGCGGTGATAGATGCTCCAAAAGAAGCCTTCGATCCAAAGGTATCAAAGCTGCCTGCGACGATCGCCACGGTCATCAACTTAGCACTAAAGGACCCGGCGTTTTCAACACGGATAAAGGCGAACCTTCCAGACAATCCTACAAATAGAGACTACCTTGTAGGTGCGATCCAGGACGCCGATCTCAGAAGAGTTATTTACGATGCGGCGTCTTTGGATATCATTCTTAATGCAGAAAAAGTCGGTAAACAAGAGAGAGTTGAGGATATCGGTATTCTAGGGGCTGGGATCCATGAGACCAACATGCAAAACGTTTGGCGCGATTTCTCAGGTATCCGCACTCGAACGTTTGAGCAAAGCCAAGTTGTCGCTTCCACATTCGCGCGCGGGGGGACCGCATTTAATATTAACTCTTCAAGCAAAAGGGAAAATGTTGATCACCTTCGACAGGCGCTCGGAGATGGCGATCTTAACTTCATGCCGGGCGGCGCTATTCAGCTGAGTTTTTTTGATAACGAAAGAAATCCCGTTGCACTCTCGCTCGCGCAAGCCGCAACGATAAACCGTTCGTTTTCGAAAAATCCTATTGAGTTTGGAGCTCAGATTGAGTCCGTTCAGATAGACGGAGAATTGGTCAAAAAAGTCACATTGGTGGACGGCTCGACTCGTTCGTTCACCGAACTAGTTCTGACGGGCTTAGGCGATTCCAATCGTCCGAGTTTGCCAGGGGTTAAAGAGATTGTTGCGCAAGATAAGCAAAGCGGAGTACCGCGTACTTTTACATTTTTTGAATTCAAAGATTTTATCAATGGGCTCGATTCGCCTTTTGAGTACTTCGAAGACAAACGCATCGCAGTCATTGGAGCAGGTGACTCGGGAAAGGCGGACGTCCGCTGGCTATTGCAGAAGGCAAACCCAGCATCTTACGGTCGAAACGGTCGAAGATTCCGTGGTCCCAAATCGGTCGAGTGGTACGGACAAGAATGTACTGATTGTGCAAGCTTTGTGGATAGAAACCGAAGTTTTTATTTTGATATTGCGGGAGGCTTTAGAGCCGGGAATTTAATTGCTAAACCTAAACTGGATTCGATTGTCTCAAAGAGTCCAACCTCGGAACTGGAACTAACCGATGCTCAAGGTCAGCAGACAACAGCGGATATCGTGATCTATACAACCGGTATTCAAAACGATATTGCCAAAATATTGGCACCAGTATTCGGTTACGATGCGAATTCGGCGGATCCTGATATCGTTAACGACCCCACCTACTTTCGGACAATCGAAGGCTTCGAGCCCACGCTTGGAGTTGTGTCGTACGCAAAGGAAGCCATCGACCAGTCTGGCCGTGGTCTCGGTATTTATTTGGTGGGACCCGCTAGCGGCAGAGGCGTCGTCAGTCAAGCAGAATTACGAGCTATCGAGGAAAATTCAGTAGCAATGGCCAACCATAGTTGGCGTGCGTACCGAATGGCTGGATCGCTTGCGAGAGTGATTTTATCACGTAGAAAGCAGAGTGCGTATAACCAATCAGAAGAACCCTCGACAAAACTAGAGATTGATCAGCCGGGAACAGCTTCTCCGGTTTTTCAGATGGAGTTGGACCTGGGTAGGCGAATCGCTCTTCGAACCGGAGATGATATTTCACTCATCGCGACTCTGACGAGATTGATTGGGAGTCAATTTGGCACACCTGCACTGAAGTTTAAGATCGTTATTGCTCAACGAAATGACAGTACAGTCGATGTCCAAATGCAGCCTGCTGCCAATCCTTCTCAAGTGCAGCGCCTTGCTGAAGAGTTCAAAAGATCTCGTATTCTGAAAAGTATTCTTTCCCGGTGGATGAACGGAAACAGTGTTATATCAGTTGATTTTGAATTTGATGCGCATTCACGAATCGCGAGTTCGGGCGTAGAAGCTTCGGTCGGGGAAATTCAAAGACCATCGCAACCGTCCATATCCAAATTGAAAGCCGATCAGGTTGGTCAATTGCGGAATTTGGTTGCCAGCAATAAAGGTAGGTATGGAGGTATTTCCGATGAGATCATCGGTTTTGAGGGCCAGCAAGAAGCCGCCAAATTTTTTAACGGAGAGATGACTGCTGTTTATGATGCAGCAGTTGTTATCTTCGGAAAGAAATATGCCGATGAAACTTTAAAGTGGCGGAGAGTGAATTTAACCTCGGAACAATCAGAGAACCTTCGAACTTTTATAGCCAGAAATAAAAGTAGGTATGGAGGTATTTCCGATGAGATCGTCGGTTTTGAAGGCCAGCAAGAAGCCGCCAAATTTTTTAACGGAGAGATGACTGCTGTTTATGATGCAGCGGTGGATATCTTCGGAAAGAAATATGCCGATGAAACTTTAAAGTGGCGGAGAGTGAATTTAACCTCGGAACAATCAGAGAACCTTCGAACTTTTATAGCCAGAAATAAAAGTAGGTATGGAGGTATTTCCGATGAGATCGTCGGTTTTGAAGGCCAGCAAGAAGCCGCCAAATCTTTTAACGGAGAGATGACTGCTGTTTATGATGCAGCGGTGGATATCTTCGGAAAGAAATATGCCGATGAAACTTTAAAGTGGCGGAGAGTGAATTTAACCTCGGAACAATCAGAGAACCTTCGAACTTTTATAGCCAGAAATAAAAGTAGGTATGGAGGTATTTCCGATGAGATCGTCGGTTTTGAAGGCCAGCAAGAAGCCGCCAAATTTTTTAACGGAGAGATGACTGCTGTTTATGATGCAGCGGTGGATATCTTCGGAAAGAAATATGCCGATGAAACTTTAAAGTGGCGGAGAGTGAATTTAACCTCGAAACAATCAGAGAACCTTCGAACTTTTATAGCCAGAAATAAAAGTAGGTATGGAGGTATTTCCGATGAGATCGTCGGTTTTGAAGGCCAGCAAGAAGCCGCCAAATTTTTTAACGGAGAGATGACTGCTGTTTATGATGCAGCGGTGGATATCTTCGGAAAGAAATATGCCGATGAAACTTTAAAGTGGCGGAGAGTGAATTTAACCTCGAAACAATCAGAGAACCTTCGAACTTTTATTGCCAGAAATAATGGTAGATATGGAGGTATTTCCGATGAGATCGTCGGTTTTGATGGCCAGCAAATGGCCGCAGGATTTTTCAGTGGAGATATGGCAGCAGCCTACAATGCCGCAAAGGCAATTTACGGTACTAAATTCGTAGACGATGTCTTGCGATGGAAAAATTTTGAACCCTAACTCTCAAACTCCCACTTTCCATGTGTCAGAATTCCGGTATTCATTCACATTCAGTGAACGGATACTCTTTTCTCACCGTTGTGGTGGGTTGGTTTTCTTACTAACGAGGTTATGCCGCTATGCTTCTCTTTTCAGCCATCCACTACTTTCCAAAGTTTCTCAGTCAGTGAACGGATACAACTATTTGTTTGTGTTTCTTTAGGCAAAGGATCATACACTTTCTTAATTCTAGATTTTGCAATAAAATCTTGGGGCGACATTTGGCCGCTAGCCACTGTTTGATCCCAAAGTTTGAAAAGATCTAAAAGCTTTGTCGGCAAAGAGTTAGCATTTCGTATTTTTTCTAGAGCCATCTCCATCTGAGACTTTCTATCTACAAATAAATTGTACATAGCCTTTGCTCGTGTTTCTGAATCTGTTTCATTTTGTTTTGAATACCTTTTATAGTTAGATAACAAGGAACCAAAGTATTCTCTATTTGTGGATTCTTTACTCAAATCATCAAGATATTTTGTTAAAACGCTGTTTGGTGCATAGACGACTTCTTTTTCAATATTTGTGTTTAAATGTTTATTGAGCTCGGCAACCAAATGGTCAGCAAAGTTCCACTTCCACCTTAAAGCTTCATATAAAAATATTTTCTTGTGTTGGATTGCAAATGTTAGTGAATTGTCTCCCGTAACTGCAACAGGTAGGTCTGAATACCTTATCAAAGATTCACTTAACTCAAGACTAATCCTTTCATAGGAATGAACAAAAATCTGAGGGAGTTCCTTTAACCGATTTGATGTTGCATCATCCAATTTATGATTGATAAAAATATGATAATCTTCCAATGGTTTTCTGCGAGCGTATTTTTCAATTAATCTAATATATTGTTCAGCACTTTCTTCTGTATTTATATAAGCGTATCCAATAAGAGAGTTTGCTTTTGGGACAAACGGCAATCCTAATTTACGACTAACTAGCTTAATGGTTTTATTCCTGTTTGGTAGATGCTTATAAAAATCAAAGGGTAAAGTATAAATACCTAAATTACTTTCCAATCCAGCGCTCACGTGAAATAAATTTTTATTATCGATGTATTCATTTCCGGTAAGTTGCTTTAACGGAGTGGCTTCTTTTCCATGGAATTCATTTATTGTAAATAACGGAATGTTTTTTAGGTTATCTATGTGAAGATCTGGGTTATGAGGCAACTGACCAGCAAAGTAAGAAAAGTTTAGGGATACGGTTTTTTTGGGATCAAGACTCTTAATCCATTCTTCAGTTGCCTGGCATTCGTATGACCGTTCGCTCGAAAATGGCTTAGAAATCTCCCTAAACTCAACTCCTCTCACAATTGGCTCCCATTCAGATCGAAAATTAAGGTCAAAGGCTTTGTGAGAGTTGTCTGTATAAATGTATACAACGCGGTCTTTTGGCGAAGCAGCCTTAAGCATGAATGCCATATTTAAATTAGCTACAATATCTCCAGATCCGCCCCTCGTATATCCTTCGAATACCAATATAGTCCTGGCATGTAGATCTGGTACAAACAAAAATAACGTTGCTATTCCGGCAACTAAATAATAACTAAATGATTCAAAAATATTCAAACGACTTCGAGCGATGCAGATATTAGCTATTATTTTTGAAAGGCAACATTTCATTTTTAGATCCATCTTAATCAAATTATAAAAAATTCAGTCAAGAAAGAAGAAGGCAATCAATAGGCCACAATCATTGCGCCCAAATACGTCCAGATATGAAATAATAACAAAATCTTGCCAATTTTCGGCGCGAGTAACGAAAATTGGCAAAAATTAGATCTGCTGGATCCCATTTCCTCAAATTAAATGTAACCGAAGGCATGGCCAAATTTGTGCGTAGGGGGCATTTTTAGTGCGATAAATGTGAGTCATCCAGGACGATGGTTTGGGAGCACCCAAAAAGGAAAAGCTCGCTGAATCACAACTGTGGAATTCCCCAGAAAAACTGGATAGTTTCTCAGGCGGCATTTAGTGTTGATTCATACTCCAAAGGACTTTGATAGCCAAGCGATGAATGCAATCTTTTTTTATTGTACCAGGTTTCAATATACTCAAAAACTAAGATTCTCAACTCTGCTTCGGTTTTGTAGTCATGACGGTAAAGACACTCAGACTTGAATGACTTGAACCAACTCTCAACAATCGAATTGTCGTAGCAGTTTCCCTTGCGACTCATGCTCGGAATCACATCCTTCTTCTTTAGCAAAGCCAAAAATAATTTGCTCGCGTACTGAATCCCGCGGTCCGAGTGAAAGACGATCTTCGCTCTATTTCCGCAATTAGCCAATGCCATCTGCAGAGCATTCAAGACCCCGGTGGTTTCTAAACTGTCAGTGACCGACCAGCCCACAACTTTTCGGGTACAAACATCGAGAACTATGGCCAGATAGAAAAGCCAGATCCAAATCTCAGATAAGTGATATCTCCGGCAAAGACCTGATTAGAGTCTTTGGGCAGATCATCCTCGATCCTGAAAACTCGTGGAGCAATTGGGCCCTCGTGGTTCGAATTAGTCGTTCTCACTCGATATTTTTTCTTTAATCGGGCATCCAATCCCATCTCCCTCATATACTTCGCAACAGTATTTTCACTTACAGAAAATCCCTTGCTCCTCAGCTCATGAAAGATCCTTGGTGAGCCATAGGTACTTTTGCTAGCTTTGAAAATCTCCTCAATTTCCTTGCAGATTTCCCTTTTTTTCGTCAAGAATTTGAACTGACTATTCGCTTTCCATTGGTAATACCCACTGGTACTCACCCCAAAATGTCTGCACAGGCGGTTGATAGGAACTTCATTTGAAAGGTCCAAAATCATTTGGAATTTCTCATTTGATCCTTTGATATGATCCCTAGGCTTTTTTTCGAACATCGCTGACTTTGTTCAAATACTCATTTTCCTTTCTGAGTTCTCGAACCTCAAGCTCCAGTTCTTCATAGGTTTTCGCGCCGCTCGCAGCGGCGCGACCTGATTGCGCTTCGATTTTCCATCGACGAATATTTGCCGGATTTATACCTAGATCTTGTGAGGCCTTTGTTGTTCCCATTTTCTCTGCTAAATCAATGGCTTCGGCCTTATACTCTTCTGAAAAAACCCTTCTCTTTGAACTCATTGTTATCTCCCATCGGTTTGTTTAAACCGCTCGAAGAAAACTGTCCACTATTTTTGGGGAACTCTACTGAGTACCCTCTGAGTAATAGGTTTTACGCAATAAAACTAATACCCTGAAGGAGACTCAGTCATGACCATCGTGCACCGACGATCGTATCTCAACCAGATCCGCCTGCGCTATCAAAATGGCACCAAAAAAGAAAAGGGTAAGATATTGGACGAGTTTTGTGCTGTGTGTAGTTACACGAGAAAATATGCTATCAGGATCTGTCGTGGGAAAATTCAACCCAGACTTAAAAAACCAGGCCGTCAAGCCAAGTACACGGGAGGACGTTTTCTGTTTTATCTAACAGAGCTCTGGGAGCTAATGGGGCGCTTGAATTCGAAGTCCATGAAGGTGGCTATCCCTGTTTGGCTCCCTTTCTGTAAAGACATACCAGCAGAGTTTAAATTGATGCTTGTAGAAGTTAGTCCAGCCACTATTGACCGTCTTTTGAAGCCGCAAAGAGGGGCCAAACCGAAGGCCCGATCCAGTACTCGACCGTCGCTGATCAAAAATAAAATTCCTCTAAAGCTTTTAGATCGAGAGGTGCGCATTTCCTCAAATTAAATGTAACCGAAGGCATGTTGATCGAGCCACAGGGAGCCAGAGCTTTTCTTGTAGCTTTTCAAGACGGTAAAATGGAAGAGAGGACTTATAGTGAAGAATGGCTATCATGGCTTTGGCTTGTGCGTCGATTTTATCCTCTCCTTTTCCAATAATCTCAGTCTCAAATATTTTGCCACACAGGTGGCAGCGAAGTTTCTGGGTCTTATGAATGGGTCTTGCATCCGACTTCGGCCAGAATTTAAAAACCACGTTTGGTCTTATGATTTTGTATCGGAGCAAACCCACGATGGTCGAAAGATAAAGATACTAAACATCATTGATGAATATACGCGTGAATGTTTAGCGTCCCATGTGGCGCGCAGAATCAGATCCAAGGACGTGATATTAAATTTGGCCGACTTGTGTTTGAAACATGGGATACCGAAGCATGTGCGTTCGGACAACGGGCCAGAATTTATCGCAAAAAATTAGTGGCATGGATGAAAAGCACTTGAATTGCAACCGCTGTTCATCCAGGCTGGTAGCCCCAGGGAAAACGGATATTGCGAATCGTTCAATGGAAAGATGAGGTATGAATTATTGGATGGGGAGATTTTCTACTCGCTGCTTGAAGCCAAGATCATCATCGATGAGATGGCGGGTGCATTACAATACGAAAAGACCACACAGCAGCTTGGGCGGAAGGCCACCGGCCCAAGAGACTTTTCAACCAACACTTAAGTCGCTTGTGCAGGAATTATTAACAAAGTAAGTGGTAGTAAAACTCCCGGCCGGTCAAGTCGGGTGAGAATCTTCCTCAGTCCAGTGGGGAAAAATGATCTCGTCAAACCGGAAGAATGATTTCATCGGATTCGAATCTTCACCCAGCCTGAGGATTAATTTTATCCTTGAGATCATCTAGTTCCCTCACTTCGCACTTGGGATTGACTCGGCGAAGAAGTTCCCCAAATTCCGTGAAAAAAAGTGTCAGATTTGTTGATGAGTGATCTGACCTCAGGAAAATCCAACTGAAATCACTCTTAACTGCCTCATCTTTGATAGATTCCACTTCATCAACTAGATTTATTTCTAGGTATTTGCAGTTACTGATCGGAAAACAGCGGGAGTTGGTGGAACCACAAAGAGAAAAGGAATACTCCTCTCCGGAGGAGTTAAATTCAATTCCAATATAGTAATTGGCCTCAGAAAAGCCAATGTCGGCAATTTGGAGTCGCACTCCATCGCCAACAGCTACCACAGAAGAAAAAAATAGACCCAGGATAAAGTACTTCACAGCTCACCTCTTGGAGGTTATCTTACAGCAAACATCATGCCGAAGGCAATTTCAGAGACCGCGCCATTAATAAAGTCGATTCTCATTTTTTAAGGGCCTCTCTCGCAAGTTGAAAAGGATATGGCTTATCACAACAAAGGACAACCTGGATGCGAAGATGGGGTTAATAAATTGAATTACCTTGAGTTTCCACCGTCCAGTCTTCTCAGACCATTTGTACAGTGTTACTGGATGATGCGATTAACATATTCCGGGGCGTCTCCGAGTTCCCATCAGGTACTTCCCGATGGATGCATGGACATTATTTTCGACCTGAGAGGCGAGGGAGTCGAAGTGATTGGAACAATGACTCGCGCCATAGAGATCGAGTCCGCAAGTGGTCTCGATCTCTGTGGGATCAGATTTAAACCTGGAGGGATATATCCCTTCACTCGGATTGATGCTTCTGAATTCACGGATAACTCCGCACCGGCTAACGACGTATTAGATTCGTGGATTCACATGACTTTAGATGAGCTGGCGGCTTGTCAAACCGACCAGAAGCGCGCCGACTATCTCAACTTTTTGCTAGAGAATCGGTTGGTAGGCTGTGACCAAATGGATTTTCATTTCTTGAAATTCCTTTCAGATATCTCCGAGAATAATCGATTTGTTTCCAGAGTCGAGCAGGTTCTTCCGATGATCGGGATGAGCCAGCGGACTTTGGAGCGACATTTTCAAAGGCAGGTTGGAATCAGCGCAAAGAAGTATCTATCCATTTTTCGCCTTCGGCGACTTTTAAGGGAACTTGGAAAGATAGAGTCTCCAATTGAATGGACGAACTTAGCTCTCAGGCACGGATACTACGACCAGGCTCACTTCATTCATGAGTTCAAAGGAATCACAGGGACAACGCCGACTCATTTTTTGTTACGAGATCCAACCTTGTCGAATTTTTACAATACAAACTCTCGGTCGAAATGCTAGCTTGGGTCACTGTTTAGGAGGTAGCTTATGTCAATTTCAAAGATAACACCCATTCTCGTTGTGGAATCCGTCGAGTTAAACCTGCCGTTTTGGCGAGATCAGTTAGGATACAAAGTCGTTCATTCGGTTCCTCACGAAAAGGAAATGGGCTTTGTCATTTTGAATCTCGATGAATCAGAGGTTATGCTGCAGTCAGTTTCAAGTTTGAAAAAGGATTTGAAATTCTCAGAAGTAAAGGCAGGAGACGTGCTCTTGTACGCTGATGTCAAGTCATTGGATAAAACAGTCGCGGCATCCAAGGATGGCAAGATTCTGATTCCCAAAAGAACAACCGATTATGGAGCCACTGAAGCCTGGATGAAAACCCCATCCGGAACAGTCCTAGGGTTTGCCGAATTCAAGAAATTGCAATCAAAGTAAAATGCTATGAAAATATACTTACCTTTTCTCCGATTCGTCTTTGTTAATTGCAACAACCAAAATTGGAGCAGCCAGGATTGCTCCTGCTGAGCCAAAAATAAATGGCCAAGTTGAACCCACCAGATCGACTGCGAGAGTTTTTCCAACACCTTCAGTTGCGCCCATGTAAATTCCATAGAATAAAAAAGCTAATAGTGGTCCAACTGCGGTTCCAAGCGTATCCATTCCTCGATGTAACCCAAATGCAGCTCCTCGCATATCGGGAACTATCGAGTCTGCAATTATGGGATCCCTCGGAGCAGATCTCAGAGAGTTCCTTCAATACGACAGTGGGATTCTGCGCAATGGTGTTTTGGATTTTCCCTTCCATCTCTATTCTCTATTCTCTATTCTCTATTCTCTATTTTTTGACGATCTGAGCATGAAATAACATGAGGTCAACCATGAGAAGAGTTTTTGATGTTTTTTCATATGAATTCTTTGAGAGGCATAAATGCCATGATGACCCGAAAAGTAATAACTCATGAAACACGCAACAAAAGCGAATGGGCCAATGCGGTAGCCGAAAATCTCCATGGCCATTAAGGTGCAGGCAATTGGCGTATTGGAAGCTCCTCCAAAAACAGCGGCGAATCCGACAGCGGCAAGAAGGGAAAAGGAGATTGGCAAAATGATCGCAAGGGCGCTTCCGAGCGTTGTCCCAATAAAGACGAGTGGAATGAATTCACCCCCCTTAAATCCAGTTCCTATCGTTAGAGATGTGAAAATAGATTTGAGTAAGGGCTCGTTAAATCCCACTTGATTCGTTAAAGCTTCCTGGATGTAGGGGATTCCGAGGCCCACGTACCGATAGGTACCTTCAAGATAAAAAAGAGTCACAACTAGGAATCCGCCAATGAGCGGCTTCAAAGGAGGATAGGATATGAATCGTTTCGCGGTTCTTTCCACAAGATGAGTACTCATGGCAAAAAGTTTGGCTGAGATGCCAAACGCAATTCCCGCAACTCCGACAAAGAAAAGAGTTTTCGCATCAACCGAAGGAATCTCAACAGACGGAAATTGGGAATGAGGAGCTTGAAGAAGATGTGAAACACCGAATCCAACAAAGGAGGCGACGAAACACTCAAACCAGGCAAAAAGCCTGAGCTTACCGACATTAATCACTTCCATGCCGAACACCACTCCGGCCCATGGTGCGCCAACGGCTGTACCAAATCCAGCTCCAGCTCCTGCGGCGAGTAGAATCTTTCGCTCCTCAGGCTCGATTCTAAAGAAATGTGTCAGTTGATCCGAAAGCGAGGCTCCCATCTGTACCGCTGTTCCTTCGCGACCTGCTGAACCACCAAACAAATGCGTAAGGATTGTTCCCACAAGAATAAAGGGGGCCATATGGACGGGAATTACTTTCTTTGGATCATGGATTTCATCGAGAATCAGATTATTTCCTGCTGCCACATTTTTGCCAAAATGGTGATAGGTCCATCCGATAAAAAAGCCAGCAAGGGGGAGCGCCCAGATAATAACAGGCGCCTTATCGCGAGTGTTTGTAGCCCATTCAAGAGAAATCAGAAAAACAGATGATGCTATACCTGCAAGAACTCCGCTAATGGCACTGAAGAATGTCCAGCGGAGATGGCGGTTAATTGGTTTTGATTCGGGGTTTTTCAAGACGCATTCCCACCTCTAGTTTGGTAGGAGCCATCAGCACGACCTCGTTGCGAGCGGCGGTTAAGGCAGACCCCATTGCCTGTTCCGTCGATTTTAGATGTGTTTATTCGCAATTGCAATGAGTTGAAATCTTGCGTCATTGCAATCGGAGCATGGGCAAGGGACGGTCTTATAAGGATCATATTGACCTCTATGCGGATTATCATAACCACCAGATCATCTCACGATGAAGGCTTCGAAAAGAAAGGCACCCCTGATGTTTGGAACAACAATCAAGCAGACCAGTTTATGTCGTTCTTGTTTTCACTCAGAGTGAATTTTTCACAGCAACCCATCTGAGGTGTGCTGTTTTCAGCTTTCTTTAAAGAAGGCTGTGGCATGATTGGTGCTTTATGTTCGCTCACCTATGTTGTCTGTTATTCCTATGGAGGCTTGGAACTCATGAAATGGATATTCTGTTTAGTTGCTTTCGGTGTGGGATTGTTTTTTTACAATAGCCAATGTCATGCTAAAGGGGGTAAATCGGGTCCACCTGCTCATTTCAGTGTCGGAGATACTTTTCTGTTGGATTTGGACTATGGAGATATGGAAGTAGGGGATCAGAAACAGGAAGCAACAGCCGAAATTCAGTTAAATCAAGAGGTTAGTCGTCGATATCCGCAGGCTCAGTTCGGATCTTATGTTATCGAAAAAGTGGACATAGTGGCCAAATCATCTGATGGAAAGGCTCAAGCTGAGCTTTTGTTGGACCTGAACTCGCTGACCATTAAATCAATACCCAAGGCGCGTGGATCTTTCTTGTCTAAACAACTTGAAAGCTATGATCAGGTCGAGCTCGTAAATGCAGAAGACGTCGATCAGGGGGGGGCATGGGAAATCCAGTTGAGGGGGCATTTTATTATTCATAGTGCTGTTCTTCATCTTAAGGTAATCAACGAGAATTTTGGAAGCTTGCGGATTGATTCAGATTCATCGCAGGTTGCGGAGTCCGCACCCGAGCTAGCGTCGGAGCCCGAACTGGTGCAGGAGCCCGAACTGGTGCAGGAGCCCGAACTTGTGCAGGAGCCTGAACTGGTGCCTGAGCCCGAACTGGTGCAGGAGCCTGAAATTATGCCTGAACCCGAAATTGAGCCTGTGTCTGATCCTAAGTTGCAAAGAGATAATGAAGTGGAGATTGCTGCCCCGCCTAAAAAAGCCGCCCACCCTGAAGCTATTCCCCCTCGAAAAAATATGGGGGTGACACTTGTTTCTGTAATTCCAAAAGAGCAATCTCAGCCGTATCACGAGGTTTCTCTAGATTTAGGCCTTGACGAAATTTTTGGCCAGAGCCAGCGTCGGGTTTCATTTCCAGTAAATAAAAACAATATTGTTGGAATAAAGATTTCGTGTGTTGCTGGATCAACAGAGATAATTGAGGTTGTTGCTGTGCTTCGGGACGGAAGCAGACGTTCGCTGTCAGAGCTCCATGGTCCTATAATGAGTGGTGACGAACTTGTGGTTGATTTAGGTTTTGCAATCCCGATTAAAGAAATTCTTGTCGTTTCACAGGGGCGCGGGAGAAGAGCTGGTGATTTGGCCAGATATCAACTGACGGCCATCCAGTTGCAACGATGAGTGACTTTTGGTCGGCGCGCGGAGGGACGCGCCCATTTATCGACCATTTATAGTTTGAAAGCAGAATTTTGTGGGGCTCCTAACGGAGCCTGATGAGGTTCGTGCAATCCCATCCTTGGAGGGCCTACCAATTCCGGAAGATGGCTCTCCAGGTTTTGTTTTCTTGACGCGTCTAGGGCGGCTGTCACGGATTGAAAGTGGGAGAAAGTCCAGCGACCTGAGGGAGGGAATTTTAAATGTTCAACAATTGAATCCAATGTCGCCGCAAAACTTTCTCGCGCATAAGAGGGGGCTGCTGAGAGCCAATCGACTCTTTTCTTTGCAATAGTTTGTGTGACTTCTTGTTTCAGATTTGGGGGGAGATTGCGAATGTCATAGTAGCTGGGATTGTTTAGAATAGTGAGATTGGGGACGTTGCCGACTCCAGGCAAATCAAGCGACTGAATCCAGTCGATGAGCTCGTGTAGTCTCAAAATGTTGTAAATCTGTACAGTCACGTTAAACTGGATGACAAAAGGAGAGTCCTTCGCCCATGTTGAGATTTCATGTACGCGATCGACAATCTTTGCCCATTTGCTTGGGTAGCGAATGTAGTCGTTCAGTTCGCCGTAAGCATCAACACTCACGTAAAAGAAAACTCTTTTGAAAGTTTGCAAGCACTTCAGTAGATCCTGATTGAGGACTGTAAGGTTTGTGTTAAAAGAAACTTCCGTGCTACGAGAAATGCCCGTTCTTTGTAGTTCCTTTAAGAGTTCCAGCGTCTCAGGAATAATGAGAGGTTCTCCTCCAGCCACATGAAAATTCCTGATATGGGGAAGGAGTGCCTTGAGAAAGGGTTTGAAATTTTCTCTCCGATACCAGTCATATTTATAGCGCCATCTAATAAAAATGAGTTTTTCCCAGGTCAACTTGACCCGGTTCCATTCAAGAGACCATTTTCTACTTGCTCTCGGATTGCACATGCGACAAACAAGATTGCAAAAGTTTCCAAGTCGGAGATCTAGGTAAGAGGGAAGAATTGTCGTTCGTCCACGTTTATTAGTGCTTTTTATGATTTCAGCAATTCTGTCAGCAAATCGCCAGTTTTCGATTTGTCGTCTGCTTCTTCCACCGCACTTTTCTACGATTTTGCATCTGGAGCAAGCAGCAGGCCACCTGCCCTTTAGCATCTGTCGCCGAACTCTCATGAGGCTTGAGGCATTTTGAACTTTGTCTGGATCAGTCGTGTTGCTCACCTTTAGAATTCTTCCAAAGGTGGAACGAATCGAATTGCCATACTCTTCAGAGGTACAACAAATTTGATGTTCACCACCAAGATTAATAAAACGTTGGATCCAAGGCAGAACGCAGAAAGATTCCGATATTTTCGGGGGGAGTTGGTCCTCCAAAGTGGCGCTTTGGTCAATAGTCTCCTCTGGAGTCATTGCATCAACGTTCGTGCCCACGAATAAATCTCCATCTTAAGGTGAAATACGAGATGTGGTGTCGGTTCACTTGGTGTACTCTGAAGTGGCCCGTGCCCGTGCTCGTGCCAACAAAATCTAGTTAAGTTTTAATCCGGGGCTATTGTGGCAATTTTTGATGGAGAGATCAAACCCATATTTTATCGGCTTTCATGACGATGGTAGTCGATTTGTTGCGGACGAAAAGGATGAAGTCAAACATGCGGCTCTGGCTAGAAATGCGCAATGTGGAACTGCGGTGGTCCTGTGTTCTTTTTGCGTATGCCTCATTGTTTGCCCTTGGTTTTTTAGATAATGCTCGTGGTCCTTTTTTTCCCTTAGTGCTACAAGACCTTCACCTGACGGATACCTCAGGCTCTTGGCTATTTTCTGTGACCTCTCTGCTGAGCTTTATGGCGAGCTACTCCTGTCGGTGGTTGATTCCGTTGGCGGGATCGATTCGCGTTTTGCGGGGAAGTTTATTTTTTATGGGTCTTGGATTTGTGGGTTTGGGTCTTGGCGGAAACTATATTTCTGTCCTGGTCGCCTCCGGAGTTCTAGGAATTGGTCAGGGAATTGGATCGGTTGCTCAGCACGTGCTTATTCAGGAAAGTTCACCAGAATCGCATTGGAGACGCCTTTTTTCTGGCCTTCACAGCAATTATGGGATGGCCTCCTTTTTAGCTCCTCTCATCTTCTCCTATGCTATCGGGCTAAATTATCCCTGGACCAAGATTGTTTTTTTGTTTAGCGGGATTCCCTTTATAATATTATTTTTTTCGCTTTTTCACTTTTCCAGAGGAAGAGGATTGCGAAATTCAACCCTAAGCTCATCTCCTGATAAGGGCATCAAAGGCATTAATGGCATTGGACAGGAAAGTTCTTCGGAGGGCAAAGGTGAGGGCAGAGGAGAGAGCAAATCAAATGGGGGATTTCAAAGAAATCTGAGCCTTTGGATGGCCATGATATTGGCAACCTACCTTGTTGGAGAGCTGTCACTGACCACGCGAATGGTGCTTTATCTGAAGCGAGTAACCCAATGGTCGGACGCGAGTTCGGCAAATGCCCTCACTTGTTTTTTTCTTTTGATGTTTTTGAGTCGACTTGTTTTTTTTGTGGGTCCCGGTTTACTCAAGAGCTCCAGTCGTCATGTGCTCTCATATTGTCTGATTTTTTCTACCCTCTTTTACGGCCTGGGGCTCAGTTATCATCCCGTCTTCTTAATTTTATGCGGCCTGAGCTTGGGGCCCTTTTTTCCTGTGTTCATTGAAACGATTGCTCAAGTTTTTGGAAAACAGGCAAGTCGCGCATTTTCGGTCGCGATATCTTTTGGAACCTTGATGACCGTCATAATGCATTATGGATTGGGCCGCCTCAGCGATAAGATGGGGATTCAGGTTGCATTGTGGCTGGGTCCTGTGGCTTTGCTCTTTTCGTTTCTCATTTTATCAATTCTTGTAACCAAAAATCCATTGTCCCATTTGCGAAACTTGACGTCTAAGCCATAGATCTGAAAAGCGTAAATCGGTTTTTCGCTCATCTGCCTTGTCTGATCCATTTTCTTGTAGGCGGGTGGTCGTGGATCCGTACTGAGACATTCTCTGATGGCATGGAGAATTTCTGAAGCGGGCATTTCGAGCGAGTCTGATTTTTCGTAGGCGAAGAGTTCTTCCATCGCAGAGGATAAGAATTCTGTTGGGCAGCATGAATCGGCTTGGTGATTCAGCCATCCAGAGGAGGCTTCTGGATAAGAGTCCCACTGAGGGATATAAGGCTTTATATCCAATACAGGTGTACCCTCGACCATATCTAAGCCACTGATCAATATCCGGTCGACTTCAATCGACAAAATTTGAACGACAGTCATACCTATCGCATTTGGTCGATGAGGGCTCCGCGAGGCAAAAACCCCTGATTTTTTTCCTCCCAATCGAGGAGGGTGAACCTTCTTGAGAAGAGTTTTATTTTTATTCTGATGAAATAGCCAGAGGACCCACAAGTGAGAAAAGGATTCCAGTCCGGCGGTCATGGCAGGCCCGTCAATGTGCGCTGAAAAACAAATAGCGCCATGACTGTGAGGAGAAATTCGACCCTGTTTTGGCACTCCAAACTTTTCCGGGAAACAGGACTGGATATGCCCGATCGGGCTCATAGAAATAGAATGGGACATCAAATCAAGTTTCCTTCTTGAAAAGGCATACATATCAAGAACGAAGCAACAATCAAGAAAATCAGTTAATATTTAGTGAGTGACCTGACCTGGTTGGGTCTCGACAAATTGACGAAGAAGACGATGGTGTCCTCGCTGTAGTCCGATAAATCGCAGACCAAGCCCGGCTGGATAGTGGCCTGATTCGTAGTTTCTTCGCACGATCTGAGCTGAGCAGCTAATTCGATTGAGAGTTCCGATAGTGAATTTGACATTTATCACATCTCCCTCACGCATCGGATACTCAAATTCGCTCCAGTCGTCGACCTGGACGAAAGCTCCGGTTTTAGACAGATCAAAGGTTCTCATGTCTATGCTCGATCCTCGAACGGGCTCAAGGGTCATGGGAAGGGAAATGGCTTTTCTGACAGCCTGAAGCCACCAGCGCTGCTGGGGATTTTTTATAAGATTCCAAACAACGGGAAGCGATACAAACCCGCAAAGCAAAGCAAATAGCAAGGTCGCCACCCAGGTCGTTGAGGGGGAGAAATCAAGCCCGACAGACGCAACCACCCAATTGTTCCAACCTATGGCTATGAGAGAGAGAGGAAGGCTCAGCGAGAGCCAGCGCGAAGCGCGAAGGATGAATGGGATATTGAGGACAAGGGAGAGAGCGACGAGGAGATTCAACAAAGAGATTTTTGTCATCATTTGAACGAGTTCATCAATGGCGTGCCCATAAAGGAGAGCCACTTGCACAGGCAGTGAGACAATGATGCATAAAAATATGATGGCGATTGCAAGGAGGATTTTAGGGCGATTTCGCATAGAGATCCTCTCGATTTGAAAAATGGTAACAGTAACTGCTCACTCGACCAACGTACTTTCGTGCCTCCATTAAATTCTCTGAGGCCAAGAAGTTTTGATTATTTTCAAGTATGGCCTTTTTTACACGTGAAGCGCCTGACTGGTAGGAAGCCAGAATAATTTGAGTGGCGAGTTGCTTTGGAAACGCGGATTTCTCCTTGAGTTGTGAAAAGACAGGATCGCCCGCCCAATAATCGACAAGATAATTAAGGAATGTCAGTCCTCCGCGGAGCGATAATTCAGGATTGAGGCGCCAATCATCTCTGGCCGTGAGCTTTCCTGCGTTAATCAGGCCCTTAACAATTCCGGCGGGAAAGCGGCTGATCGAGGCAGACCTGGGCCACAGTGGTTGAAAACGAGCGATTTCCAAATCCGCGATAGGAGTCACTTGGGTGAGTCCAATGGCTTTTGCCCAACTGATGGCTTGAGGATTGAATGCTGATTCCTGCGCGACGAGGCCCGCAAGAAGGCTCGGATTAAAATTGAAGTCGCGAGACAGTCTGTCGATTCTGTCGAGTAGATTGGCTGAAAGAGTAAAGTCCTCGGTAGTTGCAATCTGCTGAATATGATCTATATGGCATTCGGGAGGCAACCAAGACCGAATAACAGGAGGTTGATTTGGGCTTGTGAAATAGGCGAATTGAATATGGTTATCCTTTTCAGCTCGAACCCTCAGATTTTTAAATTCCAGAGTCCATTCCTTGCGGGAGATGGATTCTACCTCATTGACAGTCGGTACGAGCTGGTGGGTGACTTCATAGCCATTGTAATAGACTCGCCAGCGTGAGCTCTCAGCAATGCCTTTGGGGTCAAATATAACAACTTTGAGGTCTCGGCGACCATGAAGCACCTGGCGATTGGGGAACAATTCGATTCTTGGGGGTGATGGAGCTGGCGCATAAAAGCCCTGCTTGTCCATCTTTGTTTTTGAAGGGGAAGGGGATTGCATGCTTGGATCGGCTGCCGGATCGGCTGCCGGATCGGCTGCCGGATCAACTTTTAACTGAGAAGAGGTCGTCAGGTGATGGATTGCCCCAAAAGGAGAAGTCGGTCCAACGCAGCCCCAACTACTTAGAATTAAGGCGAAAATTGGCAAAATTTTCAATTCCTTAACCAAACTAAAAAAATCATCTGTTTGCGTATTTTCCACCGTATATATCTATCGGAGGATTGCGCCGGGTGATGAGTCTTGCAGCAGAATCCAAATCAAAAATTAGTGGTGTGGGCCTTTGGCTTTCTTGGATGTTGAGCGCATAATGGTATTGCAGTCATTGGCCAAAAGATGTGCAAAATAGTCCCTTCTCTTTTTGAGAGGTAGAGTGTGTCAAAATATCTTCATGGTTACACCTCGCAAGAGCAAGCTCGATTGGAAGACCAGGCCCGCCTTCTTGAACCCTATGTTTATGAAGGAGTGGAGTTCAAGAGAGAAACAAGCTTGCTTGAGGTGGGATGTGGCATTGGTGCGCAAAGTAAAATTCTTTTGAAGAGATTTTCTTCGATTAAACAATTGGTGGGTATCGATATTTCCGAAGACCAGCTCAGAGTAGCGAGAGCGACCTTGGCCCAGGAGCTTCTGGACAACCGGCTTGAGCTTCATCAGTCCGATGCCAGAGACCTCGCGATTCTTAAGGGACGGACTTTTGATGGAGCCTTTTTATGTTGGTTTTTAGAGCATGTGCCGGACCCTCTCGCTGTTCTTCGAGAATTGAGAAAATATTTGATCCCCGGTTCGGAAGTCATACTGTCGGAAGTGAATAATTCTAGTTTTTTTGTTGATCCTTATAGTCCGGCTATTTTGCGGTACTGGATCGAGTTCAATGATTATCAGTGGTCGATCAAAGGGCACCCCTATGTGGGAGTTCAGATGGGAAATCTTTTGATGCAGGCAGGGTACAAAAACATTGTGACAGAACACCGTAGTCTTCATTTTGACGCTCGTCAGCCACACGTTCGCGAGAGGTTTTTCTCTTATTTTCGGGATCTGCTATTAAGTGCGGCTCCCGCCTTGATAAATGCTGGCCGCATTGCTCCTGACCTGGTAGAAGACGTTAGAAAAGAGTTTTTAGCCGTTCAGGGCGAGCCCTACAGCGTGCTGTTTTACTCTTGGGTCAGAGGCAGAGCAGAGTCTTGATTTTGAAAAGGGGCTGCTGCGCTGATAAAAATCAAGCGTAGAGAGAATAGCGATTTGAAAACCTCAAAAATTCCCGTATTACGCCGAAGTCTTCTTCTTCTCTCATCTTTGCTTGCTATCTATGCCTTGGTTAGATTAATTTTTTACGTTTATAACAGGGATCTATTCGCTGGCTTTTCAAATAAAGAGGTGGCTGAGTCTTTTCTACTGGGTTTAAGGTTTGATTTGGTTGCAATCGTTCTTTCAAATCTTCCGGTGTTTATTTTTTTTTCCTTACCGAGCAAATGGCAACAGAATAGCTACCTAAAGGCTTTGGCCCTTTCCTTTTTTGTTGTTGTAAATTTGTTGTTTATCTCTTTGAATTTGGCTGATATCGAGCTCTATCAATTGACGGGCAAAAGAAGCACGATAGAATTTCTGAAATTAGCCGGAGATATCCAGAATCAAGCCGTTCAAGTGATTGTGTATTATTGGTATTTGTCGCTTGCGGCGGTGGTATTGACCTATTTGTTATACCGGACTTTTCCTGCATTCGTTTCTTCCAAAAAATATCGAAGAGTTCATCCCATTTTTGAATACCTTATCTTGGCAAGCCTGTTGGCCTTATCTGCGCGTGGTGGTTGGCAGCTCAAACCTTTGAAATCGACGAATGCTTTCATTTTTTCCAAAGACGAACTGGGGATCTTAGCGCTGAATTCTACCTTTACCATGATACGATCAAAAGGGACTCAGATCCGTCGGCGCGTTGAGAGTCTTTCGAAAGGTGAGTTGGATAAATATCTCCCCACAAATGTAACCTGGGCGTCCGCTCCGACTCATGAGAATGTGGTGTTGATTATTCTCGAGAGCTTTGCGCTCGAGTTTGTTGGCGCCGCCAATAGAGGCAAGGGATACACTCCTTTTTTTGATGAACTATCTGCGAGAGGAATGCTTTTTAAGAATGGGTTTGCAAATGGGCGGAGATCCATCGAAGCCATACCGAGTTTGCTTTCAGGAATTCCGAGTCTGTTGCCCGATCCCTTTATCACATCTGATTTTTCATCAAATCGCATCGAAGGCCTTGGAAGCGTATTACGAAGAGAGGGATATACGACAGGCTTTTTTCATGGAGCTGAAAATGGGACAATGTATTTTGATAGCTTTTCTCAGAGAGCTGGCTTTCAGCATTATTTTGGCTTGAATGAGTATCCTCAAAAGGAGGATTCTGACGGACACTGGGGGATTTTTGACGAGCCCTATTTTCAGTTTGCGGTGAGAGAAATTGATAAGATGCGGGAGCCGTTTGCTTCGGTTATATTCTCATTGAGCTCTCATCAACCATTTAGTGTTCCGAAGGAGTACGCGGGGCGTTTCCCAAAGGGAACTTTAGAGATTCACGAGAGTATTGGATACACAGATTTCTCACTTCGGAAATTTTTTAGTGAAGCAGAAAAGCGACCCTGGTTTCATCATACGCTTTTCGTGATCACAGCTGACCACACAACTAAATCAGATCAAGCCTCATATAGTGATAGTTTGGGACATTTCCGAGTACCTATCTTTTTTTACCGGCCCGGAGGAAAACTTCCTCTGGTAGATATTGAACAGGTCGTGCAGCATGTCGATGTCCCCTTGTCTGTCATGCAGTTATTGGGTGTTCGGCCAGAAAAATGGACGAGATTTGGCCGATCAATTTTCTCTCGCCAACCGGAGTGGGTGATGAATCGAACTGAAGCGGGATATTGGTATCTAGACAAAGATGGACTGATTAAGTCAGATGAAAATGGGGACCGAACTGAGTTTTATACGCCTCAAGGGGGACGAGTTCTTGCGGTAGGAAATAGTTTGGTTGAAAAGAAAAGAGGCCAACTTGACCTCCGTTTGCGCGCACTGCTTCAGTATTTTTTTAATGGAATGCTTGAGAACAAGCTGTTGGTTGAGAGTTCTGGTGATACGGGACATTAATGCAATTGGAGAATATCGATGAAATATGGAGATTTGAGTAAGGCATCCCGGTGTGCTGTGAATTTGGTCTTTGTCGCGTTCAGCGGTTTTATTTTGATCTCTTGTACACCCCCAGATAAGCCGTTTGACTCCAAGGAATCGAAAGGGCATCGCGTGACACCTTTGTCTGTTCCGGAGAATTCGATTTCTGGTTACTCTTACTTTTTGATTGGACGATTGATGCAAGCGAGATCTTTGTTGGAGAGCGCTATTCAGCGGGAAGCTGATCCTTCCAAAGTTGCAAGCGAGAGTGCGCTCAGCGCTGTGGAGCTGATGGGGGTTGTGCGCTGTCGTCCTCAGAAAATTCTGAGTTCTTTGAAGCCTGACCAGGATGTTTACTATTGGAAATACTCGGATTGCAAGGGCTCTGACGGCCGCGTCGAGGCTCTTGTCTCGGGTGAAGGTCGTTTTGTTCGAAAGAGACAAAACGATATCCTGGACTCCCTGAGTTTTCGGAGCCAAGGGCTCAAGGTATATCTGCGTCCCCGAAAGGATGTACAGACCGTGCTTGGCAAGAGAGCAGAGATTGATGAAGAGGTGGAGTTACATGTGGATCGCTTGCGGACTAAAGAGGTGCCTGATGACAATGGCGTCATTCATCGAGAACAAATTTACAGTTTCTATTTTCAGAGTGCTCCTGAGTCGAGGGTTTTTCAAGATCTTGTTATGGGGGATCGCTCAGCGAGAGAGAATCTCACAGAGGGTTTTCAGATTTTTTGGTATTTTTGTTGTTCGCGAGGGCAGGGTCATTTCTTTTTCTGAGGGAGAATTGCGTCTTGAAATAAAGGGCTCCCGCAGTCTCAGTTTTCGAGATCGCGACCAGCGTTCTTTTTCAAAATTTAACCGCATGAATTTGGTCTTGCGAAGCTATTCTGGCGGGTCCTTGGAAATCTCTGGGAATTGTGCAAATCCCGTTGGAAAATTGAAGCAGATTAAGTTTGAAGGGCCTGATGAAAGAACTGAGACCGTAAAGAAAAATCGTGAGGGAGGAGGAGCAGGCGTTCGAGAAAAAGGTGATGAAAACAAAGCGAGCGACCGATCGCTTGTTCTTGAAGAGCAGGGACTGATCGATTCAGAATCTGGAGTGAGGATTCCGTGGAGTGATTGCTTGACCAGCAGTGGTAGGGTCGATGGTGGCGCGGGGGGAATGATCCCTCCCTATGGATATGTGTATCTCCGTTAGTGTTAATGAACTGGCCCACTTGATTGTTGTTCCAAACTCCAAGGGAGCCGGCTGAACCAATCTCAGGAGTCCAGGATCTTCAAACATGCGTCCGGCAGCAGCGCTCACCTTGTGAGCACTGCACCAAGCCGAACTCGATCCTGAACCCCTGAGACTTAGTTCAGCCAGCTTCCTGTGTCTTTTGGACACAACAGAATCACCGAAGGCTTGCGGGCCAGCCGCTGTATTAAAATCTAGACCTTTCTTCTCGAAGATTTCACTGTCATTTGTCATGGACGACAGATTATTGATTTTTGCATGGGTTGAATGCCGGCCAAGGGGAGGTCAATATCAATCGCATCATCCGCAAAACCTGGTGTACAACGAAAGATTCCAGAAGCCTTAAGGATCATATGTCATGATCGCCATCCGAAGTTGGAATCCTTGGTTGGCCCGCAAGCCTTCGGTGATTCTGTTGTGTCCAAAAGACACAGGGAGCTGGCTGAACTAAGTCTCAGGGGTTCAGGATCGAGTTCGGCTTGGTGCAGTGCTCACAAGGTGAGCGCTGCTGCCGGACGCATGTTTGAAGATCCTGGACTCCTGAGATTGGTTCAGCCGGCTCCCTTGGAGTTTGGAACAACAATCAAGTGGGCCAGTTTTTATTAATTTGAGCCAGGAGAGGGGCCGAGCAGTTTTGCTTCAATTGGAATAGAGTCTTCCTTTTGTTCAAGGACCCTTGTGAAATCTATTAATATCGTTTTGGCATTGGATTTCTCAAGGAGGCTTAGGGGAAACTTGATGAACAAATGTATCGTTTGATTTTTGTAGGGCTCAAGGGAGAGCTCGTTGAGCTGAGATACAACACTCACTCCTTGCCGCGACCAAGGCTCAGCAATTTGCCATCTCATAGTTGCCTTTTCCGTGCTCTGATTGACAATATGAAGGCTAAAGTGATTGATGAGGCCGGGAGTTCCATCGTCGAGAGTGACGGAACGGTACGGAATGTCTTTGGCCCTCAACAGAGTCAGTTGCAATGGGTTTCGCCAAGAAAGTGCGAGGACAAAACCAGAGATCGTCAAAAGGATGAGCCCGATATAAATAAAATCAATTAACCGAAAGATTTTTTTTGGCTTTCCTTCAAGACTAGCTTGTGAAGTGTATCGGATGAGGCCTCTGGGTTTATTCACCTTTTCCATGATCTCGTCGCAGGCGTCGATGCATGCTGTGCAGGCAATGCACTCTAACTGCGGCGTGCCACGTCGAATATCAACGCCTGTCGGACAAACTTGCACACATCGAAAGCAATTGATGCAGTCGCCTTGCTGCTCAGTTGGAGGGCTTTTGCCTTTACGCGGCTCACCTCTTTTTTCATCGTAAAAAATATTGATGGTTTTTTGGTCCAACATGACAGATTGAAATCGTCCGTAGGGACAGGCTATGATGCAGAATTGTTCGCGAAACCAGCCAAAATCAAAAAGGAAAATGGCAGAAAGAATGGCCATAGCCACAAACGCAGGCCAATTTTCAGTTGGAGGCCCTTGGATGATCTGCAAGAGTTCACTCGAACCAACAAAGTAAGCAATAAAAGTGTGGGTTATAATCAGGGTAGCGAATAAAAAGAGAACCCACTTGAGAGACTTTTTCCAAAGTTTGGTAAGGCTAAGACTCTCTTGATTCAATTTTCGCTGAGCCAGATGGTTGCCTTCGATCCATCTTTCGATCCGTCGAAAAATAGTCTCAATAAAAACAGTTTGGGGACAGGCCCAGCCGCACCACAGTCTTCCCCACATAGCGGTAACAAAGATCAGGCAAAGGGCAAAGATAGCAGGAATAAAAAAGAAAATTGGCGCGTCGTGGGCAAGAAATGTAAGCCCAAAAACTGAAAAGTGTCGGTCAGGGATATTAAGCAGAACAGCTTGATGTCCCCCAATCTTAATCCATGGAAGAGCCAAAAAGAGGCCAAGCAATGCGAGATGCAGCGACTGGCGATAGCGCTGAAACCGACCCCGCACGATTGCCGGATAAATATACGACCTAGATCCATCTGCTGTCAGAGAGGCGAGGCTATCTTCGGGCAGTTCGAGGGGGTGACGGTTCATTTGAGTGTCCTTAGTTTAGGGATAGACCTGCCCTTCAGGAGCTTTTGCACCAGGAGGATTGGTCCCATTGAGCGAACGAATATAGGCCGAGATTTGGAGTGTTAATTTTGGCTTAATTATTTCTCCCCAAGGCGGCATTCCTTTTTCGGCCACGCCGTTTTTTATAATCTGACTGATTGCGGAAATTGAGCCATCGCCGTGTATCCAAGCATTATCCGTCAGATTGGGACCAATCGAGCCTTGCCCTTTGTCTCCGTGACAGGCCATGCATTTTGCAGAATATTCTGCAGCTCCCAATTTCAGCGTTTCAGGATCAGAAAGAAGAGCTTTGAAATCCTCGGGTGTTGGCTGAGCAGGTGTATCTGTGGTGGCCTTTTGCTTTTTTGATTCGAGAGAATCTAGCTCTTTTGTGAGTTCTTGATCCGATGAGGGTCCTGAGCCGAATTCATAATGGTAGTAATAGACAGCCGCAAAAACGATCGTAGAATAGAAAATAGTTAACCACCAGCGTGGCAAAGGATTGTCAAGCTCGCGAATGCCATCGTAGTTGTGCCCTTCGATGGGGCTATTGTCTTCATTTTTCATTTCTGGTCCTCCCCGAACGGAAATTTTGAGATTTGACTGTAATGATCACTTGAGCCTTGGCGGAATACCCAGAATAGGACACCCACAAAAGCTGTGACAAAGATGAGAAAGCCGCAGAGGCTCCAATCGATATGTGGAAACCGACTTAGAACTTCATTTTTCACTGGTCACCACCTTTCTTTCCGAGGGCTTGGAGATAGGCAATCAGAGCGACAATCTGCTTACTTTCGAGACCTGCTGGGGCACCTTGAGAGGACAGCCTGTTTGCCACGACAAAGGCTTGTTCTGCAGCAATTTTGTCCGCATTGGCCACTGTTTCATCATCATAAGGAACTCCCAAAGTCTTCAACACTGATAGTTTGCGCCGCAAACTATAGAAGTCTGTCGTCTTTTTTTCCAGCCAGAGGTAGGCGGGCATAAGAGATTGTGTAATAACGGAGCGCGGATCAATCATATGGTTGTAATGCCATAGGTCAGGATATTTTCCTCCAATTCGAGCCAAGTCAGGTCCTGTTCGTTTGGAACCCCATTGAAAAGGATGATCGTAGAGGGATTCTCCGATGGTCGAAGCGGGACCAAAACGGGCAACGTCGAAACTGAGCTTACGAATCATTTGAGAATGACAAACATAGCAACCTTCGCTCACGTAGATGTCTCGTCCTGCCAGCTCGAGGGGAGTCCAAGGTTTTGAGATAGTCTCCGGTTTCACATAGCTATGCATGGAGAGAGTGGGAAGAATTGAAATAACGGATCCTACCAAAATTGCGATCACTGTCAGGACTGTGAATACAGCAGCCATTCCCTCCAGTCGTCGATGTCCTTTGTCTAGACTTGGATCCGGCTTGTAATAGGCCGCGCTGGGTATGTCTTCCTTTTGTATTGATTTGGCATTTCGCACTGTTCTGTAAATATTGTACAACATGATGAGTGCGCCGGTGAGAAAAAATAATCCACCGCAAGTTCGGATGTGATAGAGGGGCTTTATTCGATTTACTGTCTCAACAAAATCCGGATAAACGAGAACTCCATTACTATCAAGAGCGAGCCACATCAATCCTTGGGTCAGGCCAGCAGAGACCATGGAAAGATAATAGAAAAGTATTCCAAGCATACCTATCCAGAAGTGGATGTTGGCGAGTCGAAGGCTGAAAAGGGGAACTTTGTATAATCGGGGAAGGAGATAATAGATAATTCCAAAAGCCATGTACCCATTCCAGCCGAGAGCTCCACTATGAACATGACCGATGATCCAATCTGAGTAGTGACCAAGGGCATTGACGGACTTAATCGATAGAAGTGGTCCTTCAAAAGTCGACATGCCGTAAAAGGTAATTGCAGCGACGAGGAACTTCATTGAGGGCTCTGTTCTGAGTAAATTCCAGGCTCCGCGAAGAGTCAGAAGACCATTGATCATCCCACCCCAGCTCGGGGCCCAAATCATTAAGCTAAAAACCATGCCGAGGGTTTGAGCCCAATCAGGCATGGCGGTATTAAGAAGATGGTGGGGTCCCGCCCAAATATACATAAAAACAAGTCCCCAAAAATGAACGATCGAGAGGCGATACGAATAGATGGGGCGATTTGCTATTTTTGGAAGGTAATAATACATGAGTCCCAAAAATGGAGTTGTTAGAAAAAAGGCGACAGCATTGTGCCCGTACCACCACTGCACCATGGCATCTTGCACTCCTGCCCAAACGGTGTAGCTCTTCATGAAGCCGATGGGTATACTGAGGGAATTGACGACATGAAGGACTGTCACGGTCACGATTGTTGCGATGTAAAACCACAGTGCGACATACAAATGCTTTTCTTTCCGACGAAAGAGGGTAGCAAAAAAGTTAACCGCAAAAACAACCCAGACGATAGCGATAGCGATGTCAATGGGCCATTCGAGTTCGGCATACTCCTTGCCTTGGCTGAAACCGAGGGGCAAAGTGATGACTGCCGATAGAATAATGAATTGCCAACCCCAAAAATGAAATCGGCTCAAAAAGTCATTGAACAAGCGGACACGAAGGAGCCGTTGCGAAGAATGGTAAATTCCAGCAAATACAATGTTTCCGGCAAACGCAAAAATCGCTGCATTCGTATGCAATGGACGCAGGCGCCCGAAACTGATCCATTCGAGGCCAAAATTGATTTGCCAAAAGCTGATCTGTAGTGCTGCGATGAGTCCTACCAGGAATGCTGTCACACCCCAGCCGAGGGTGGCGAACAGAAACATTTTAACAATGTCGTCGTCATAGTAGGATTTGTCTGCTGAATTCATCCGATGTTCCTCTCACTTAATTTTTTGTCAAAGCTGTTCCAATGCAATTCAATTTAATTCAGTATGGTTTTTTTGCCCAATTTTTTCAAGTTCATCGCTATCATCGTTAAGAATTCTGTAAGCTGGAGTTGCGAGGTCCTCAAATTGTCCCGAACTTGCGGCCCACAAAAATGCACCGACGAATCCCGCCACCATCACAAAGGTGAGTCCGATCATAAAAAGAAACAGATTCACGCGATGATCTCCTTAAAAAGGCCGGTTCTTTCATCGGGCACTGTATTTAATTTTGACTTCACTAAATCTCCAGTAGGACGAAACCCACTCGTGCCAATGATTGAGGAGGAGACCACGATCATAGAATTGAGAGGCATCAGAATAGCCGCGAGAAGTGGGCTGATATGGCCCATGAGTGCTGCGGTTCCACAGGCCAGATTGTAAATCATTGAAAGGACAAGATTGCGACGAACGACCAGCATAGATTTTCGCGCGATATTGAGAACATCAAGAACTGGAGAAACTCCAGACCGAGTCAGATAAACGTCTGCTGCCTGGAGGCTTGCTTCCATGCTTCCTTTTACGGCTATTCCGACGTAGGAACTCGCCATCGCGACGGCATCGTTGGCGCCATCGCCGACCATGGCAACATGCTTTCGGGATTTGATAAAAGTATTTTTTTGCTCTGGAGATTGCTGGGTTAGAATATTGACCGGATCAAGTCCTAATTTTTGGGCGGCAAGAAGAGCTGGAGCGGTTTTGTCACCAGTTAACACAAAAAAACGCAGTCCCAGCTTTTTGATGGAGTCTAATGTGAAAGCGGCATCACCTCTCAGTCGGTCTCCGAACAGGACAGTGGTTTGGAGTTCCCCATTCCAGACAACATCGACTGCATTAAGAAGAATATTGGCCGAACTTTGATCGGCGAGATCCTCGTTGGATCTGAAAATATCTAATTGAGAGCCATCAGAAAATTTTCCGGAAATGCCTTTTCCGATTTGTTCACTAAAATCGGTGACGGTGGGGGCGCTGTTCCGATAGGAGTCAAGTTCCTGAGTAAAGGCTTTGGCGATAGGATGATCGCATTTTGCCTCGAGAGCATAAATTGCGGCCAGAATTTCTGAGCGTGGCTGGGAAGGGTACCAATTAAGAAGTTCAAATTCACCCTCTGTGAGAGTTCCTGTCTTATCAAAAACAACCTCTTCAACCTTTGCAAGTTTTTCGAGGCTCTCGGCTCGCTTGATCAAATATCCTCTTCGCAAGGCTGTTTGCAGGGACAAACTTTGGGCCAATGGAGTCGCAAAGGCAAGGGCGCAGGGGCAAGCCAGTACGACAAGAGCTAAAGTGCGATTAACGGCTTCATGAAAATCAATCGGAGCGTAAGAGAGGAAAAACAGTGATCCAATCAATAATACGGAGACAGTAAAAATTTGGGCAGCCCGATCGGCGAGTGCCGTCAAAGGGGTGCGCGAAAAAAATTCGTTCTCCATTTTGGCTAAAATCTGGCCAATGCGGGTTTGATGACCCACTGCTGTCGTTATGAAAGTCAATGAGGGGCTTGAGCATTCGGTGCCTGCAAAACATGATTCCCCTCTGAGAATTTTTTGGGGACGGGTTTCTCCCGTAAGAATAGAGACGTTCACATAGCCCCTTTCTTCAATGAGCCTTCCATCGACAGGAATCTTTTCTCCTTCGAGAACTTGCACAATATCCCCGATTTTAAGTTCATCAGGAGCCAAGTCTTCAGCTATCTTTGAATTTGAGTTCAAACGTCGAACTGTCTTTGACTCCAAAAATGGCTTCCAAAATGACGGTGAGAGGTATTTTTGGTGGGTTCGTGCAAGAAGATAGCGACTGCCCAGTAGGAGAAAGACAAGGGAAGAGAGAGAATCATAATAAATGTCTCCATGCCCTCGCATCAAATGCCAGGTGCTGATCCCGCCTCCCAAGCTGAGGGCAATGGCGATGGGCAAATCGATGGAAGGGCGACGATTTTTGATTGCCATCCAAGTGTTTTTGAAAAAAGGCTGAGCACTATAGAAAAATACGGGCAGAAACAGGAAAAAACTCAATGCGTGAAAAATCTTGGCTAGGTCAGCTTCAGCTCCAGCGTAAATAGATATAACCAGTAGCATAATATTTGCGGTTGCTGCACCGGCAACTCCGAGTCGCATAAGGAGTTTGCGATTTTCTGATTCAATGCCTTTGTGACCACCAAGAGCTTGTCCATCAGGATGAGGGACAAAACCAAGATTTTGAATGGCCTGAAGGACCTTGGAAAGGGAGCCAGTTGGTTTGATGGCTAAAAGGGCCGAGTGATCCCCTAAATTAACGCGGAGCTCCTCAATCTCAGGAATAGCTCCTTTGAGGGACTCAATACGGTGCAGGCAATTGGCGCAGTGAATACCTTCAATGAACAAACGCAATTCGTGGTTGCCATCTTTGTCCGTTCTCAATTTATTGCGGTAGGACTCATGATCAAGGTATTTGTAATCCCGTTCCAATCGGGCTTTAGATTCACCGCCGGAAGGGCGACCGGCAAATCCCTCCTGTGCCATATTTTTTTCCATACTGACCGCCATAATACGCCTCCACTCCAAAATTCTCTCAAAAAATCAAGCCATTTGCAGCATTGGAATGAGGCCTTTACTCGTTTTTGCGATTTTCTTATTGGCACGCGCTGTGCTCATTTAGCATACCAGATGCAATTGAAGTGATATAAAGATATTGAGTGGGAAAAAATAGCTCACTTTTTGTTTTGAAACTTTAACAAGGAGTAAAAAAGTCTCATGTCTAATAAAGGAAGAATTGTTCTTATAGACGATGATGGTGAGATGAGAACCATGGTGAACGAGTTTCTTTCTCGTGCTGGGTTTGAAGTCGTGGCATTTCCTTTGGCAACCAAGGCCTTTGAGTATTTGAAGGCAACTTCAGACAAGGAAGGGCATCTGGAGTCGGTCGACACGATTCTTTGCGATATTCAAATGCCCGAAATGGATGGCATTGAACTGGTAGAGAGAATGAGGAAATTTGCCCCTGAGGTTCCGGTGATTCTCGTAACAGCATTTGGAAGTATTGAATCTGCGATTGAGGCGACTCGCGTGGGTGCTTTCGATTACATTGTGAAGCCATTTAAGTTGGGTGAGTTGGAGGTGAGGATTCTGCGCGCGATTCAGATACGTCGTCTCAAAATTGAGAACCAGGTGTTGCGTTCAGAAGTTCAAAAGAGCGTGGCGACGGGAAAATTGATAGGTAAGTCCAAGTCGATGCACGCAGTCTTTGATTTGATTGAAAGGGTATCGAGAGCAACGGCAAATGTTTTGATCACGGGTGAAAGTGGAACTGGTAAGGAGATTGTGGCTCGGGCCATCCACGAAAGTGGAGCGAGAGCAGAGAAAGCCTTTGTCGCGATCAACTGCACGGCGATTCCCGAAAATCTTCTAGAGTCTGAGCTTTTTGGACATGCAAAGGGGTCCTTTACGGGAGCTATAGTTCGCAAGCGCGGACTTTTCGAAGAAGCCGAGGGAGGAACTCTTTTTCTTGATGAGATCGGTGATTTAGACATGTCTTTGCAGGCTAAAATACTGAGAGTCTTGCAAGAAAGGAAAATCAAGGCAGTTGGGGACAACAGTTATAAAGACATAGATGTGAGGATTGTCGCCGCAACTCACAAGGATCTAGGTGAAGCAATCAAAGAAGGGCGGTTTCGGGAGGATCTGTTTTACCGCTTGGCTGTAATTCCTATTCATATTCCACCTTTGCGCCATCGGAGGGAGGATATTCCCATTTTAGCTCGGCATTTTCTGCAAAAGTACGGAAAATCCAATGGATCCACGATCAAGGGGTTTACGGCAGCCGCTATCGAAGCTCTCATGACCTATCCCTGGAATGGCAATGTTCGCGAGTTAGAGAACATCATTGAGCGCGTCGTTGTTTTAACAAACAAAGAAGTCATCGACGTAACTGATCTTCCGATCTCGGGAAGTTCAGATAGCCTAGAAGACTTTTTTGCGACAGCAGTTTCAAGTTTACCGACAGTGGGAGACCTGGAGAAGAGATATATGAAATATGTTTTAGAAAAAACAGGTGGGAGAAAAGAAAAGGCCTCGCAGATACTGGGAATCAATCGCCGTACTTTGTATCGCAAGGAACGGGAGTATGGGTTCGTTAGTGATGATCCCCAGGCGATAAGTGAAGGGAAGGTGGAATCCCGTCCCCCTGCTTCTCGACCCTCCGATTTTGGTTTGGCGAGCCTCAGTTATTGAGGCTCCGTTGTGGCCCAGCCGTCGATAGATCCCGCCATTTCTGGGCCTTTTGAAGGTTTAAGGGCGAAAGTGAATTTTGTGCCTTTTCCCTCTGTGCTTTCAACGGAGATGGCGCCGCCCATTTCATCGAGGAGACGATTCACGATGGACAGGCCGAGGCCAGTGCCCTGACCGGCTGATTTGGTTGTAAAAAAGGGCTCAAATATCTTTTTTAGATTTTCTTTAGATATGCCACAGCCGCTGTCCTCAATGGAAACATTGATCGAGTTTGCAGTGCGGAAGGCCATTACACGAACAAACTGAGCTGATTCTGTTGGGAGTTCCGTCTCTCGTTTCTTTTCAATTGCATGAATTGCATTAACGACTATGTTGATCGTGATTTGCTCCAGCCTTGCGACATCGGCGAGAGCAATGAGATTTTCTTCAGAATTCATTTCGAGCTGGATGCGAGCTTTGCGAAACTTCGGAGTCAAAAGTTCAAGAACTCCCTTTATCACTCGTGGGGCATCAACAGATTCAAGCACTTGGTCCCCCGAAGATCGACTGAGCTTCAGGAGTGAATTGATAAATCCGGAGATTCGATCTGTCTGTTTGACGATAATTTCCAAGTTCTTCTTGAGGCGCTCGTCTTGCGGGCAGTCCATGAGCAACATTTCAGCCCTTCCACGAATGACCCCAATCGGAGTGCCAATTTCATGGGCCATACCGCTTGTGAGGATTCCAATGGTTGCCATTCGATCCTGCTGTTCGACTTGGGCGCGGAGTTTTTTTTCTTCCGTCAGATCAAGCGCGATGCCAATGTATCCAGAGTTCGTTTCATCTTCTCGTTTAACGGGAGTGATAGTGAGCAGCACAGGGACTTCGCGGCCATCGGCACTCAGGCTAACGAGCTCTCCCTTCCAAAAACCGATCTTCGGATTTTGGATATGTTCCCAAATTTTCCTGTAGATATCTCTATCCAGATATTTATGGCGAATAATACGTGGCGAATGTCCCAGGACTGACTTTTCGGAATGCCCGTAGGTTTTCACCCAAGCGGGGTTCACATAGACCAAGCGTCCCCTGAGGTCCAGGAACATGACAGGCTCTCTGCAACTGTGTACACATTGTGCGAATACCCTTGGATCTTTGTCGATACCAAACCTATCCATGTCTCAGCTTCTCCATTGGATGGTGGGCGGGTGGGGAGCTTGCTATTTCATTTACTCGTTAGGATTCAGCTTGTCAGCTTTTGTGGCATGAATTCTGCTTTTTATAGATGAAAGTGGTCGTTTTGGGCCTTGAGTTGTTATCAGTTCTTTGTCAGTAGTTTTGGGGATAATTGAGAGGCAATGGCGAATTAGAAATGGGACATTAAGTCTCATGAGTTTTAGGGGAGGGTAAAAATGAAAAATACGATATCTGCTAAGCACATCCTGGTTGTCGAGGACGATTGTGAAATGCGAGAGCTGATCTGTGAATTTTTAGAGGCGAGAGGGTTTCGACTGTCAACATTTCGCTCAGCATCATGCGCCCTAGAGGCCATTTGCATGATGACCAAAGGCGACGGGGATCCTTTTGATTTGGTAATTTCCGACATTAACATGCCACAAATGGATGGGTTTGAATTTCTCAAATTATCGAAGTCAACCATTCCCAGCCTTCCTGTGATTCTTATCACAGCCTTTGGAAATCAGGTGACTGAACGGGCTGCTTTAAATGAAGGAGCTGCGGCCTATCTCAACAAACCATTTTCTCTTTCCAAACTACAGGCTTTGATTCACTGTCATGCATAAAGAGAGACGGGGGTAATTTGAGGAAAAAATTCCCATCTTGCGTTTATCTTTTTTCATAGATGTCTCATTTTTGCACCTAAGCTTGAGCAGGGGGGTTTCAGCCTGGTACAGAATTTGATGCGAAACCACAGCAGTAGAACTTGATGGGAGGCTTTATGCACAATATTATCAGTGAAGATTTTGACCTTACTTCGGCGATCAGAGAAGGCGTGATGGAGAGAGTGGGACACGTGGTTGAGCATCTGAAGAGGGAGAGTCCAGTTTCTGTTTATCTTTCTAAGGCGAATGATTTGTTCAATGTTCGCATGAATGTGAGAGACAACAGGAAGACATATACGAGCTCGGAATCTCATCGTGATTTTTATATCGCATTGAATCGGGCGAAAGAACGTCTTCTTCGTCAGGTGGATGATCGGCGAAAGAGAAATATCTCAAAGCGTCACCATTCCAAGCGAAAATTTCAAAGCCTCTCTCTCGACACTGAGGACGTAGCTGTTTAGCTTAAGGGTAAAAAAAGGGGGTTCTTTTGCCTTTGGTAGATTGGAAGCATGGGTCTTGGATCTTGCGAGGTTCATCTCTTGCGGGGGTAGGAACTCACTATTCTTTGCTCGGGTGTGACGTTGCTTTTGATGTGGCCCAGGGGTTTCCTCATCTCGCTCCCATCTCGCGGTTTTTTATTACTCATGGCCATATGGATCACGCGGCGGGCATCCCTTATATTATTTCCCAGAGAGCCTTGGCTCATCTGCCGCCTGCAAAATTTTATATGCCTGCCTCAATGGTGAGTTTTATGACAGGGATCATGGCGATTTGGCAGGAAATGGAAGGGCACGAGTATTCGTTTGAGTTTTGTCCTCTTAGCCTTGGGGATGAAGTGCCTCTTCGAAATGATTTGATCGTTAAACCATTTCGTACCATGCATCGAATACCCTCTCTGGGCTACACTGTTTTTCAGATTCGGAAAAATCTCAGGCCTGATCTCGTTAAATTGACTGAGACAGAGATTCGTGAGCAGAGGCGTCGAGGGGTAGAGGTAAATGTCAGGCACCTCGCACCAGAGATTTCCTTTTCAGGGGACACGAAGATTGAGTTTTTTGATGAGTGTGAATGGGTCAGAAAAAGCAGGATATTGGTGATGGAAGTCACCTACATTGACGAGAATAAGTCAGTACAGAATGCTCGGGACTGGGGGCATATTCACCTTGACGAGTTGCTGCCACGATTGCCCCTTTTTGAGGGAGAAAAAATCCTATTGACCCATCTTTCCGGTCGCCATGGCATTGAGGATTGTGAACGCATTTTAGACAAAAGAGTTCCAAAAGATCTTCGAGATAAGATAGCCGTATTCCCCCGTTTTGCGGGATCCTAATGTTCTGCGCTATGAAGCGCTCAGTAAGGGGCCTGTTGACCCACTTGTTGAGTCTCTGTAGAGTGGCAAAACCACTGGCCTTCGCCAGTAGATTCAACCAAGGAGAGTGAATGAGAAATTTGAAAGTTGGGGTGCTGGTTGCGATCACGCTTGGGCTTGTGGCCTGTGACAAGATCGCTTCGTATTCCCTGAACGGTGAAGAGGCAAAATACAGTTATGCCATTGGATATCAGTTTGCAAAAAACATGAAGGACCAAGAGGTCACTGTTGATCCAAGTGCACTGGCTCTGGCCATTAAGGACGTGATGGGTGATAAACCAACGCGCCTAACAGAAGAAGAGATGCAAACGGCCATGAAGTCCATGTACGAAAAGCGAAAAGAGAAAGAGTCTCACGCGGCGACAGAGAACAAAAAGAAGGGCGATGAGTATCTTGCTGCGAATAAAACCAAGGAAGGAATTAAAACGACTGAATCTGGGCTTCAGTATAAGATCGATGAAGAAGGAGATGCAAAGGCAGAATCTCCTACGGCAGATAGTCTCGTGACGGTCGATTACAAAGGAACTTTGATTGACGGCAAGGAATTTGATAGCTCTTACAGTCGTGGCCAGCCCGCCAATTTTCCTTTGGGCGGAGTTATTCCAGGTTGGCAAGAAGCCCTCAAAATGATGAAGAAGGGTGCAAAGTGGAAAATCTATGTTCCGCCTGAGTTGGCTTACGGTGATCGCGCTCGACCTGGTATTCCGGCAAATTCGGTTTTGGTCTTTGAGGTGAATCTTTTAGACATAAAGGCTTCTGCGGAAACCAAGCAATCAACAGAGAAGGAACTGAAAACCAAACAGAAAGCAAGCGCGAAGAAATAGAAGATCAAGTTTGTTGCCCGCTTTTTGTTTTTTTAAGTCAATCCCCAGGAAACCTCTGGGGATTTTTTTTCTGATTGTCCTTTGAGGACTCAATCCTTGAGTGGATTTTTTATGGTTAACACTACGGGGTAATGATCTGAGGGAAGGCTTAATCTCTGTTCAATTGAAGTGCTCAGAGGCATTGGAACTCCTAAATCGCTCTTGTATCTGTAAACGAATGAAGAGGCAGGTTCGACCTTGTCGATCAGGGCGGGGGACAGAAAGAAATAGTCAAGTTGCAGCAGGCGACGGAGTCCATCTCTTAAAAACTGAATTTGAGTGGTCCGTGCTTCTTCGTCTCCTCCGATAAGATCAAAGAGCTCGATGAGATCCGAATTTTCGTAGAGACTTTCAAATTCCTTCTCACAAGCCGATCTGTATGCAAGGCCATTAAAATCTCCCGCAACAAGCAGAGGGACCCGGTGTTTCATTTCCTTGTTGGCTTCGTTGTATATTTTTACCATTGTTTGTAGCTCAGCTCTTCTTCTGCTTCGTCCCTGTGGGTCCGTTCCATCCGGATCCAATTTACTTTTAAGATGGGTGAGGAAGCAAATGAACCGAGGACTTCCCTCCCCTTTTCTAAAAACTCTCAGTTCGAGAACATCCCGTGAAAAGAAGTACTTGGTGTTGGGATCTTTGACCTGATTCTTTTGTTGATCAAAAGAAAAATCAAGAGGTCGATGTTTGTGCGAGATCATCAAGTACTGAAGGAGTGGGTCTTCTTTGACTAAATAACCAACATCAATTCCACGATCGGAATTCCCTTCAACGATCATCGGGAGGTAGGTCTTTTTCAAAAAATGCTGATTAAAGTTATTGAGCGACTCCTCACCACCAACTTCATTAAGCAAAACAATATGCGGATCTACTTCTAGAATGGCGTTGGCAAGGGCCTGGGTTTTCTTTAGGTTTTTGTTTGAAATAGTTGAAGTTGAGAATTTTTGCCATTCAATCTCAGATACCTTATCGAGGTCCTGTCCGCTGTATCTGTCCATGTAAAGAAAGAGATTCTCAGCATTCAGTTGCATCAATTTAAGAAATGATTGTTTGGTTAAAGAGGCGGTCGACATAAAGGAATTCTAGCCAAAATAAGGTCCCTTGTAGAGGGTTTTGTTGTTCTTAACAGCCCCCTGTGACATAAAAAGGGAGGGAGGGGACTTCACAATGGCGAAAAATGAGGGGCCTTTGGCTCTAAAATCATCACAGATCAAAAGTGATCCTGCAGGCTGGCTGGAGGGCTTGAAAAATCTAGTCGCTTCGAGGTCAAAAAATGGCAAACTGCCCCCATCGGGAAAAAGGGATGAAGCACGAGTTCTGATTTTTCAGGAATCCGAGTATTTATCTCAAATCAAAAGAATTGAGCCGCAATTGTCTGCGTGGGACTGGGAACAAGTCTTAGCCAAACCCACCCAGGCGCATCGTTTTTCTGGTCAAAGCGGTCCCCTTTGGTTGGTTAAAATCGCAACAATCTCATCTCAAGGAAAGATGAGTCATGAGGGGTTCTTGGCCTCATCAAGTTATTCTAAGGGAAGAGATCTGGGAGGGGTTCTTTCTGCATTTCTAGTCGAGGAGAATGCAAGTCGATTGTCAGTGGATTTTATCGACGGAGACAAGGAGATGGTTTTAGGTCTCTTGGTTGGCCTGGAACTCGGGGCTTATCGATTCCAAAGAATAATGAAAAGGGATTGGCCACCAAAGACTCATTTGCAAGTGACTCTTAAGGGAGTTGAGATTCCCGAGGAGCTGGTGACTAAGGCGTGGGCACTGGCCACAGCCACAAATTTGAGTCGACACTTCGTTAATCTGCCGCCAAATTGGCTTCATCCCCAAAGCTATGCAGACGCCATAAAAGGTCTTTTTGCTTCTATGAATTCGGTGGAAGTTGATATTTGGGATGAAAAGAGGCTCAACGAAGCCGGGATGGGGCTTCTCACAGCAGTTGGAGCCGGCGCAAATTCTGCTCCATGCCTCGTCCATTTGCGATATCGTCCGGAGCAGCCCACAATTCAATCAAGACGTCCTTTGGCCTTCGTTGGCAAGGGGATTACATTTGACTCGGGAGGTTTAGATATTAAGCCATCCAGTGCTATGCGGTTGATGAAAAAGGATATGGGTGGGTCTGCGAGTCTGGTGGGACTTGCCTGGTGGGCCGCAATGACTCAGATTGGTCTTCCCTGTGATTTCTATCTAGCTCTGGCCGAAAACGCAATTTCAAGTCTTTCCTTTCGTCCGGGAGATATTTTGCAAGGAAGAAACGGACAAAAAATCGAAATTCACAACACTGATGCTGAAGGTCGACTTGTTTTAGCCGATGCATTGGATTTGGCTGTAAATCCCGTTCATGGTGAAATGCCTCAAGTTGTGATTGATGTGGCGACGCTGACAGGAGCGATAAAAGCTGCTTTGGGGGCGGATGTGGCTGGAATGTTTTCAAACGATGACACACTTGCCGCGGGGCTTTGGAGATCTTCTCAATTGGCGGGAGATTTGGTTTGGAGAATGCCCCTATATCAGCCCTATCGCAGTCAATTGAATTCTGCAGTTGCTGAGCGAACAAATGCTGTTGACGGATTTGGGGGTGCCATCACTGCGGCTCTCTTTTTGGAGTCTTTCATTGGTAAAGTTCCTTGGGCACACTTTGATATTTATGCATGGAAGGACAAGCCTGACGGGGTTTTTATGGAAGCTGGCGGAAGCGGGCAGATAGTTCAGTGCCTGGCTCATTGGCTTGAAGGTGTGAATTTGGGCGAGATTTTTCTAGAGAGTGATGTGTTGAACAAGGCAGGGATTTGACATCGTTTAGAATTCAATTAACTTTTCTATTTTACTCGTCGGATGAGGTGGTAGCCGAAGGGAGATCTGACAGGCCCACTGATTTCCCCTTCGTTCAAGAGAAAGGCAGCTTCTTCGAATTCTTGGACAGTTTGTCCGCGTCGAATCTCTCCGAGATCTCCTCCATTTTCACCTGAAGGACATTTTGAAAATAAGCCCGCAGCTTTTTCGAAAGTGACACCTTCATTGATTTTTCTGAGGACGTCTTTTGCTTCATATTCGTGGTCAACTAAAATATGATGAACGTGGATCCGGTCCAACTCAAATCTCCTTTTGCAGACATCAAAAGTACAATGATTTCAAAGGGAATCAGAGAGGGCTGTCATCCCTTCCAGACTTTGGTCTTGAACTGAATGAGCCGATCTGAACCTATCAAATTCTAGCATTAAAATAAAGTCGACGTCCAACTTGAAATGATGGACCCTAAAATCATTAAACGCGAATTTATATATTTGAGGGAGACAAATGAGACAACCTATCAGATGGGACAGATGGAAGATATTAGCCACAGTGGTTCTTTCTTTGGGTGGAACTTGGTGTCCGGCAGGGGCTCAGTTTTTTCAAGGTTTTGAGGCTCAATTGGGGACCGAAATTCCGAGATCTATCCAAGTGAGAGGCAAGATAAATTTTCCTGAAAACTGGTTTGGTATTGTGGGTGTGGGATACTCGCCTCGCTTTCTCACGGATGCGTATGGGTCCGTTGCGACCGAACTGTCTATCCACGGAGACAAAACAGCAAAATTGGTAGGGGCGGCCCTTGGCAATACTTTTGCTTTGGATGTACGAGTCGGCTATGAATTTAATGGGAACGAAAATGGTGTTTATGTAGATTTTGGGTACGGTCTTTTTGCTGGAAAGGGTTCAGAGACAGATATGGACACTCTTGAAGGGGCCCTCAATGAGGATTTCTTTGGAGTTGCACAGACTGTTATTCCACGAGTGAGCTCCACAGTGCATAACTTGGTTGCCCATCTCGGATACACTCATCGATTGAGCAACAGTTTTATTTTAGCGATCGAGGGGGGATTGGTTAAGGCGATTTCTTCGTCCAACTCGACGACGTTTGCTTCTGGAGTAACGACCTATGCCCAAGATACAATAGATGCCGAGGTAGATAAATACCTGAGCGGTGTTTACCAAGATGAAATGATCATTCCCACATTTTCTGTTTGGCTTTCTTATTTGTTTTGAAACTCGTAAAAAAGTAAAAAGTCTCTTCGAGAGGAAGAGACTTTTGTTGATCGCAAGATCTATGAGTCTGACTTGTATTGATTATTGCTCTCTAGGTGGAATGCCGCCTCCGCCTCCGCCTCCGCCTCCAACGCATTGGTCAACAGGAGCCACTTCACAGAAAAACTTTCCGTTGTTGGCTGCAACCGCGCGATTCGTTCTTGTGTTTGTAAGGCTTGGGCAATTAAACTCGCCTAAGAGAATTGTGGCACTTTGAGGTTCGAACGCAACTTGATCCGTATTTTGTGCGCAAGGCAGCACTCCCTGGGCACGTTCGATGGTGATCTCAACAGCACAGGCTGTATCAATACGGTTGTAGCTTTCGCTCACTAAGCCGTCGCTGGCTGCAGAGGCCTTGTAAAGAGCATTATTCAGAATGACACCAGCACTTTGATTGTATGTCTGAGCAGCCTGTCCCCCGTTATCTGGAATGTTGCTTATCCTAATTTCCATTCCGTGCAGGAACTCATCTGAGAGATCAAGGCTATTGTCACCTTGGTACCAGTTAAAGCCCTGAATTGTAAAACGCCCTTTGCCAGCAAGAGTTTTCAAGTCATAGGAGCAAACAACTCTGCGATAAGCTTCGCCGGGATATTGAGTAGCGAGATAGGGACCATTGACTCTTTGAAACATGCTGGTGGTTTCAGCTTGAGGACCCAATCCCGAAATATCAGCTTGGAGGTAGTAGTATGGTTTTGGTACGGCTTGAGCAGCAAGAGTTCTCTCAATATTTGGCAATTCATCTGGAAGATCGACTGCTACGGTATCAGATTCTAGGTTGCAGGCATTTCTGACTCGCAAGAAGGCCTTGCGATCTCGAGAATCGGCTGAGGCGAAGATACTGTAAACATTGTTCGCAGCAGGCGAATCAACCCAAGTTGAGCCACTTGTTTCACGCAATGGATAGGGGTCGAAAACCGAGTCACCATTAAAATCCCAAGCGTACTGAAATCCAGTGCCTCCAGTGACCGCACCGGCGGCAGAGAAATTGTAATAATTGTGGCGATTCGTAGCCGTGATATTCACAGTAGCTGCTGTAATGACAGGACGATCACCGTCAGCGCACTGAGAATCAATTGCGAAGGCCTTAATAGTTACGAGTCCCGCTCCATCAACGGCCTTGATTGCCATTGGCTTTCTACCTGCATCGAGGACGATTTGGCCAGAGAGTGCTGTCCAACTAGGAGAGGCTGGGTCGTAATCGGTATCGATGAAATAGGACAGGCTATTTGGTGTCTCATCCTGAGTCTTAGAGCAATCAAATGAAACTCTCTGCCCTTCAACTGGGTAAGAGCTAAAAAATGAGTCCTTCTCTCCTACAGTGTCAATGACTCGAGTTTGTGTTGGTTGGTCCAAATTGGAGAGGAGGCAGCTGATCTTTGGTGCCTGGTTGGTGATACCGGCGTCTAGATTTTCTTCGTCCTCTAAGGCGAGGCCACCGCTGCTAATCTTATCTGAAGAAAGAAAATTAGAACTGCAGCCCGAAACCACTATTCCGATTGCTACCAAATTGAATTTGATAAATCGATCCACGCTTCCCCCGATCTGGCGTCCTAGCCATAAAAAGTACCCACCTATCCATTTTGCAAAGAAAGGGCCATGGTGAATCCTCATGGATTCCATTTGAGGGCAATATGATAGTGAGTTTTGTGACAGTGTCGTAGGACTAACAGGGTTTCACAATGAGATAAAATCACAGGGAAATTTGGATTTTCTGACTTGATAAAATGGCTGTCTTTTTGGAGATAAAAAAGAAGACCCCCGGAGATCCCGGAGGCCTGATTGGTTGGTGGTTGGTGGTTGGTGGTTGGTCAAATCAAAACTAAATAAGACATATCAATGAAAATCTCCATTTGAGAAATAGAGTCCTCCCCCGACCATTTTTGCCTGGGCAGATCTCATGATTCGCTTCTCATCAAGTGTTTTGGTGTTTTCCATGAGATACACTCGAATAGTATCTCCGTTTGTGCGAGTTACCATATCAGTTACATTGAAATGATAGCAGTCTTGATCGGGCGTCGAGCTGGCTAGTCCGCCTATATATCGGAGGAGTTTGTGTCCCGGAACATTGGCGTTATTGATTCGGGCCGGAGTATTGTATTTCAGTTCTTGGTAATCGCTGACTCCATCGTAGTCTGGATCTAAATAGCCTGCATTTGAGGTCTCATTCATTTTGATTCCATTTTTAAACGCGAAATCATCAGGAATATAGTCATGGTTGGTGTCCGGATCGTCTTTGTCCGTGTCCAAAAGTTTTTCTTCGCAATCGTTGAGATAGTCTCGATCAGAGTCAGCATATTTGGTAGGTGATCCGGCGGGAAGTTCAACAGATCGACATGTGGTATAGGGGTCAGCGCCAACTGGTGTGCAGTTCGGCATTTTACAGGGGCTGACTCCGCCTGAAATCCTGTATTCAACACCGTCTGATACGCCGTTTCCGTCTGAATCGACCTTCGCTGGATCAGATCCTAGCAGTCGTTCCACATCGTCGGCAATTCCATCTGCATCGGTATCAATTTTCAAAATGTTATCATGCCAAACGGTATTTATATTGGTAATCCAAAGTTCCTTCACATCGAATTTCGAAATCCGAATGGGCACGGCGAAGCGGCTAAAGTCAATTGTTTCGCCATCTGCAAATTCTAAGAAATCGCCATTTCCAGCGAGTGACATATCATTGAGTAGGGTTCTGGCATTTGCGACTGCTGGAGCTGCGTAGTAATAGGCCGTATTGAACTGAACACCGTCCACATACTTTTTCTCATCCTTCTCAAAGGCCGTGAGGGTGCGAACGCTGTTGATGATATTTTCAGCGCTCTGGAGATTTCCGCCTACTAAAGGTTCTCCGTCACTAATAAAGAACAGAACGTAATTAGAGGTGACAATCGGAGTCCGAGTTTTAGCGTCTGTGATATCATCTCTGATCATCTGGACAGCCTGATTAAGAGCCGCCTGATAGTTTGTGGCTCCATCATCAATTTCCTGAGTTCTTGCCTTTTGATCCGCCACGAAAGTTGCAAAGGCTGCTTTGTTATTAGTAAATCTTTGGAAATTAGGAGCGCCTAGAACTTGTCTCGAAAAGTTAACCATCGACCAATAAACAAATGGATCTGCTTGAAACTGGCTAACGAATTGAAGTATGGCGTCAAAACGACGAACTCCGGTGGGGTCCGTTCCCGGCATTAGATTGGTTATTGGAGTTATAGCGAAGGAAATTTGAGCCGGAACGATCTACAATAAACATAAATTTTAGGTTGCTATGAATCGTATCAGATTTGGTTGTACAGACATCGATTCCTATTTCGGTCGCTTTGTACAACATATATTCATTGGTTTTGAGATTCACATCGCTGCATCCCTGTTGGGTCAAAATAATGAAAGCGACGAGAGAAGCCAATACAAGCAGAATATTTGGCCACTTCATAACAAATCCTCCGCGTCGTCTTCCAGAACGAGTGGTTCGGCGATTCCATCGATCACTTGGTTGGAAATGCCATTATTGATTACGACTCTCAGATGATCTTGAATTCCCCTTGGGACAAGGACCTGCAAGGTAGATATCCGGGTAATATCTCCCTGAGTAGGAACCGTATTGTTTTCGACAGCAAAAATTTTGATAAGATTTCCATTGGAAACTCTCATGACTGGGATGTTGCTGATCTGAATGTCATAGCAATCTTGGGTTCCATTATTGAAGGTCTTTACCTTATACGTGTAGCCCTTTTCTGAAATGCGACCGTCGTTTGTGAATCGAATTGGCAAGTTTGCCTTTATTTCTTGAAGCGCGGTGAGACCGTCTTGGTCGAAGTCGGTAATTACATCCATTGGATCGAGAGGATTGGTTCCAAAGCGAATTTCGATTCCATCCGGAACACCATCGCGGTCTGAGTCTGGCAAAGTCGGATCTGTTCTTAGAACTGCTTCTGCGCAGTCGGGCAGATCATCATTATCTGTGTCTTGGAAGGCAAAAGCGCAGGAGGAAAGGCGAACCTGGTTCTCTTGATCGTAGCCAATCGCATATATTAAGGAATCAGAATAGGCATCTCCGTTTGTATCCCAGTTTGCAGATCCGACATTGAATCGTTTTTTTATAGATTCCTGATTTTCAAATTCATCACTCAGGCCATCTCGATCGTAATCCATAATTGAGCGGGCCTCGCTTGGTTTAAAAATGCTGGAAGAGTTATAAGAAAAAATTTCGGAAAATTTATATCCGTCGGTTGGGCAATAGTCTTTGATAAGCACAGCGGTAGTCTTTTCGATAATTTTTTCCGGCTCTTTATAGATTCGAGGATCCGAGCAGCTGCTCAAAGCGGCGGTAGAAAAAATGCTCAAAATGAGACCCCCCCTATACTTCTCCATCAACTCTCCAACCTCCACCGTTTGATTGTGCAAGGGAAAGGCCAGAGGTAACCTGAAAATGATTGGGAGTTCTGGTGGTCGACTGTCGAGTTTCATGACATTGTCTAGAGCACACACACAACTAAAATTGTTCACTTTTTAGCCAGACGCACGATTTTGTAACGGTCCAAAATGAATAGGTTGCCTATTGGTATCTGGTGGGCCCTACTGTCTCAATTTTGGAATAGATTTTTTCTGCGAATGAGGTCAGCAACTGAAGCAGGTACCAATTTCTCCCACTCAGATCCACTTTTTTTGAGTAAGTCTCTGACGTCAGAGGACTGGATGCTGACATCAATGGAATCGCAGTCGACCATATCTCTCATTCGCCCGTTTTCCAGAAGGTGCGAATACAGGTGGTGGTATTTGGGATCCGGGTGAAAGGTTCGAGCAGTCATACAGCTGCTCATATTTTTGAAGGGATAGACCAGGAAGCCCGTTTTATCATCGAAGAGATGGCCCATGGCTTCCAGCAATCCGCCCGGAAGGAGTGAATAGAAATCGGGATTCATTATTTTCTCCAAATGAGAGGCCCCGATCACAAAACCTATCGTGCTTTGGGTGCACTGTCTCAAGAACTGCTTAAGCTCATAAAAAAGGGAATACCGAGAGATGAGGACCGCTGCTTTAATGGCCGTAAGTGTTTCCACTCTCTCTAGCATGTCCCGTCGTTCGCTCTGATCTTGTTGACCAATGTCTTTAAGGGTCATTTCCATTAAGGGGAGAGGTTCTTGTCCACCGAGATCGCCGATCAGGTGAAGTTGTTCCATGCCTTTTTCAAGAATTTCTTGATTAACCCGAGTGACGGGTCTAAAGGTGCCTCGCTGGACAATCAATGGCTTTCTAAAAAGCGCATCTGCGGCCTGAACAAGCTTTCCTTCGGGGCTGAACAAAATTGCCTTCGACAGGCCTTGACTGACCAATTCTAAAGCGAGATCGCGATTCTCGATGTGAGAAAGGTCAGGGCCTCGAAAGACCAAGAGATCAATTTCAGCTCTTGCCGATCCGAGATTATCATTGAGCTCGGAAACAAAAAGGGAAGGGTTTTGTAAATAGTTAAAGGCAGAAAAAATAAGATTAACACCCAGGATTCCCAAGGCATTTTGCTGATCTAAGCGCATTGGGTCGAGCATGCTTACATGAAGAATGATTTCATTGGGAGGGCCACCTGGCCTTGTTTGAAAACGGATGCCCATCCACCCGTGGCAGCGCGAGGTCTCGTTGTGACTGCTTGTCGCAACCGTATCTGCAAATGCGAAAAACCGCGTGTCACTTCCTCGCTTTTCTTTGAGTCGAGAAGTGAGGCGCTCGTACTCGTGATCCAGCATTTTGATGAGGCGATCTTCACAGACGTAGCGTGTTGTTTTGCCATATATGGCATCGCTCACCGTCATATCATAAGCTGACATTGTTTTTGCAATCGTATGTGAAGCTCGTCCGGCGGTAAAGAAGTGGCGGGCCACCTCTTGGCCAGCTCCAATTTCGGCAAAGGCTCCATAGATGGAGTCGTCCAGATTTATTTGGAGGGCCTTGCGGGTCGAAGTGAGATTGTCAGTAGCCATTCGCATTCGTCCTAAACAGCTGGAGTGTGAAATTCTGCGCGCAAGGCGCGACGAAGAACTTTTCCAACATTGGACTTGGGAAGTTCAGTTCGAAACTCAATGTGTTTGGGCACCTTATAGGCAACGAGATTCTCGCGGCAATAATCGAGGAGTTCTTCTGGAGTAAGAGTAGGATCTTTCTTTACGACAAAGATTTTGACTGATTCGCCGGATCGCTCTTCCTTGATGCCAACAGCAGCGACCTCTCGTACTTTCGGATGACTGCTGACGACTTCCTCGATCTCGTTTGGATAAACATTAAATCCCGAAACAAGAATCATGTCTTTGAGGCGATCAACAATCCGAAATATGCCATTTTCATCCATCGTCGCGATATCTCCGGTGCGAAGCCCTCCGTCTGGCATGATCACTTTGGCTGTTTCTTCGGGGTGTTGCCAGTAGCCTTTCATCACCTGTGGGCCATAGATAGCCAGTTCGCCTGATTGTCCGACCGGGAGAGGGTCTCCATTGTCATCGATGATTTTCATGATGGTGCTGGGGAGAGGCATTCCGATTGAGCCCAAAACCTCGTGACCATCAATTGGATTGCAGCTTGCGACAGGGGAGGATTCAGTCAGCCCATAGCCTTCGGCAATGGATGTTCCGGTCCGATTCTTCCATTCAGTCGCCACAGACTTTTGCAAAGCCATGCCGCCCGCAACGCTGATTTTTACTCCTTTGAAATTTATACGGTCGAAATCAGGGTGATGCAACAGACCGTTAAATAATGTGTTAACCCCCGTGAAGACAGTAAAATGAGTTTTCCGCAAAAGCTTGATGAAAGCCCCAATATCTTTGGGATTCGTGACGAGTATGTTTGTTCCACCATAGTAAATAAAGGTCAGGCAATTCACTGTGAGTGAAAAGATATGATAAAGGGGGAGAGGCGTAATGACAACTTCTTCGCCCTCTTCGAGTTGAGGCTTCATCCAAGCGGCGATTTGAAGCATGTTGCTGAGAATATTTCCATGTGTCAGCATGGCGCCCTTAGAAACTCCCGTCGTGCCACCGGTGTATTGCAAAAAGGCGACATCATCAGTTGAACAAATTTCGGGAGCCATCTTTTTTTCTGCTCCCAGGTCGAGCGCTTCGTAAAAGGAATAAGCATTCGGAATGCTGTAGGCCGGAACCATTTTCTTAATGTACTTAACGGCCGCATTGATAGCCATTGATTTTGGCCAACCAAGAAGATCACCAAGTTGTGTGACGACGACGGTATTAATATCCGTCTCAGGAAGCACTTCTTCAAGTAAATGGGCAAAATTTTCCAAGATAACAATGGCCTTCACTCCGCTATCGTGGAATTGATGCTTCATCTCTCTGGCCGTATAGAGTGGATTTGTATTCACAACAATGAGTCCGGCCCGAAGGGCCCCAAACATCACGACAGGATATTGCAAGAGATTTGGCATTTGGATGGCGACTCGATCTCCCTTCTTCAATCCGACGACGTTTCTGAAAAAGGATGCGAAGTCTGCCGACATTTCGTCAAGCTCCTCAAAGGAAAGAGTGCTTCCCATATTTTGAAAGGCTATTTTAGGGCCGAACTTGTGGCAACTTTCATCGAACATTTGGTTAATGCTCTGATACCGGGAGATATCTATTTCGGGAGACACACCCTTAGGGTAATTTTTCAACCAGCACTTTTCCATGGCGGTAACCTCTTGAAAATCTGTTGAGTCCAAATGTCTGCGTAGCAACTCGGAGAGACTACCATGTGCCAGGATGAGCGAAAACAAAAACGACATGGCACGGAGCAGCTAATACTCGTGGCTGATTGGATCTCGAAAATCAAAGTGATAAGACAGACAGGTGTAAACAAAAGAAAGTGATTTCCGAACAGTCACAAAATGGGACCACTTGAGTGAGATCGGTAAAGAGTCATCGAGTATTTTTTAGCGCGGCAGTTCGTTGTAAAAAAGCGAACCTGAGCGATGTGGAACATATCTTCCATTTTGGTCCCAGTGGAGGAGAAAAAGCTGCGGGGTTCAATTTTGAACTCTGGATCAGTCTGGAAGACAATATCGATTCCGAATCGGGTTGGATCCTATCTGAGGAGGAGATGCATCAGTTGCTCTGGAGTCAGGCTGCAATTTTTGATCATCAATGCATCCATGAGAGGATTCCGGAGTTTCGAGACTTGAATCCCACTTTGGAAAATTTGGCCGGATTCCTCTTCAGAAATATGAAGAAGACCTTGAACGAAATGAGAGCTTCAGCGCAGTTGGCACGACTTCGCCTTTCCGAAGGACAGAAGACCTGGGTCGATATTTTGGTTGAGGAAGACAAAGAAATTGTGTTTCTCACCAGGTCCTATTCCTTGCAGGCGGTGCATCGCCATCACAATCCTGACTTGAGTTGGGAGGAGAACCTGGCTCTTTATAATAAGTGTTCAGCCCTTCATGGGCATGAATACAGGATTGAGGTAACAGTGGAGGGAGCCGCTGATATTCAGACGGGGCTTGTGATGAGTCGGGGAGAGATGGATGAAACTGTTCGAAAAAATATCATTGAGCCCTATGGGTTGACTTATCTTAATGATCTCATGGGCAACACTTCAGGCGAAGTTCTCACCGAAAAATGGAGCGAAATACTTCGTGGTGTTTGGGGAACTCGGTTTTCCTACTTGGTTGTGCGCGAGACACGCAAAAATTCATTTGTTGAGGCAGACAGAGGTGTGTCTGCTGCTCTTCTGTTGTCTTAATTTCTGGCTTCTCTAAATTTTTCGTTTGGATTCATTGAAGAAACCGAAACCACTTTAACTTGTTTTTATAGGGAGGGTATCGAAGGGAGAAGTCCAGCCAAGTGGATTTCTTTACCAAGCTTTTGAGATGAGAGAAGGTTTCAAATGTGTATTTCCCGTGATATTGGCCAATCCCACTGGATCCTATCCCTCCAAAAGGGAGTGAGGGCGATGCGACTTGAACAAGGCAATCATTGATGCAGCCTCCGCCGAACTGCACTTGGTTGACGATCTTTGTTTGTAAGGAAACGTCTCTGGAGAACAAATAGAGGGCGAGTGGTTTTGGACAGGTTTGGATCAATTCCAGAGCTTCTTGGATATGAGAGAATTCGAGACAGGGCAAGATGGGGCCAAAGATCTCCTCTCGCATGAGAGGAGAGTTTCGGTCTGGATTGATGATGATCGTCGGTGCAAGATAATTCGATTCATGGTCAAACTCACCACCCAGCAGGACTTCTCCGTCTTTGAGATAGCCAAGGAGTCGATCGAGATGAGATTTGTTGATGATTCTCCCGTAATCGGGGCTGTCTTTGGGACGAAGTGTGTAGAATTCCTCAATTGAATCGGCGAGTAGGTGAAGAAATGGGCGCCTCACGTCTTTGTGAATTAAAAGATAGTCGGGAGCGATGCAAGTTTGCCCCGCATTATAGAACTTCCCCCAGGCTATTCGCCGCGCTGCGATCTTAAGGTTTGCGGTGGCATCGACTATACAGGGACTCTTCCCTCCCAATTCAAGAGTCACTGGCGTGAGATGTTGAGCCGCCGCAGACATGACCATCTTTCCGACCCGCGAGCTTCCCGTAAAGAATATATAGTCGAAAGGGTGCAGAAGGAGTTTTTGACTGAAATCCAAGTTGCCCTCTAAGACTAAAATATATTCGCTGGGAAAGTTTTCCTGAATGATCTCTCGAATGACCTTCGAGGTGTGTGGAGCTAGTTCGGACGGTTTGAGCGTCAAAACATTGCCCGCGGCCAAAGCTCCGACAGCAGGTAACAACAAAAGATGAAGGGGGTAATTCCAGGGGGCCATGATAAGAACCTGGCCATAGGGTTCCGCAAGCACATATCCTCTTCCTGGTTGAAGAAACGGACTAATGGCGACTCTTCGAGGTCGAGCCCAAGATCGCAATTTTGATTGGGCGAAGCGAAGTTCTTTCAAGATCACTGCAAGCTCTGAGGACCAGGCCTCAGTTTTAGATTTCTTTAAATCGAGATGCAAAGATTTTAGCAGACGAGTTTCATTGGCAATGAGGACCCTTTCCATTTTTTTAAGTTGTTCTTGACGAAATCTGAGATCGAGTGTCTTTCCCGTTTGGAAAAAAAACTTTTGGTTTTGTAGATTTAGAGTTAGAGAACTCAAGTATCACCCCTAACCGCCTGGGGAGGGGCAGGCGTCACAGTGTCGGTAGCTATTCTCAGTGCAAATTTTGAGAAAATCAGTGTTTGGGCACGTTTTCAAGATTAACTTTAAACACAAAAAGCTCAAGTAAATTGTGCTTGGTATTATTGGGAAAAAGAACTTTCCCAGTATTTTTAGGCTAGGGTACCATGTGAGGGTGGGAAATCCGAAAAAATGGAAAAATATGAAGGGGAATTCAATGACGAATTTGCGTATTCTTATCCTGTCTCTCACTTTTGGCTATTTGGGTTTTGGTTGCGCAAGCAACCCGAATCGTGCAAGAAAAATTGACACTGAAATTGAGAATAACTCCTCGGTTGGCGGAGAGGAACAAATTGGGGTAAAAGATGGCAATCTTGTCGTCCAGAAGAAGGTCCTCATGAACGAGGAGTTGCGTCGGTTGCAGAACGAAGTTTTTGAGACGGAAGATCGTGTTTATGGAAATCGAAAATTCGGGTCAGAGGGGCTTTATGGGGTTCTAAAGCAATGCAGAATAAAACTGACTTCAAAAGCCTATGGTGGTGATGGAAAGTTAATTTGGACTGAACCCATGGACCGTGTATCTGACAAAGAAGCTGAATATGAAGTAGGCATCGATGAAAAGAAAAAAATAGTCGCGGTTTCCGAGGAATTTATCAAAGACCGAATCAAGCGTTTTCAGGAATACAAACAGATCTTGCAGAAGCGTGAGGATGAGTACAGCGAAAAAATCGATATCTGTGACGCTGCGATGGCATCACGTAAACACGACCTAGAAGCGCAACAAAAAGTGGATAGCAGAAAGCTTGAATCTAAAAATGCCCAATAGCTGTTATTGCGCTGAGAAATCCTGAGGAGTTTTTTGTGTTTGACATCCTGATCAAAGTACGGTTTTTTTTGGCTGCGGCATTCGCTCTAAGTCTTGGGTCCGAACTAGGGTTGGCAAGCGACTCTCTTTTTGACGTTACCTCCCACTGCGTGGCCTATAAAACAAAAAAGAAAATCTTGATGATACATCGTGTTAATGTCATTGGATATAACTGCCAGGTGTCTACACAGATTGTTCCTGAAATTGACGAAAAATATCACTTTGAGATGCAGGTTCAGGCTCGCGGTTTTGAATCGGGTGAAAGTGAACGAGACCGGGACGTTCAAAAAATTCTTAAGGCCGAGAGCTTCCCGCAAATAAGCTTCAAAACTTCAGGACGCTCCAAGCCAGAGTGGCAGGCTTTGTTGGATAAGAAGATTTTTTTATTAGAGGGAAATTTGGAGATTGGAGGCTCGTCATTTCCCGTGTCAGCAAACGTTACTGTGGATTCTAAAAATAACATCCAGATTGCAAATGGGTCGGTCACAAGGAAATTTACTGAACTGGGAATTTCCCCTCCAAAGCTCGGTATGGGTATTTTGGCAAGCGTTGCTGATAAAGTGGAATTGCATTTCCAAATTCGTGCAGATAAGACACTTGGAATAGATTCAATTTCCAACTAGACAAAAAAATCTCAAATGAATTTCAAATAAAAAACCCCAGAGGATTCTGGGGTTTACGAATTAAACAATCAATTTGGTCAAGGATTAGTAGCGTCCGCCGCCACCACCGCCGCGTCCACCGCGTCCGCCGCCACCGCCGCCGCCTCCATAACCGCCGCCGCCGCCACCACCACCGCCGCTGCGGGGAGCCTGAGGACGAGCTTCGTTAACAGTCAGATTGCGTCCGCCGAAGTCGGATCCATTCAGCTTTTCAATGGCCGAATTTGCTTCATTGTCGCTAGACATTTCCACAAACCCAAAACCCTTGCTGCGACCAGAATCACGATCCATAATCACACGAGCAGAATCAACATTTCCGCACTGAGAAAAAAGATCAGCCAACTCCTGGTCAGTTGTTGAATAAGAAAGATTGCCAACGTAGAGTTTTTTACCCATAAAGCCTCCATTAATGCCGGGTGCGCCACTAAAGAGGACCAAGGCAACCATTGCCAGGACTGTCATTTAGAAGCCGTTCTACTTACAGAAGGAGGAATAACATGACCCACCAAATTGGGACAACCCCCTCCTTTAAAAAAAGTTTATCTTTGGTGCTGCGCCGACGACGCTTGGCCAAATAAATTGAAAACCGGGGGGCGGCGGGTGTATTTTGGCGCGCTTTGGTGTTTTTTGCCATTTTTGGGGGAAATCGCCTTTGGGGCAGGCGTACGGCTCCACTCGCCAAAAGCCACCTACGCCACCCGAATTGACATATAGGCTCTGCATTTTCTATTTTTTGGACTGATTGGCAACGGCTTTGGCGGCTTTTTCGGCTGCCTCGGGATCTCCGAGGTAATAGTGCCTCAGTGGCTTAAGACCTTTGTCTAGCTCGTAAACAAGGGGTATGCCTGTTGGAATATTCAAATCGGCAATTGCCTCATCAGAGACTTTGTCGAGGTGTTTAACCAGAGCTCGAAGGCTGTTTCCATGGGCCACGATGAGAACTCTTTTTCCACTTTTGATGGCCGGGGCGATCTCTGAATTCCAAAAAGGCAGGACCCTGTCTTGGCAGTGTTTGAGAGCTTCTGTGGCCGGTAAATCCTTTTGATCAACCTCTTTGTATCGGCGATCTTGAGAGGGATGTCTGGGGTCGGAGGGAATCAAGGCATCAGGAGGGATATCAAAGCTCCTTCTCCAAGTAAAAACTTGATTCTCTCCATATTTTTCGGTCGTTTCGATCTTATTGAGTCCCTGGAGGCTGCCGTAATGACGTTCATTCAGACGCCAACTCTTGACAACGGGGAGCCACATTTGATCGGTTTCATCTAGCACGGTCCATAGAGTGCGAATCGCTCTCTTCAGAACTGAGGTGAATACAAAATCGAACTCATATTTTTCGTTCTTGAGAAGCTGTCCAGCTTGTCTGGCCTCAACCCGACCTTTTTCAGAGAGGTCTACGTCGGTCCATCCCGTAAAGCGGTTTTCGCTGTTCCAAGTGCTTTCACCGTGACGAAGCAAAACGAGTTTATAAGCTTTATCCATGGTCTACCACCCTTTTTGTTGAGAATATAAAATTGAGTGGAGGACACTACACCGAAATTCCAATGAATTTCAACTCGCAGAGCATTGATTCATTGATCCTGCAAGACGACCGGGTTCATATTTTCTCATACCTGGTGGGGGAGAGTCAGGGTGGAGCGAAGAATCGATATAGAGCATTCGTCGCCACTTTGGTGGTTCCAGCCGCATCAATTGCGATAATTTTGGCTTTGTAGTAGGTGTTTTGTGGGAGAGTACAAGAAGCAAAATTATATTGAGTCGCATCCGCAGGAACATTCACCGTGGCGCAGATCACGGTCGTTCCATCGTCAGCAAAGATAGTGACGTCGTAGGAAGTCTCGCCCACCGTATCAGCCCAATTCAATATTGGACCTGCGACGACATCTTGAAGTTGGTCATCAAGGACAACATCAGTGCCTCCCGTGATTCCGGTGATCAAAAAAGGCAGTGGAGCTGTGTTAAAAGGAAGTCCGAAAACAACGTCGACATAGTAATTGGATTTATTAAATGTGTTGGTCGGAAAGACCGAAAGTGGATCGTATAAAAAGAGTCCATTGTCTCCATCGAACCCATCTGCAAGTCCCCGCAAGGGAGAGTTTGCAACATCGGCAGCAAAGCCGTTGTGATCATAAGAATATAGGCCAAGAGGGGCATGATAGGATATGACATAGGTCGTATTAGCTGAAATCGCCACAGGGGTGGCGAATAATTGCTGTTGCCATCCCGAAGCTGTTTCTCCCGAAAAGTTAACTGTAGCGAGCGAAGTTCCAGCGCTATTCCAGAGAGTGCCACTGTGAACTCCAATGTTATTTATTCCTTTGTAAAATCTCACGCCAAGAATATAGCCGTTGATATCTGACTGAAACTTCATTCCCAATTCGACCGACTGGTTATCAACTGCCTCGAGACCGCCGGGAATGGTTGTCGTCGAAAAGACGCTATTATCTCCTACCGGTAAAGAATAATATGTGAAGACATAGAAATTGTTATCTGCTTGCTTTATTGAATCTCCTGAGGTCTTGGCTGTGACTTTGATTTTGTAGGAAGTTTGGTCTGTCAGAGCACAAGAGGAAAAGTCATTACTTAAGGTCGAAACGTTGACCAGGCTACATTTGGTCGTGCTTCCATCGTATTCATAAACAGTGATGTCATACGAGGAGGCGTTTGAGGAAGCAGTCCAAGAGATGGAAGGATTGGCACTGTTGCCATTGAGCCAAGCATCCTTTGTCACATCAGTTCCGCCGGAGACTCCTGTGATTGCAAAATTTCCCAAATTCACGGGAGTCGGCTCGGTCGTCGGCGCGGTTGTCGGCGTGGTGTCACCCAGAAAGCCTGAGATTTCCTTCTTGGCGCTGCAACCGAAGATAAAAAGCGGAAATAAAATGAAGACGATCCAAGTTCTCAGCATATTGATTTATCGGACCAAAGACTATGCGGGAGGAGATGTGAGCTCGATGAAATTTTCTTCTATAAATTGAGTCTTATTGAGATTTCCGCATATATTTTTGATTTTGATTTTGATTTTAGATCGGCTTTATATGCCCTCTGCCTCCGGTCCTTGAACTTGGAAGCTGCTCGTTTCAGACCAGTTTGAGACATTTGCTTCAAACAGAGATCTTATGCGCCAATAGGTTTCACTTTCAGACAGGATACCTTTGAAAATGAGCCTGTTTGTCATCGTCTTTGCGGTAAAAATGATCTTCTCAAACAGTGGATCTCGGGCTATCTGAATCTCGTATTCTCCGACTTCTGGCACTTTCATCCAGGAAAAGAGAAGAGGATTTACTTGCTGCGGGTCAAAGGAGAGCAGAGTTGTTCGGGAGGCAGGTCGCAGAAGGGTGGGGGGCTTTAAGATAAGACTGCGCTGGTAATAAATACGCTCCTTCGAAAAATCACTGATAACAGCTCCGAATTCATCGACAGCGGCTATTTTCACTTCTGATTCTCGATTGGGGGCAGTGGCAGAAAAAACTCATTTCTTCTGGTTAAGATGCTTTTTTTCGCCCGAGATAATGCGATAGCTACTTGCCATGGGAGTTTTGGCCCACCTGATCAGAATATCTTTTTCCAGATTCAATTTTGAGACGAGGTCAGTGCTCTCGTTACCCAATTTGATAGGGTCTATCTCAGGCGCAGAAACTTGGACAATGAGTTCCTTCGTTGGGCTGATATCCAAAATATCTCCCTGAGAACCCAGAGCTTTAACTCGCCAAAAGTAGTGCCCTGGTCTGACGTTTGTCCAAATGAATTCGTGGTCTTTCAGAGCTTCGTTGACTTGGAGTGGGTCTGAAAATTCTCGCTTGGTGCTCAATTCCAGAACATAATCGGCGACTCCGAGGAGAGGGCTCCAAGCTAACTTTGGATATTCAACAATGCCGCTTTGTACGCTCGCGGGCACTCGAAGATCGATATGAGAATTGAATCTCAGAGTGATTTTTTGAATGGAGTCAGAAGTTTGAGAAGGATCATTTGAATCGGCGTCCCTCACCCACCGAGCGGGGAGTTGGGCCGCCGAAACAGCTTCGATAGATTGGATAGGCTCGACTGAGGACTTGTCCTCCTCCTTTTCAATCTTGAGGGATTGAAAATTATTTAGGCGAGATTTCTGTCCCGCCACTTCGACTTCGATTTCTCCTTCTTGCGTGTTGCTGATGATACTCAAATCTCCGTCCTTTGACTTTTCGATGTGAATCTCAGAAGAAGTGTCGGTGGTCCGAATTGTTGTGACTTTATTCTGGTGTAGCAATCGAATGGTTTGGTTGGAATTGGACGAAGTTGAAAGGGAACCCAATTTTAGATCGAGAAGCAACTCATTGCCTTGAGCTCGCAAGGTCACGAGGCTGTTTGATTCCAGATTCAGAATCGATGTCGGACCAATTTTCATTTGAATGTCTGAATTTGGACCCGTAAAAATTTTATCCCCGTCGAAGAGCCATTCGCTTTGGCCTGTTGGATACCAATTGAGGCTTTGGTCCAATCTTCGCCTCACATCACCATTCAATCTCAAAATCCTGCCGATTTCAACTTGGTCATGATTTTTCATCAGGAAATAGCGCACAATATAATCTCCCTGCCACAGGAGCATTCCAGTGAGGATTGCACCAAAAAGCCCTGCCCAAAGTGCCATGCGATCTAAGAAATTGAATTTTGGGTCTAGTCGCAAAAAACCATCCTTTCGCAATTAAGGCGTTCTCATAGTTCGTCGTTTTTCCGCTTTCTTTTTAATCAATTAGTCAGATCTGGACCACAGCAAAACGCTCCAATTCACCGATACATATTTTGATGAAATGGCTGAGAGATCTGTCGCTTAAGTATAAGCTCACCTTACTTTTGGTTGTTCTCACGGGCACAATGCTCGTCGCTTATGGACTCACAGTTCTGAGGGAATTTGAGCGAGACAAGATAGCCTACGTCCTGGACTCAAGTTTAGCTTACTCAAGGTCAGCCGCCTTACAAATCAGAGCAGAGGTGAATTACCTCTCCGATAGAGTAAAATTCTTGATGGATGGATTTGATCTTCATAAAAATGGCTTCAATCGACTTTCTGAATCAAATTACCAAAAGGAAAATCAATTCGAAGCCATTCTGGTTCTTTCTCGAAAGGCAAGTGGGGATCAATTCCTAATAGAATCCTTTCTAAAAAAGAATTCTGTTGAAATTGATGAATTTGAGAAAATCAAGGAGGTGAGCAAGATCCTCAGCTCCTCAGTTTTTGAAAATGAGATTGCGGTTTACCAAATGCCCGGTAAATCAAAATGGCTTCTAGGACTTCGCTTTGGGAAAGACGAGGAGTCCTTGGCAGTGATTTCATCGCTGAACTTCAGTCATTTTCTAGGGTTCTTCGAATCAGCCCAGATGCAGGATACCTATTTGGTGTCTCAGACGGGTTCGTTGGTCATGTCTCCGTCCGTCAAAACCTACAATTCGAGTTCAGATGAGATTCTCGAATCAATTCAAGCGGTCCTCAAAAAGATGAAATCGCCTGAAGGGGTTTTTCGGCATCAGACCTCCAAGGGAGAAAAACTCTTGGTATCGATGGCAAGTGTGGGCCTGGGTCATCTCGTCGTTGTATCGATAGTAAGTGAATCTGCCGCACTCGATTCGGTAAAGGCGATCATGTTAAAGTCAGTCATATTTTTGGCATTTCTGTTCTGTGTGACGGTCTGTCTCAGCGTACTTGCTAGCTTGTCCCTCACTTCTTCGCTGAAAAGATTATTAAGTGCCACACACGAAATCGGAAATGGGAACTTTGCAGTATCTGTGGACATTGTGGGAAATGACGAAGTAGGAGCTCTGTCTGTTGGTTTTAACAGTATGGCTAAGGAAATTGAGAGACTGATGATAGAGACGGCAGAGAAGGTGAGAATGGAGGGGGAACTAAAAACGGCCCAGATTGTACAAGCCACGCTGTTTCCAAAAGATCACTTGGTTGAACGCGGTCTTGAAATAAGAGGCTTTTACAAGCCAGCCAATGAATGCTCTGGCGATTGGTGGTATTACACTCGTATGGGTCATCGGACTTTGATTTGCATTGGCGATGCCACTGGTCATGGGGTTGCCGCTGCACTCATTACTTCAGCTGCAAGAAGTGCTGCGAGCGTCATTGAAAGATTTCCAGATATTTCTCTCGGAGAAATGATGTCTCTCTTTAATCAAGCCATTTACGATACGGCAAATGGTCTTGTGATGATGACGTTCTTTCTTGGCATTTATGATCATCAAACGGGGCTATTAACATATTCTCGAGCCAGTCACGACCCGCCTTTTCTCTTGCCGAACAAGGAGGGATTGACCAAGAACGATATCAGGAGTCTCAACCACGTCAATGGACCTCGATTGGGACAAAGTCGGGATGGTCGTTATGAAACCGCCGAGATTGTGCTGGAAGTTGACGATCGAATTGTATTATTCACTGACGGTGTGACCGAACTCACCAACAAGACTGGAAAGAAATGGGGAGAACGCCCGTTTATCAAATGTCTTGTTGACTGCAGCAATAAGAAGATGAGTTTGATGGAGACAGTAGGGCATATTGAAAGTGAATTGAAGAGCTTTAGGGGGGATTCCGTCCTAACTGATGATATCACGTACTTTATCGTATCGAGGTCTAAAGTTTCATGATGTCGCGACAGTTCGTCATCATTATTGTATTTTTTTGTTTTTTCCTTGGCTCTTTGAGTGAAGCTCAGAACATCTCACAATCCTATATTCGTTGGTACAAGCCCAAAATTGAGTCCTCGAGGAAACCTCATCGGTTTCGAGCCGTTCTTTCTGGAAAGACCAGTCCGGGTACACAAATAGAGATCGCATCGGATGAAATTTCGATTTTAACAGACGCAGAAAACATTGAAGTGATTGGCGCGAATGAGATCATGTCTGAGAAATCGGTGAATGCAGACAAAAATGGAAACTTTTTTCTGAATCTGGAAATGCCCCTTGGTATTGTGCAGCTTCCGATTGAAGTGAAGTTTTCAGTTGCCGAGAGCAAGCTCTATCAAATTAACATCGCTCCGCCACCAAATGCTGCGGGAAGTGACTCTTTGAGCCCAGGCAGTTTGGCAACTCATCAAGACTTACCCCACTTTTTGAGTAAAAGGGAAGTTTGGGGTGGAATTGGAATGAATTTTCTCAGATACAATCAAGAAAGTAAGGATATTCCTTCAAACTTAACACTTGAAAGCATTGATGGTCCGACGATTTATGCCAAATTCGTTCGAAGCCTCAATAGTGAGTGGGCTTTTCAAACAACTTTCAACCGATGGCCAGGAGAAACCAATTCTTCAGCAGCCGTCCAAATATCTGAGGGGTCCTACGCCTGGACTTGCTTATCCGGAGATTTTACCTACGTTGATCCTCAGTGGCGCAGGACATATAAGAAATTTGCTTCTGAATTGGGCCTGCAAATGGGTCTTCAATACCACCAGGCTCCGTTTTTATCTCGTTCCAGTACGACCGAACCAGATATTGCTTCCATCGAATCAAATGCCTTTTTTATGGGTGCCATCGGCGGAATATGGCGGCTTCATTTCAATCGGGAGTGGACGATTGAAACCTTTCTACGATATCAGCATCCTTTTTCCTTTCGCAATGAACTCAAGGTGCGACCTGATCTTGCTTTCGATGGTTCTCTTGGCCTCGTCTATCATTGGATGGAAAATTGGAGGTTCGGAATGTTCTGGTACGGTCAATATCAAAAGTATGATTTTACGGGATTCACCGACAGGTATTTCCAATCCACCGGGAACCGTAGCTCCTCTGTTGATGGTACTCAATCCTTTTTATTCTCGAACCTAGAAGCTCGCCTCGGGTGGGAATTTGATTAATGGTTTTTGTGGACCGCCCTTTATTTATTCTTTTTCAAGTAGCTCACTTCAATCTTAGTGCCTTGGCTAGGTGCAGTTTTAAAAATGATTCTCTTCGATTCAAGATGCCATTCTAAACTCTGTTGTGGCAGAGATGTGAGTTGAATACTGCTTTCCAGTGGTTCTTCACTCAATTCGAAAGACGTCAGAAGGTTTGACACCTTTTTGCCAATTTTCGAAAGGGTGGGGCCGAAATCAGAGTCGCAAATGCTTCCGATTAACCCACCAGTTTTTCCCGTAAGTTCGGACACGAAATCGCCGTAATTTCCACCGCCCGCGGTATTTTTTGAAAAGCAATTTGTGTCACCCGGAACAATCACGATACCAAAGGCTGCAAAATTTTTGGAACTGCCCCAAATGCTGCCAAAATGAGATATGAGATCATTAGGAGTTGTAGCTCCCGCGGGACCTGTGCTCATCTCGTCTTCGTCAGATATAATAACAAGAGCCAAATCCGCACCTGGACGAAAAAACCCTTGATTTTGTGTGTCGCGTTTGTCCATTGCCATCATAGAGGCACGCAGGGGTTGCTCATTGCTGGAGGCACAATTGGAATAGCAATCGGACTCTTTTCTGGTGATTGTCTTTAAAAAGGCTCGTTTGTAATCAGGTACAGCTTTTGTTAGAACGTAGGAGCTCGTGCTGTCAAACTTCAAGAGATCTCCATTGGTTGAAAAGGTTCCACCACTGATATCAGTGGTGGTTATTCCTACTTGCCAGTCAACATCTCCAAGTTGGTTAAAAAAGGAAGATATCGTTTCTCCAATTTTTTGCTGCTCCTCAAACATAGAGGGAGAATTATCAATGAGAACTAGAATGTCTACTTGGTTATCACTGGCGTTTTGAAAGAAGACATCTTTCACGCGGGGGTTGTCTATGGGTGGTGGCGTGGGATTATCTACAATACTTGGACTATCGGGAGACAAGGACTGAGCGCCGCCCGCTGTTTCGGGAGTAAAATTCACCTCGGAACAGGCCATGATCAATTGGCATAAGGCGAGTACCGATAATATATAGACCCATCGCTTGTTCATAAATGAACTCCCTCACTGTAAGACTTCCTACCGTGTACTCAGCAAAACCGGTGCCTGAGTATTTATGCGGATCTGCGAGCAATACCTTGGTCTAACTATTTAAAAATAGGGTTTATTATTTTTGAACCGAACATCTCAAGTTGGTCTGATATGTCGACCAAATTCCAGTGTCGAGAGTTCTCACAAAATTCGAACAATTGTTCTTCTCATCGGTTGGCCCAAAGTCCAGGGGCCGGGCAGGCCGGAATTCCAACAGGCTGGCCCCGACCGAGAATATCCTCAGCTTCTGCTGATATCTTAGGCAAATTTAAAGAATCGTATTTAACGCGGTGTTAGAATTGATTGGGTTGGCTTGTGTCACCCCCCTGCGCACAATATAAATTTCAAGAAAAATGACTGATGACTGGACAGTGGGTGTTGGGAATGTTCATTGTCATTATTGTCTGTGGGATTTAGACTGAGGTTTTAGGGAGGCTATTAGGTTGCCTGGAATCCATCATTTAGATATTCGCATTAAGTCACAACCGACCATTTCTACCTGTGGCCCCACCTGCCTTCAATCTATATATGCATACTATAAAGATCGCGTAAGCCTTAACCAGGTGGTCAGCGAGATCCCTGAGTTGGAGGGAGGGGGAACCCTTGGAGTTCAGTTGGGCTCCCATGCCTTAGCCAAGGGTTATGAGGTGACGATCTATTCTCATAATTTGCGCGTCTTTGACCCAACATGGTTTGGCTTGAATAATGTCGATCAAATAGCCAAACTAGAGGCTCAAATCCTCGCAAAGAAAAGCAATCGAAAGATCGTTCAAGTTTCCCGCCATTTTCAAGATTTTTTGCGCAAAGGCGGGAAAATTCAGTTTGAGCCCTTGTCTCCTTCCTTTCTTCATCGATTTCTAGTGCGAGGCCAGCCTATTCTGACCGGGTTGAGTGCGACCTATCTCTATAAATCTGCGCGTGAGGTTGGGGCTGAGTGCGCCTATGATGACGTGAAGGGAGACCCTCAAGGACACTTCGTGATTATCTCTGGAATGGCCAGCGACATGTCCAGAGTTTCCATTGCAGATCCTCACGAACACAATCCTGTTGCCGAAGGTCAACACTATGACGTGGATACTCTTGATTTGATCAGCGCCATTTTGATCGGCGTGATCACATATGATGCTAATCTTATACTAATTAGTAAAAAATAATTTTTTATATGAAGAATCTCGTCGTAGTAAACAATGTGGCTGACTGGAAAATAGGGAAGGCCGACTTTGACCTCGTGAGCGCCAAGGACTATCTGACGGATCAGAAATATCAGGATACCAAGCGTTTTCGTGTCTATAATCTTTGTCGACGCTACAGTTATTGCAGCTTCGGATACTACGTGTCATTGTTGGCTCAGGCCAGGGGCCACCGTCCGTTGCCAAGTGTTTCAACGATATTGGATCTCAAGCAAGCCGGTATGATTCGTCATGGGAGTGATGAGCTAGAAGATTTGATTCAAAAAAATCTTCAGGCGATCAAATCAGATGAGTTTGAATTGAGTATCTATTTTGGAAAAAATCTTTCGTCCAGGTACGAGAGACTATCGCGAAGCATCTATGCTTTGTTCCGTGCTCCCTTTATTCGAGTTTACTTCGAGAAGGTAAAGGGAGACCTCTGGAGACTAAAGACAGTCAGACCCATTCCGTTCAGTGAAATTCCTGAAAGTCATCATGAGTTTGTGATTCAAGTCATGCAGGAGTTTTTGAATCGTAGAAAAGATCAGACTCTCAAGGCAAAATCCCATAAGTATGATTTGGCGATATTGGTTAATCCGAAGGAAAAGCTACCCCCTTCTGACGAGGAGGCCATCAAAAAGTTCATCAAGGCTGCGGATCGGTACCAGATTTGGGCTGAGGTCATCGAACCAAACGAGGCGGCGCGACTGATGACTTTTGATGGACTGTTTATTCGGGAGACGACTTCAGTGGATCATCACACTTATCGAATGGCTCGTCGAGGCGAGGCCGAGGGACTTGTAGTGATTGATGATCCACAAAGTATTTTGCGCTGTTGCAACAAAGTGTTTCTTCACGAAATTTTAAAGCACAACAACATTGCGGCTCCTCAAACGCGGGTTTTCAGTTCAAATCGTTACATGGAGGAGATCAGAGGTCTCAAATATCCGTTGATCTTGAAAGATCCAGATAGTTCATTTTCAATGGGAGTAAAAAAAGTCAATTCGAGTGAAGAGTTTATAGCTCAGGCAGAGGAGTTTTTTAAGGATACGGACCTCCTCATAGGTCAGGAATTTATGCCAACAGATTTTGACTGGAGAGTGGGAGTCATCAATCATCAGGCTATTTATGTTTGCAAGTACTTTATGGCGCAAAGCCACTGGCAGATCATCAATTCAAATGGGGAAAGAGGTATTGAGGAAGGGGGGGCAGAAACATTTGAAGTTGAAAAGGCACCATCCGGACTCATTGAAACAGCACTTCGAGCGACAAGACTAATCGGAGATGGCCTATACGGGGTAGATCTCAAAGAAATTAATGGTAAGTATTATGTGATTGAGGTGAACGATAACCCGAGTATAGATGAGGGCTACGAAGACAGAATTCTTAAGGGTGAGCTTTACTCAAAAATAATGTCAGTGTTTCGTGATCGTCTTGAGGCGAGGGCTCGATGAGTGAACTGGGCTTGGGCCAGGGATTCGGGGTGGAACTCGAATACATGGTTGTCGATATCGAGAGCTTAGATATTCGGCCTGTTGTGGATCAGCTCATTGAATTGGAGGTCGGCTCCATCGTAAATGAGGTTGAGGGCCGTGATATCGGTTGGTCAAATGAGTTGGCATTGCATGTTTTAGAGCTCAAGAATTTGGATCCCACTTTTCCATTTGAGCGACTCATCTCCGGTTTTAACAGTGAAATCGAAAAGATCAATCAGCATTTGCAGAAACACTTAAACTGTCAGTTGCTTCCGTCAGCCATGCATCCTTGGATGATTCCAGAAAAGGAGAGTCGTCTCTGGCCACATGGAAATCGTCAAATTTACGAAAAATTTCATGAGGTTTTTGGTTGTTCAGGGCATGGATGGACAAATCTTCAAAGTGTGCACATGAACTTTTCCTTTGCCACAAGCGATGAATTTAGAAGATTGCATCGGGCCGTTCGATTGATTTTACCTCTCATTCCGGCCTTTTCTGCGAGTTCGCCCTTCTGGGAAGGACGACGGGGACCTGATTTCGACACCCGACTGTATGTTTACCTGAATAATCAAACCCGAATTCCGGAGATTATGGGGGCAGCGATTCCAGACGATGTTTCTTCTATCAATGAGTACAAGGAGCATGTTCTTGAACCGATGTATCGGGCTATCTCTCCTTATGATCCAAAGGGGATTCTGCAGCATGAATGGCTCAATTCTCGAGCGGCTATCCCAAAGTTTAATTATGGCTGCCTTGAAGTGCGACTGATGGACATTCAAGAATGTCCAGAACAAGACATTTCTCTCGTTTGGTTTTTTCGCACCCTAGTGAATCAATTGCTCTCTCAGACATGGACAAGTGAACAGGAACAAGCTGCAATTGATAGTTATTTGCTGAAGAATCTTTTGGAGACTGCCGCGACAAGTGCGAGCAGAGCGGTGTTTAAATCCCATCAATGGCTTTCTCAGTTTGGAATTGATGCCGAAATCTTGAGTGCGCGTGACTTGGGTCATGAATTGTTGGGGAGGATTGGCGGTTCGGAATCTGAAGCGGTCTTTTCTAAGGGAGTAGGAGAGATTTTGAAGTCAGGTACTTTGGCTGAACGTTTGGTTCGAGTCACTGGTTCGCTTGTAACTCCAGTGACCTTGAGGCCGATCTATCAGAAGCTGGCCGAGTGTTTGCGAAACGGAACTCGATTTGATGCCTAAGAGACAGTTTCTGTTCCTATGCGAGCATGCCTCTCATTCGCTGCCAGGATGGGCTCGACCCTTTTTCCCAAAAACGGCAAATGAAATTCTGGAATCACACAAGGGCTGGGATGCAGGAGCGCCGCATCTTGCAAAGATTCTTTCTCGCGGTTTGAAGGGACCACTGCATTGTGGATTGCATTCACGATTGTTGCTGGATCTCAATAGATCAGTTCATTCAAAGAATCTTTGGTCCCATTGGTCGAAAAAAATGCCCGAGGTATTGAAGCAGAGAGCCCTTTTGGAATTTTATATTCCCTATCGAGAGCACGCCTTTCGAGACTTGGCTCGTTTGGTGAGTCGTGGCCCAGTTGGTATCTTTGCGGTTCATTCGTTTGTTCCTGTCTTGAATGGAAAGACAAGATCGACCGATGTGGGCCTTTTGTTTCATCATGCCTCGGAGAAGGAGCGACTCCTCGCGGAATCTTTGAGATTTTATCTTCGTCGTCAGTTACCTGATTGGAAAATTCATTTTAATCTTCCTTACAGGGGTTTTACTGACTGCTTTCTCAATGATCTCAGCGAACAATACCAGGCGAATTCAAACGTGGTGGGATTGTTTCTGGAATTCAATCAAAGCAGAATTGGAACTTTGTCAGAAAGGCGAAAACTCAGCGAGATGATGAGAAAGGCGATTCTTTTAGCAAGTGAAGTGAATTAAAGTTTGAAGAGGTCTTTGGCAAATTTTCCGAAACTCAGTCCTGAGTTCCAGATAAGGTGGAACATAATAAGTGTATCACTGTAGGGAGAGACCTCAGCCAAATCAGTCTCCTTTGTTCCTATGGAGCCGGAAGAGATGATATACGCGGCTCCAAAAGAGAGAGCGCCGAGTGGAATGCTGAAACCTAAGTAAAAACTGTTCGGTGTGAATTCCTGGCGAACTTCTTTAGAAATAGATCCGAAGGAATAATGCCTATCCGCAAGCAGATAGTAATCAGCTCCCAGAGTTATTTTTCCAATATTGAATCGAAGTCCAAGCCCCGGCCCTAGCTGACTGGAGAACTCCTTCTGAGTGGCATTGTTGGCGGTATTTTCAAGTTCAAGATAGCGAAGATTGGCTGTCAAGAAGCTAGAGAACAGAGAGGCAGCATAGACAGGCACAAGTATTCGTCCCTGTAGTGCGAGGCCGTCATAATAGGCTGAAGTCCCATCAGGATTGTCAATCTTGGTGTTTGGCGATCCAATGGCACCTTCGAACTGGATGTTCCCTGTATTCGATTGAGCACCCTTGGCTGTAAGTGCTAACAAACCAATGAGGAGCAATAAAACGGAAGTGAATAGAGCTGTGCCGCCTTGCCTTCTGAAGCTGTGGTTAAATTGTAAATGTGGGTCTGGGAGTTTGCTCTTGGTCATTGTCCCCCTACTACCAAAATATCAGCGACGTCAGTGGTAAAGGTGTTGCGAATGAATGAGGCCTGAATGAGTGTTCCCGAGGTCGTAAAGAGATCAATAGAATCATTGCCTGAGTTAGCAACCAATAGATTTCCGTTGGGCAAAGAGGCAATGGCCGTTGGATTGACTGTGGTGACTCCGTAGGCGTAGAGCAATGTGGCTCCAGTTCCGTTCTCGCTGACGCGATAGATTGCATCGTTGGTCTGGGTAACAACATAGAGGTTTCCATCGGGATTGGTTGTGAGGTCCCATGGGGCTTGACCGAAGGCCACATTGGTCACACAAGTTGCCGTTGCCCCTGAGATATCAAAAATCGAAAGATTGCTTGTGCCAGCAGAGCTTACAGTTGCAAGGTAACCTTGAGAGGTTATAACTATTCCGTGAATGGTGTTGAGAACGCAAGAGCCTGTGGTCGTATTGATGTAGGGACTTCCGCTGACGGGATATCTGGCGCCTGTATTTGTAAACCTCTCGATTGTGCTTGTTTCAGCAACATAGATATTGCCTTGTGAATCGATCTTGGTACCAAAGAGATTTCCAGTTAGAAGTGCGTTGGAAGCAAAAACAGAAACATTTCCAAAAATGTCGACAACGTCGATTCGGTCGGTTCCGTCAACGCTGACCATGAGATGAAAGGGGTCGAGAAAGGCGAGACCGCGAGGAAATTCCGTATTGATTCCGTAATCAGCAAGAATTCCCAAGAACTTTCCAGTGGTGTCGTAGACGCTGATGGCGTAGTTATTTGTGGCGGCAAAGCTTCCAGAAATATAAATGCGATCTTGACCTAGCCCAAGGGCCCCAAACCAGTGATTCCCTTTTTTCGCAGCACAAGAAACGAGGGATCCGCATAGCACCAAAAGGAAAGCGAAAAGGGCAGAGGACAACGAAAAAAAGGCCAATGTGTTCTTAACTTCTGGTTTTGACATATATCTATCATTGTATCGGATTGTATCGAAAAACCTGATGGAGAAACCACATGGGCGATTGAAGTTCCAGACAAAGGACTGAGCTTGCTTAGGAGGGGAGAATACAGAAAAAGGAATTGGGAACGAGGGACTTGATTCTCACTTTTTTTAATTGGATTTTGAGTTAAATGTTTTGATCCATTGCCAAGCTTCCTCGTTGGCTTCATTTTTTAAAGCGTGGCCGACGCCAGGCCAGATTTTTGTCTTAATCCGATTTTTGTAGCCTGGAATTGAGGAGAGAAGTTCAGCTTCATCAAGAACTCCGGGATAGTATCCAGTTGAAGTATTTCGATCACCGACAGCGTAGTAGATTGGTACGGTCCGTTTGCCTTGTTGGGAAGCCGCATTTAGGTTATTGCGAGCGTAGTAGCCGCCTGATCCTGGAAATACCATGATTCCAGCCAAGGAATTTGCATTTTTCGGATCAGTTCCATAGATAATTGAAATGTTGCCACCGGCGGACCAACCTGCAAAATAGGTTCGAGCTCGATCCACGTTGTAGTTACTCTCAAGAATGTTTTGGCTTTCATCAGTGCGTTCAAAAATCAAATTGACATCATTGTAGGAGTTCGTGTCGACGAGAACTATCCGCTCTCTGTCTGCAATCGTCTTCCATTGGGACACGTCCATATTGAAAAGTAAAATGACAGGAGAGGCTTTGGTGCCGACATAACTTGTTGGGAGATAGATCGTTGCACCGAGGCTTGTCGTCATGGAATTTCCAGGTTGGAGGGAGCCTCCGCTCCCGTTTGAGGGGTCAATTCCTGCATCTTCTGGTGGAGGTGGGCTGGGTTTTGGAGGAGGATCTTCGTCGTCGTCTGGTGGCAAGTTGAAGTTTTGATTTTGAGAAGAGGTCTTATAAGCAAAATCGCTTTTTGTGCAAGAAAAGGAAACTAAGATCAAGCCGGAAATGATGAAAATCCCATTTGATCTGATGTGGCGTTGAATTCTTCCGATCATATCTCTATGACACGAGCAATTGGCATGCCGGTAGAAGCCCATCTGAGTGAAAATCAACGAGATAGAATTGTTGGGGATCCGCCAAGTTTGTTCAGATGCCACAGAGTTTGACAATTTAGATTGAACACCAAAATAGAAGCCTACTGGTGATCACCCACGCAACATTCAGACTCAATTGTCTCAATACGAGACAGCCCGAGGTGAATAATTCTATTGATTGAGAAGGGACATGCGTTCGGTAATCTCGATAAGCCGCGACCGGATTCCTTCTTCCATGGCCGAGTGCCCTGCGTCTGGAATAATATGTAACTTGGCCTCGGGCCAAGCGCGACTCAAGTCCCATGCGCTCATCATCGGGCAAACGATGTCATAGCGTCCCTGCACAATTTCACAAGGTATCTGCCGAATTTTTCCAATGTTTTCAAGAAGCCAATTGTCTGATTTAAAAAAAGCATTGTTAACAAAATAGTGGCATTCGATTCTGGCGAAGGCGGTGGCGAACTCAGGTTCGCTAAATGTTCCAATGACTTCCTGGTCTTGATAGAGAAAGGAAGTGGAAGCTTCCCAAATGCTCCAAGCTCTCGCAGCTTGGAGCCGAATTTCTTTGTTTTCATGGGTCAATCTTCGATAATAGGCGGAGACGAGATCGTGGCGCTCATCTTGGGATATGGGAGCCAAATATTTTTCCCATGCATCCGGAAAAATTGAGTCGGCGCCCTTTTGATAAAACCATTCGATTTCCTTCGGTCGGCAAAGGAAAATACCGCGAAGGATGAGACCTCTGACCCTGTCTGGATGTGATTCTGCATAGGCGAGAGAAAGGGTGCTGCCCCAGCTTCCACCAAAAACGAGCCACCGATCTATACTTAAAATTTTTCTTACTTTTTCGATGTCTTCGACCAAGTCCCAAGTGGTGTTCTCTCGAAGTTCGGCATGTGGCAGACTTTTTCCCGCTCCGCGCTGATCAATGAGTACAACTCTAAAAATTTTCGGATCAAAAAATTGTCGGTAAACTGGCGCAATACCGCCGCCTGGTCCTCCGTGGAGAAAAAGAACGGGCTGTCCATCTGGGTTACCCACTTCCTCGTAATAGATTTCATGAAGTTCAGAAACCTTGAGGCGAGAGCTTCTGTAGGGTTGAATCATAGGAAAAAGCGACCGCAAATTTGCGTTCGCTTTTGAGGAAACCCCGTTTGCTGGTGACTCAAATTTCTTGTATTTCATCTGCACAATATCCTTTGGTCTCTATGCGCCTTCCAGTATCGCTGTAACACCCATTCCGCCTGCAGTACAAATCGAAATCAATCCCTTTTTTCCGGGTTTGCCGGCAAGTAGTTTTGCCAAGCCAGCGACAATTCGCGTGCCTGTCGCAGCAAAAGGATGACCAACAGCGACGCTCCCACCTTTGGTATTCATCTTTGACCGATCAATGCTCCCGAGTGGGCTATTGAGGCCAAGCTTGCTTTTGCAAAATTCAGGTGATTCCCAGGCTTTCAGTGTGCAGAGGGTCTGAGCGGCAAAAGCTTCGTGAATTTCATAAAAGGCAAAATCCTGAAGCTTGAGATTGGCTCTTGCAAGCATTTTTGGCACAGCGTAGGCCGGCGCCATCAGCAGTCCCTCGTTTTTGACGTAGTCAACGGCCGCTGTTCCTGAAAACGTGAAGTAGGCCAGAATGGGTAGACCTTTGAGCTTGGCCCAATCCTCACTCGCAAGCAGAACCCCGGAGGCACCATCGGTGAGCGGGGTTGAGTTGCCGGCGGTGAGCGTTCCGCGTCCGCTCTTTCTGTCGAATGCGGGTTTGAGAGTGGATAGTTTTTCTACGGTGGTATCAGCACGCATATTATTGTCTTTGGTGACATTATTGAAGGGGACTATCAGATCATTGTAAAACCCTTCCTCATAGGCCTTCGCGGCTTTTGTGTGGCTTTCAAAGGCCAACTGATCTTGCTCCTCGCGAGTCAGGTTCCACTCTTTAGCCATGAGTTCACAACTCTGTCCCATAGATAAGCGCGTGCGCGGTTCAAGAACACCCGGTGCCACGGGCATGAGTTCCATTGGATTAAAGTTCATCCAGGGCTTTAGTTTTTCCCAGGTTGAGCGTCCACTGGCCGTTTTGACCATGCGGTGACTAAATTTCTTGCTGAATACAATAGGGAGGTCACTGTTTGTGTCTGTTCCGCCAGCAATACCAACATCAATTTGATTAAGGGCAATTTTATTGGCAACCAACATGGCCGCTTCGAGACTTGTTCCGCAAGCCTGTTGAATATCAAATGCGGGAGTCATTGCTGAAAGACCGCTGCCCATGGTGCATTCGCGCGCGAGATTAAAATCGGCCGAGTGCTTCATGACGGCTCCTAGCACGACATCTCCCAGGACTTCATCACGGAGATTGTATTTGTTCACAAGACCCTGGAGCACGAAAGTCATGAGCTCTTGGTTGCTAAAACCCATGTACTTGCCCATGCTTCTTGCAAAGGGAATCCGTAATCCGCCAACAATAGCAACTCGACGTGGGATCATGCCACTTCCTCCTCTGGTTAAAATATAAACCGGTCGGAAGTTGATTCGTTCTCATCAAACCGGGTTGTCATTTATCTTGGAGCGTCTGAGGAATCCTGTCGATAACAATCTGTTGGTCAATGACTTTTGTGCGGCCCTCCGTCAAGGGCGTCAACCGTCTCGGGCAAAACGCCACGCAATATCTCTACAAGGGCGTTGAGAGCGTCGGTGTTTGTAAATATACCAACAATTCGGCCTGATTCGTCTTGGACGATGGCTGATCCGATTTTCCGATCAGACATTTCGTAAACCACCTGGTCGAGGGGTGTCTCCGGCGAGACCGTGAAAGGATCTGTGACCATCACCTGTTCTGCCGTGACCAATGAAAGTTCCTTCACCGAACTTAGCACCCGGAGGTCGCGCTCGCTGATTATTCCGAGTGGGATGTCATTTTCAACGACGGGAACATGGCGGATTCCATTTTTATGGAGAACGCCTGCAACCTCTAGGGCAGGTGTTTTTGGTCCCACGGTGATCGGGCTCGGACTGGTGAATTCATCTACTGGAACTTTGAGGACGTTGCGATTTTCCATATGTCCTTTTCCTTCTGTTTGCTCACCGATTCTGTGGCTATGCGATACATTTTGGGAGGCCTAGCATAGCCATTTCACTAGGTTGTGACAAGCAGGGATTTTAACACATAAATTGAGATCCTTTCTCAGAGGAGGGGCCAGGTTTTTGGCACTTTTGGCTAGATTTTAGGATTGGCCTCAAGAAATATCATTTAATTTCCGTTTGAATAGAGACATGGCTCAATCCAAAATTGTATTTTTTTTATGTGTTTTTAGTTTCTTTGTGGGCGCCTGTTCTCCAGGATATGAGCCTCATAACAATCAGGGAATGGCAACCGGTGCCGTGGACTCATTGTCCGTGAATGAGCCTCCTTCTTCATCCCCTGACCCTCAGACACCTGGTGGACCAGGAGATTCGACGGGTGAATTAAATATTTGTTCTAAGTTGAATTTTCAAGGTGCAGAATGGCCTCAAGCCCTCAGTCGTCGTGATCGCACAGCCGTTGGCCTTGGTCTTAACATCACGGGTAGCTTTGAGGGTGTTGTTGGCTGGAAAAATATCAGCAATAACTTTGATGGAATGGGTATGAGCTTGGGTCTTTTTCAACAAAACTTCGGTCAAGGGACTCTCCAGCCACTCTTGATCAACATGCGACAGGAGAGCCTTTCGGTTCTAGAGAGGGTTTTTAAATCTCAGCATCTCGCCTCTCTTTTGAAGATGGTGAAAGCTTGGGAGGCCAGTACCTCAGTGTTTTCGTCACCAAGTTTGTGGGAGAGAGAGCTTTCTCCTTTGGATCAGGATGTCGACATCAAGGGTGATCAGGGACCTTCACTGTACTTTATGTTTGCCTCAATCTCGCCTCGAAATAAAGAGAGTGTCGATTGGGCCTTAAGCAATATCTATGCAAACCCAAATCAACTTAACGAAGAATGGAAACTTTCTTTTCAGACTATGGCTGAGAGCCCAGAGTATGTGACACAGCAGATTGGAGCGGCCCTTCATCTTCATGATCGCGCGCAATCCTATATGTCGGAGTTCGCGTTTTATGAGTTGCGAAGCTACCTCTTCTTTCTTGATATCGTTGTCCAAAATGGTGGGATTCCCCCTCAAGATCGAGATGAATTTAAGGATTGGGAAAAATCGCATGCTTCAGCGAAGGAAGAGCAAAGGCTACTGAAGCTCTTGGAGATTCGACTCAGGCGGGTTCGCAGTCAGTATCGTGAAGACGTTCGAAGCAGAAAAACAGCGATTATCAAGGGTTCAGGTATTGTTCATAAGAAGAAAAGAGATCTACCCAAAGAGTATTGTTATAGGAATTTGGAAATGTACTAGCGCGAGCTCTCAACTGTTCTGGCTCATTCCGGACAAGTGTGGAGACCGTCCGTATGGGGCCTAGGTGCAGATGAAGGGTCAAATCTCATGTGGGCATTGATGTCCGCATTTTTTACGTGGATTGGTTTCTACATTCCGATGCAATTCAGTAAGGTAGCGTGGGAAAACCGCCCCTGGAAAGTCTTCTTTATAAATACTGTGCATGATTTTATTCTTCTTCTTATTTTTAGTACGATACTCGCCTATTGGCGATAGCTTTGTGTTTTCTAGGATCACGGCCTTAATTCTTTCATTGTCGAATGACGCAGACGAGATTGAAGCCGCTGGGCATCATCCCGCATAGTACTGATATGATGCTGATGATGGACTTATTCAATTCATTAAAGTTTAACTCGACAGAAGTGAGTCAAGTCATTTGGGTGACCCGGGTTTTGAATTGGATCATTCGTCCACTAACGCAAGATGAGAAGACGTTAAAGGTAGAAACGATCTATTCGACTCGAATCAAATACTTAGTGGCGCAACTAGATCGCGACCCAAGGATCAAAAAGCAAGTTACAGACACCTTCGAGTTCGTATTTCTTCGACTTCTGACCCCTAACCATATTGCATATACGGGTCTATCTTCTGCAACCAGTTTTCAGCAAGAATTATTTGAGCGCCTCGAAGAAAAGGTTCTGCCTGCGAAACCTCTCTCTGCAAGTTTTGAAAGTCTTTTACTTGAGTCTTTTCCACAAGGAGATGAAAGCATCCTGATTGATCAAGTGAGTCGCGATATACTTTTAGAATTGATCCAAACGCTTGGTTTTTCGCAGCCGTTTGTGTCTGCTCTTTTTAAGAACGCACTCTCCGCAGGTCACCGAGTCAGCTTAGATCTCATTCAGATTGCGGAATTGTTGCGACAGGATATGAATTTAAGTCAATCAGATCTTTTCTCGACGATCGAATTCAAAATTGAATCCACACTGCGAGCTGAAGTTACGGCATGCAGAATGAGTGTGCTCACCGTCGCAAGCGTTCCTGAACTGCTTTGGCAATTACAGGCAGCTGAAAGTGACCTTGTTGAGATGGTGGAAGGTCATCATCAGCATGGAATTAAAATTGGAATTGTGTATGGCTTGCAAAGCTACAGAAAGCGGGCGGAGAGGTTGCGTTTGATTTTAAAAATGCTTCACGCAGGAAGCTCCCGATATGATGGAATTCGAAATTTTTTGTCTCAAAACGTTTTAGATGTTCATCAACAAAAAAGTCTACTCTTTTTTTTGGCTGAAAACTTTTCATTACTAACCAAGCGTATTGTGCAAGCCAATTCTGCCGTGGGCGAGCACTACGTCACCCATACTTGGAAGGATTTTACCCGGATGTTTCTTTCGTCGTTGGGCGGAGGAGCAATTACGGCCCTTACGGTGATGATCAAACACGGAACTGGCCAGATTGGTGCGACTGGATTCATCAAAGGTTTATTTGATAGTTTAAATTATTCAACCAGCTTTTTGCTGATTCAGAATTTGGGATTTACGCTTGCAACCAAACAGCCATCCGCTACGGCCCTCCACTTGGCACAAGCATTGAAGAAGTCTTTGTCAGAATCTCGGCGAACGATTGTGGCGCTATTGAGAACTCAGTTTATCGCAGTGATGGGTAATTTTATTGCTGTGACTCCGATTTGTTTTGTGGTCGGATGGATTGCATTCCAGATTGGCATGCCACTATATACAAGTGATGAAGTAAACAATGTCATAGAATCGAGCAATTATTTGGGCTTTGCCCCGTTTTTTGCAGCGATCACAGGAGTTTTGCTTTTTTTATCAAGTTTGATTGCGGGTTGGTTTGAAAATTTTAGTTTAAGTAAGGAACTTCCAACTCGAATCCAAGAAAGTCCTGTTCTTTTGAGGTGGTTTGGGGGGCAGCGAACAAAACGATTTGCATCGCTGATCGAGCACAATGCCAGTGCGGTTGCGGGGAATTTATCGCTGGGAATTCTTTTGGGATTGGTGCCCCAGTTTGTAAAATTCCTAGGTATTCCTATTGAAGTCCGACATATTACCTTGGCATCTGGTAGCTATTTTTCTGCTTTGTTTCAGGCTCTGCAGTTGGACGTATCCCTCAGTCTTCTGCTGAATTCATTTTTAGGATTATTTGTGATTGGGTTTTTGAATATTTCGATCAGTTTTATTTTAGCTTTTACGCTGGCATCCATCGCAACACAGGTGAGTCTAAAATCGCTCATGCAGACACTTCTTTGGGGATTGCAGTTGGTATTAACAAAACCTTGGCTGTTGTTGATTCCTGAAAATGGAAAACCAAATTTGGAAAATTGATGACTAATCGCGATGGCGTGAGCCACAGAGAATATTGTGGCATTTCGACATGTCCCTGTTAACATGAAGTTCTAATTGTGAGGTTGCTATGTTTGGTTCTGGCCAAGGAAGTCCAAGAGAACGTGCAGCAGAATTTTTGAAAGTGGCTGATCAGTTTAAATTGGGAGACTTGGCCACTGAGGCCAGTCACCCGAAGACAAAGGGATTGGCTCAGTGGGCTCAAAGTGACTTATCGCGGGCAGTGGAGGCGCTCCACGAGGTAGATGTGGATGCGCTCAACAAGATGCGTGGCTATCTTCCTGAAATTATCGGTTTGCATCAGGCTGTAAAGGAAACTCTTCGACTGGGTCGGAGAATCTATCTTTGTGGGTGCGGTGCCACGGGCCGATTGTCATTGAGTTTGGAGTCTTTGTGGCGGCGACAACACAAAGGGGAGAAAACCACCTCACAGGATCAGGTTCGAGCGTTCATGGCTGGAGGGGACACGGCTTTGGTCCATGCACTTGAGGGTTTTGAAGACTATCCGGCCTACGGCGAACGCCAGCTCATGGAGTTAGGTTTTCAAGCTGGGGATCTTTTGATCAGTTGCACAGAAGGGGGAGAGACTCCTTTTGTTATTGGTGCAACAATGGCTGCCGCAAACACCAAAGCTGTGGCTCCCTACTTTCTTTACTGTAATCCAGATCATTTGCTGAGAGAAAAGGTGCAGCGGTCAAGATTGGTATTGGACCATGAGGGAATAAGAAAGGTGAATCTTTCTGTGGGGCCCATGGCGCTAGCTGGAAGCACTCGCATGCAGGCCTCGACGGTTCTGATGCTTGCGGTTGGACTCGCTCTATTCTCCGCCAGTGAAGACCAAGTGAGGGGATGGCTTGAGGAATTTGCGAGTCATATAGAAGGGCAGAATTACAAAGGGATAATACCCTTTGTTGAAAAAGAGGCAGAGATATATAGGCATCGAGAAAGTGTCCTTTACCACTCGGATGATTACGCGATAACCGTTTTTACCGATACGGCCGAAAGGGCCCCGACTTTTAGCCTTCCCCCGTTTGAAAACCAAAGATTTAAATCAAGAGGGCACTCCCTTTGTTATGTGGTCCTTGATTCTACTGGGACGGCCCAAGAATCCTGGCAAAAGCTGCTTTCTCGGCCCGCTCATTCTTTGAATTGGGGCAAAGACTTTCCCAAGTCCGACGAGGAATATCTTTGGGGTTTTGATTTTAGTCGCGAAGCATCTGCCTTTCGACGTCGCGAAATCCCAGGACGAATGATTTTTATGTGAAGTCTCATGAAAAGGCTTTGAATTGGGAGTTCGAAGAGCTTCGAACTGCATTTCAGATTTTTTCTCCGAAAGGACGGTCGCCAGAATTGTTTCATCATTTGCAGCTCAAGCTCCTTTTGAACGCCCATTCCACCTTGGTGATGGGTCGACTTGATCGTTTTCGCCAAAATTTTATGACTTGGGTCACTCCAACAAATGGGAAACTGGTCGATCGAGCGGCGAGGTATGTGACTTGGCTGTTGGAAGAAGATGGAATCAAGCAGTTCACTTACGAGCAGGTTGTTCAGGAGTTGTTTGAACAGAAGGAAATCTTAGCTTCGGGAGAGTCTGTTGTGCTGAAGACCTATGCTTCACTTAAAATGCAAATGGGGGGAGGTTCCACTGTCTCAATCCAAAAAGAAAATTGCTAGCGAGCGTATTCGACTGCTTGCGATTCGCGGACGACAGTCACTCGAATTTGTCCCGGATAAGAACACTCCTCTTCAATTTTCTGTGCAATTTTTTTACTCAGATCAAGGGCTGTGAAGTCATCTACGCGGCCACTGTCTACCACGACCCTCACTTCGCGACCGGCACTGAGAATATAAGTGTTCGTAACGCCCGGAAAGCTGTTGCCTATATTTTGTAAGTCAGCCATTTTTTGGTTGTAAGAGTCAACGGTTGATCTTCGTGCACCTGGTCTGGCTCCGCTGACGGCATCAGCTGCAATAACTAAGTAGGCCAAATCAGTTTGAGGTTGCTCATCAAAATGGTGGGCCCTGACGGCATGGACGATCTCTTGGCTTTCGCCATTTTTCTGAATGAAATCGGCACCAATGACTGCATGACCTCCTTCCATGCTATGATCCATAGACTTGCCTATGTCATGGAGAAGTCCGGCTCGACGACCAAGAGACTGGTTGTTTCCAATTTCAGAACTGAGAAGACCACAAAGCCAGCCTACTTCTGCGCAATGAAAATGTTGATTCTGGGAAAAAGAATAACGATATCGCAGAGCCCCCAACATATTGATTATCTCGGGATGAAAATCCTTCATTCCCAGCTCTTTGGCAATCTTGTTGCCATCTTGCCGAATCGCCTTAAATAAATCCCTCTTTGTTTTTGCAACAATCTCTTCAATGCGCTTTTCATTAACGGATCTTTCGTGGATGAGCTTTTCCATAGTGGCACGGGCCAGTTCTCTTCTGACTGGATCAAAGCCCAGGCAGGAGGCCGAGTTAAATTCTTCATTGATGGAGATATCAACTCCGCAGATTTTTTTCGAGAGCGTTTAAATTTACGCGATTTTCTCCTACGACCTTTTGTCTGGAATCTGCATTTGGAAAGTAGACAAGCCCTATCCCTTGTTCCTCACAGTAGGGTCGCGCAAAGCGGCTGAGCGCCACATTGAGAAAATACCTAGCGGATTTCTCTGCTTCAGTTTTCGCTTCGCTCTCGATCAGGTCGGCCATTTGAGCTGCACGACGCTGTTCGTTTTGAATGAGGCTTGTGCGAAGCTCCTCAGTGAGAGTCTCAGGGCTGACTGAAGAGTGTTCAGAGAGCAGCTTTCGATAGTTCTGAAAAATCCGATCTCGTTCAGTTTTGAGTTGGTCAAACTTTTGCTGGTATTGCGCAACAAGAACTTTTTGATTGCCAAAGCCACTGGACTTTCGTTGAAACACTTCCTCTCGCAGATTCAGACTCTTCTGTAGCCGGCTCTCCCGCTCTCGCACCTGAGAGTCCAGTTTGTTATTGAGATCCTCGACTTTGCGAATTTCCTTTTCAAATTTGTCCTGGGCTTGGTGAGCGAACTCTTCGCAGCGACCTTGAGTTTCGCGCTGAATTTCTTGACTTATAGACTCTGCCTCGGAGAGAATTTCATTCGCTTCAATTTGAGCCTCTTGTATCTCACGTCGAATCACCCATCGGCGAATCAGCCAGGTTGTACCAAGGCCTGCAAAAAACGAGCAGAGGAATAAGCCAATTATCAGTTCCATGTTTTTCCAATTTAGGCAAAAGCCCTTTGTATCATGTTTTTCTGGGTGCTCCCATACTTTTATCTGACAGAGACCTCCGCTCTGCCGCAATGCGAAGAGAGAGCTCGCGAGGAGGGAATTTGCGACGAATTGTATCATGATGGGAGAATTCCAGAAATTCTCTTGAGAATGCAGATACAAAGGCCGAAAGGAAACAGTGGGTTATGGACATTGACATGAGGTGGCTGTGGATAGGATGAGGGATCTAAAGCGAGGAGATCTGCTTTTTAAAGAGGGGGAGCCCATAACTCATGTTCACGTTGTCCAGTCTGGGAAGCTCATCTTGTTCGTAGAACGATCGGGGCGAAAAATTGAGATTCTTGAAGCCAAGGTCTCGCAAGTTCTCGGGGAATCTGCACTTTTTGGAATGAATGCAAAGCATATTGTATCTGCCGAAGCAGCCAGCCCGAGCAAAATCATGGAAGTTCCAATTGAGGTATTTAAGGCGCAGATAGAGAACTCTCAACCGGGATTGAAGCTTCTCATTAAGAGTCTGGTTGAAGAATCAAAAAATAGCCGACAATTGATTCGATCTTTAAAAATGGAAAAGGACAGTAGTCCCTGTCCTCAATTTTCTATTCCTACACTATTTTGTCTATTGGGATTGGTGGCGCGCCATTCCGGACATGTGGATCCCAATAATTCAGAAAAGATAAAGCTAGATTGGACAGTGCTTAAAATTTTTACGACCAGAATGTTTAAGGAATCCCTCATTAGAATGCAATCTGTGATCGAGATCTTGAAAAAACTCGGAAAGGCCGAAATACATTTAGAAAAGAATGAAGATGAGATTGATGAGATTGTAGCTATCACCTTAACGGACGTATCCTTGATAGAGGAATTCGCTGAGTTCTATCAATACAATCTTTACAAGCCTGGAAAAAGTGAAATTATTTACGTGGATGCTATGGCTTTAAAGGTTGCAACAGCTCTTGTTGAGGTGGGAAAAGACGAAAACGTGGATTTTCGTGGGGCCGTGAAGATCAATTATGAAATCATTCTAAAGCAAGTGAAGGATCAGTTTAAATTTGATTTAAAGACTCTGCATCTTGATTCTCTGGAAAAGAAAGGTTTGTTTGTTAAGCGACAGCCAAACGACAAAGGGCAAGTCTTCCTTAGCTATGACAAGGTGGAATTTAATAATATGCTCCGATATTGGCAGATCATTAGCGAAATAGATAAATGGAATCAAAAGGGATTTGTGGATCTTAAAGAGCAAGCTGAGAAAGTTTCTGAAGTTTCGGGCGATGAATCCCATTGTCCCTCCTGTGACGGACCTGTCAGCAATCAACAAAAATTTTGCCCAGGATGTGGCTTTAAATTGATGGCAGCCTAAATTTTACTTATCACAAGAAAAAATCAGGACCATCGATGATAGGCAGGATGATTTGATTTTACCGCGATGAAGGTTCCTCGACAGGTCGCGCAGATTTCACCATCAGTTCTCAACTCTGCTTCAACGACGACCTTTCTTTCTGTCGACTCAATGACTCGTGCGACAAGATGCACAGGTTGGTTCGATGGGGTGGGACGCTTTAGCTGAACAGAGTATTCTGCTGTGACCGTGCAGGGGGGGGATTCCAATCCATTTTTCTCCATCAGGTGCCAGGCAGCCGTCCAATTGCAATGACAATCGAGCAGAGATCCAATGATTCCACCGTTGAGTATTCCGGGAAAAGCCTCGTGGTGAGTGTCTGGAATCCAGTCGCAAATGACTTCATTGTTGCGCACAAAGCTCTTGATACGTAAACCTTTTTGATTTTGAGGGCCACAGCCAAAGCAAATACTATTCCTCGCATACCTGTCCTGGAGAGAATTCTCTTTCATGGTTTGAACCCCTTTTTTTTGATACTTGGGATATTAGCCCTCTTTGGCCTTTTTGGCTGCATAATTGTCACGAATCCAGGTGCGGCAAAATTTCAGAAATGCATCGTTGATACCATAATAGGAAAAAGAACAGGTAAACATTCCTTTCTGAGAGGGGTGAGGCTCACTGTGGTAAAAACGGGCGGCCAGAGCTGATTGGGGGGCTTTTTTGAAGATTCCCTCATGGAGAAAAAGTACGGATCCAGCCTCAATTTTCGAGGGATGGGTGATGCTTGAACCAAATTCTGAAATCCCATCCAGCCTAACTTCTTTTGTCAGGTGCGCCTCAAAATTCGTTTCGGCAAAATTTTGGTTTTCAAAATTGTATTTCGTGAAGGGGCTCCGGCACAGAATTGATGTTTGGAAAAGAAGAGATTTTATATCTATGGGTTTAAAAAGAAGAGCGGCAATTTTTGCGTTGCGATATTTTTTTTGAATACTCGCCATTCTTGTTGTTGTGTCGCTGATGATAAGAATATTCATGGGGCGGTTGGCAGAGCAAATTCCGACACCGGATGCCAGTGCCTGAATCCCTTCGATCCAACTGTCTACGTTTTCAGGAACGAGGTCGCTGTTGACAATGAGAAGATCCAAACTCTTGAGCAGATGATTCTTTGTTTTGACCCAATCGAGATTCTGCAAGTGACTCACTGTCACCAGAACTTGTCCTTTGGGGTGAGGCAGAGGTGAGAAACTAACCTCTGCCCACTTTCCTTTTCCATCACTGGCTGTGAGGGCAAATTTTCTGGTTAGCTTCCTTTCTGAGGCCGCAAGAACCTTGAGTGTTTCATCTAAAAGATTTTCATTGTCTTTCCCTTGAAATAGACTTAACCAGCCGTGATTTGAATTAAAAATTTCGTTTGCAGAATGGCCGAGAAGTGCGGATTGATCTTTTGCTTTCGTCCTGACTTCGACGAGGTTACGGCTTTCGGCCGAAATCACCCAGGTGACCTCGCTTGCGTAGAGGTCCATAGGTTTCAACAATTGGATATCCCCCCCCTCGTTTGGGGCTTCCTTTTCTGATTGCAGAGAGGGATCTCGAAGATAATCTTTGAGAAAGAGGTAATAAGAGTTTTCTGTTGCCACCTTGACTTGCTGGAGACCGTCCGTGATTATGCTGGCGATATTGTCGCCAGAAGAGGCATTTGGGTCGAGGACGACAATCTGTTTGATGCTTTTCTCTTCTTCGGTGAGGAAAAGATTTTGCGAATCGAATTCAAATTTTGAATTGTCCTCATTTTGAAGGGGCTTGAACCGAGGAATCTGGTTCATAAATCTTTTGATTTCTTTCAGAGTTTCTAGGTCAAGCGCGAAAAAATAGAAATAAATTAAATATTGGTTTGGCTTTTCGGGATGCGGAATGGACTTGTGGCAGCGACCTAAGACGGTTGTAAAATTGCTTGTTTGGGATAGCCGGAATTTTATTCTTACTCCGATTCCCGCTGTTAGCGAAACGGGGTTGCAAATCGCACATCCGACGTCAGAGAGTTTTTCCATTCGAACGAGTTTTGCGATTTCGATATCCATCGGTTCTTCTTGAACAAAGAGAAAGGAGGGGCGCACTTTCGCTGGAAGTCCAAATAGAATTTCCATTTTTTGCATAAAAATCAAACGATCCAAAGGGAGAAAGATGAGATCGTCCAAATATGAATGGATCAATTTCATGGAATCTGTTCCATCGTCTTCATACTTAATCGCGACAAAGCGAGTGCGAAAATCAGAGGGAAAAAAGCCACCAGCATGCAAGAGGTTGTGAGCTGATTCCAGCCATTTCATGACAGAATTTGGGACCATCGCGACCTTGAATACGACCATATCAATGGTGCTCAACAGTTGGAGTTCCTCTGGTACTTCAGATTTCTCTGGCGCGGAAGCAATTTCTTTTTGAGAAACCAAAAGGGGAGAAAATACCTCTGGCTGGTGTCGTAAAACGAGCTGGAGGGAGCCGTCGGCCATTTTTTTTCCCGAAACTTTGAGGACCCAGCAGAAACCATCTTTGATTGCAAAAGGAAGGGCCGTACTGATGACCTTGTCCTCCTTAAAGTGATTAAGAAAGTCATCCCATAGTGAATGAAAGAGATTGGGAATTAATTCCTTTATCGTTTCACGTGCCAGGAGATGATTAACCTCCCGGGAAAAAACCTGAAGTCCGTTTTGGGTTTCAGCATCGATCTCTTGTATCTTGCCATTTGCATTGGTTAGGAATCTCGCGGCACTTCCTGAGAAGGGTGATTCAGCTTCATAATTTTGTGTGAGCAGCCAAGCAATTTGATCCTTTGTAAATGAATGAAAAAGGGGATGTTGGCTCAATCCCTCGCTGGCATTTTGGAGGGGCTTTCTCAGATAGATACGTTGGAATTCATCGAGGCTTGTGAAAATGCGAAGACGATGGGCATTGTCCAGTTCGGCAAAGTATCGACGAATCTGAGCAGTGATTTTGGCGTCGTTCTCAATAACAATGATATTAGCCATTCTAGCCTTTGGCTTTTAGTGTAATCTGTTTTTTGCGGCCTGTGCTCTGTTATGTGAATGGGAGGAGAGGAACCGGTCTTAGGCTGGGGTCGGGGTTGGGGTTGGACTTTTTCGGTGGTCAGGATGTGGAGCGGAATTTGGGGACCTGATGCCAAAAAACCTTCAAACATGCGTCCGGCAGCGCCGCTCGCTTTGTGAGCGGCGCACCAAGCCGAACTCGGTTTTTTGGCATCAGGTCCCCAAATTCCGCTCCAAAATCATGCCCCACTCTCCTCCTGGGATTTTCTGAATGGATCTGGTTCAATTGCCCATGAGTTAGTTCGGGGTGCGCGTGTCTTGGAACAACAAGCAAGTAGGCCAGTTTGTAAAAGCCAGGCACGAATTTGGCATACCGGTTCTTCCGACTGCTCTCATGTTGAAGTGGAGACCTTGCTTGTGTCTAACCCCTTGACGGCGAGCGCAATTTTTGCAGAAAGGCTTGTTTCATGATTTCTAATTCTCTCATTTTGCGGCGATTTTCTTTGTTTTTAGTGGTCGTGGGAATCTTGATTTCGACAAGCGAATCCAAGGCTGCTTCAGGGGCATTGTGTACGGGCCTTTTGAGAAGGCAAATTGAGTCGGCTACAAGCTCAATAGCCGGACTTGTCAAAAAAATAGAGATGAGTGAGACCAGGGAGGAGAGAATGGGGCTGTTCTTTGAAGTTGCGCCCCACATAGAGAATTATTTCAAGCAGATGGAATCTCTGAAATCTCTCGAGTCAAACAAGGCGGCTCCCACTGAAATACCCGGGGCGGAATCGGCTATCTACGATTTGGTATGGGATATTTATGAAAAGGGAGACAAAAATGCGGGGGCGGTTAAGGTTCTAAAGCTTCTCTCTGGTATTCATTCTCCGTCAATCGTCACAAATACCAAAGTTTATGCTACGGCGGCTTTGCTGAACGCAAGACAAGGCGATGAAGAAGTGGCCCAGGAGCTGTGGGTACTCGTCAATGGCTTGAAGCCTAATCCAGAGCTTGATCGGTTATTTGGGGCAGACAATTTTTCGGATCAGGAGATTGGTATCAACCAAAACTTAATTGCAGCAGGTGAGGCGGCTCTGTCGCTGGCGGCGCGTAACGGAAATCAGCGGGCGGCCAGACTCTTGAATTCTCGTGTGGAATTTAGCAGCATCCCTTTTGTTGGAACCAACAGACTCTAGCGATGTGTCTCATTTAAGCATCCTAATTTTCAAACCACCAGGTAAAGGATTCAAAGCTGTTTGAACTCCAGGATCTGAGACGATAGACAATCCTCACGTCATAATTTTTTCTTCACTGCAAGGGAGGGGCTGCAATGCAAAGCACAGACCGCTGTCATCTTTGGTTTGGAATGGGTGTCTTTTTTTATTTGGGATTGGCCGTATTTGGTCTAAGTGCAATGTGCCAAAAAGCGGAGGCCCAGATATTTTTGGTTAAATCAAATTCAACTCTGACGCCCGACGGGGGAGAGCGTGGACTGAATACCGAGCGATTGATGGTGCTAGACAGTTCTCAAGGAAGAATTGGAACTTTGGATGATTTGGGACAGATTCCAGAGGGAGTGACTGTTCGTGCGAGCTCGGTGTCTTTCCGGACCGAAGGAATTCTTCAGTCGATCAAGACGGGGGTCATGACATTCGATTTCGATGAAAAAACCTTAGAATTAGAATTTCAATACGAGACAGTAAGCGGAGCGCTGAAGCGTTTGGTGGTGGCAAAGGCGCCGAGGTTTCAGAGAGCGGCAATTTCGGTTAGGGGAAGTAGGGAAGAAGTTGTCGTTTATGAACTTGAGTTTTTGGATGGAGTTAAAATTGAATCCCTGCCTTTGTTAGAAGGAACGAGATTTAGCAAGGGGGAGGAAGCGCGAGAAGCGGATTCAAATGGGGCAGGTGTTTTGGTTTCTTTGTCGATTGATCAGCTCTCAGAGCACATTGCCTTGGCGCGGGCAAATTTGGAGGAGCGTGAAAAGAAAACTCGGGAATTGCATCGCGTGTTGGACGAGCTCTTGACGAAGGACTTAAGGCGTCTAAGCGAAGCTGAGAATAAACGCCTGGATCGTCAGTTTCCTGCATTGGCGACCGTATTTGAAGTATTTGTAAATGGGCTGAGAGAGGAAATTGAAAATGTGGAGGGGGGACCTACTGGAAGGAGTGAGACAGTAGGGGGAGCTGGTGTTCAGCTTCGGAAAGAGCAAATGGATCCTGAAGTTATAGAGAGGCTTCGAAAGGCTTATTATGAATTTGCAGCCGTGGCCCCAGTTTATAACGCCATCGATAGCCCAAGATATCATTCAGAAGGAAATATAAAAATGGAAGATTGGGTGGATGCCCCTGTTCTTTCTGTGAAAGGACGATTGATTGATCTCATAGATCTCTATTATCTGTTGCTATCAGAAGCAACAAAGGCGAATTCTTCGGCTGCGAAACTTGACGGCAGTTCAAAAGCACAAGTGGCTATGGAAAATGCCTTTCGTGTTCTTTTGGAAATTTATGTGACGCTTGGAAAATCCAATGATTTGCACCTTAATAAAGGCTTTCATATAATTCAGTCAGTTGGGTTTTCTGTGGCGTCGGTAGCTTTGGGAGGACTTGCCACTCAGCTCGCTCCGGAAGGTATGGATATGCCAATTAGAATCGGAGCATCAGTGGGCTTTCTCCTTGGACTTGCTGATTTAACGGGTGTTTTCGTTTCGATGGCAAAAGATGATCGTATTTTCGGAAGACCCGGAGGTCCAAAGCCCTATTTTTGGTCGAATCCTTGGCTCAAGAAGTGGGCCTCTCGCAAAGGGGCTAACAGTCTCTTGGAGAATTTCGTGCGCAATATGGCGGCCTTTGTGTCCCGCGATGGTTCGGTACTTGAACTCGAAGACCCTTCGTTCTCACCTCGGGCCTTTGATATGAAGAGGAGTGTCATGCGCGGATTTTTGTCTCATCTCGCAGAGGCGCAGCAGGGGGAGAGCGGAAGAGAGACTTCTGGCAATCAATTAAGGGTAGCCAATGTAATGTCCCTTTGCAGAAAAGTTATCAGTCAAGGGAACTAGCGCTTAGGTAGAACGCTCTAGATTGGGGTCAGCTCATCCAATTTTGGTCGGGCTGGCTCTGCCACTTGGTCGTGATCTTACGGAGATTGGTCCAGAAGTCCAGGCCGCTCATGCCAGTGATATCGCCGTGGCCGTATTTGCTCGCTCCGACCCCTCCAAAGGAGAAGGGCTCGCGCGGAACAGGCACTCCAACATTGATCCCAATCATTCCGGCTTTGGTTTCATGAGCGACGCGGTTAGCGAGAGGACCGTTTTGGGTGAAGACACTCGCGGCGTTTCCGTACTTGCTCGAATTTTCGATGGCGATGGCTTCACTGAGATTTGTTGCGTGGACAATTGCTAAAACTGGTCCGAAGATTTCCTCACAAGCAGCTTGAGAATGGCGAGGCGCATGATCGATGATCGTAGGGCCTAACCAAAATCCTTTTTCAAAACCCTTGGGTGGCGTGTTTTTACGGCCATCGAGTAAAAGTCTTCCTCCCAATTTTTCTGCTTCTGAAATAGCTGCTAGCAGACGGTCGAGAGAAGCTTGGTTAATAATGGCTCCCATGTCTTTCCCTAGTATTTTTTGACTCACATGGTTTGCGATCTTTTTTATCAAGTCGTCGCAGTCACCGATAGCAATAAGAACACTGGCCGCCATGCAGCGTTGTCCCGCACAGCCTGTGAAGGAATCGCCAATTCCTTCGGCTGCTAATTGAGGATTTGCATCCGGCAGCAGAAAAATATGATTTTTTGCACCTCCGAGGGCGAGGACACGTTTGCCCAGTTGAGTTCCTCTTCGATAGATTGACTCGGCAACGGGGGAGGACCCAACAAACGCGAGAGCTTTGACTTCGGGGTGGTCAATGATATTTTCGACGGTGGACGAGCCGCCCTGAAGAACAGAAAAAACTCCCGCGGGAAGCCCTGCTTCTCGCAAACCATCTGCGAGCCACTTTGATGTAAGAGGAGTTTTCTCTGATGGTTTCCAAATAAAGCAATTCCCAGCGACGAGAGCCAAGGGGATCATCCACATCGGGACCATGGCGGGGAAATTGAAAGGGGTCACTCCTGCGACAACTCCGAGGGGTTCCCTGCGAAAAGCGCAACTCACTCCACGAGAGACTTCCATTTGTCCTCCGGTATCCAGGTTCTGTATCGCCGAGGCAAACTCTAAAACTTCGATGCCCTTTAGAATCCCTGCTTTGGCTTCAGCGGGAGTTTTGCCGGACTCTGCGGCAACAATACAGGTCATTGAATCCAAATTATTTAATAAAATCTGACGCCATTGGAGAAGCAGCCCGCATCTCTCCTTAAGTGTTGTTTGACTCCAATGAAAAAAAGCTTTTGAACTCGTTTGGATCGCTTGGTCGATTTCAGAAGGAGTGCATTCGTTGAAAGACCCAAGAATTTGTGAATTGTAAGGACTCAAGACATTCCGCTTTTTTCCGGAAGTTTGAATCCATTCACCTCCGATGAAGTTGCCAAGCTCAATTTGTTGAGTTGGGAATTGGAGTGGGGACATTGTGGCCTCCTTGCTTGCATCCAATCTTCTGAGATTCTATTATTCCCATGAGAAGTGAGTCTGGCAACCCAGTATCACAAGTAGTCAATGAATGAGTGAGGCGATGGCGTGAAGCAAGTTGTGGGAATTGATCTGGGCGGGACCAAAGTGGCAGCGGGTGTTGTTTCTGAAGATGGGCATATTCATCGTGTTTTGCGCGAAGCGGTGATACTCAATCGGGGGCCTTCGGGCTTGATTGAACAATTAGCGCGAATCATCAGGGAACTGAAAAGGTCGTTTCCGAATATTCAAGGCGTTGGGCTGGCTTCAGCAGGTCCTTTGGATCCTGCGACCGGTCGTTTATTGGATCCGACGAATCTTCACGGGAAAAATGAGCGTTGGGGAGAGGTTCCGCTAAGCTCTCTTTTAGCCAGAGAAGTTGTGCTTCCTGTGAGGCTTGAAAATGATGCGGCTGCAGCTGCCTTGGCAGAGGGGTGGAAAGGCGCAGGAGTGGGCGTCTGTAATTTTGTTGTTATGACCTTGGGGACAGGGCTTGGTGTTGGAGTTATTGCTAACGGTAATCTGCTGCGCTCGGGTCGAGGTCTCCATCCTGAGGTTGGGCATGTGTACTTGCGCGCTGGAGATATTTCAGCGCCTTGCGGTTGTGGCAATTACGGTTGTGCGGAGGCCTTTCTTTCGGGGGTTAATTTCACGCGCAGAGTGGCATCTCAGTGGCTAGAGCCAGATTTGACCGGCGAGCAACTTGTCCGTCGCGCTCGTGCCGGTGATCAAAGATGCGAGGAGGCTCTGGCGGAATATGCCAACTATTTTTCTCAAATGATAACAACTTTGTCGTCCTCTTTTCGCCCGAGAAGATATTGATTTCTGGCGGGTTTAGCGAAGCGACCGATCTGTTTTTGCCAATGGCTCTTGATAAGGTGAGGACTCAATTGTCTACTCGTCGCATTGGCATCGACTTGCTTCCTGAAATAGGATTGGCAAAATTGGGGCTGGAGACAGGCCTGCTGGGGGGAGCCTATGTGGCCCTTTTTCATGAGAGCATTTCAGGATGCTAATTAAACTCAAAACCGGCTCTGACTTCTATGTTTGAAAAAAATAGAACCTGATGGCCTTTGATTGTGGGAGTAGTGTCTCCCTGATTGACTAGATATCGATCTTTGTGAATAAAAGAATAGTCATGCCATTGCCCGTACCAATAAAATCCTAACTTCCAATTCTTAGGGAGAGCACGAATCAAGCCGACAGAACCGTCAAATCCAAAATTGGGAAGTATCTGAAAAACGCTTCCCATAAACAAAGGCGATTGGTAGCGCATCAGCCATTCGAATGCCCATTTCTGGTTTATATCCACATTGTTTTGAAATCCAATTGTAAACATCGACAGAGAATTGGTGGCAATTTCGGCAGCCGCTTCGGTGGTACCGGTCCTGGAAATAAATGGCACAATGTGATGCTGAAAACCAGCTCTCACTCCCCAACGCGAGGGGCGTTTATAGACAGTCGTCCTCCAGTTGTGTGGGTAATAAGTGCCCTCTATCGCAAAAATGGTCCAATTGTAATTTCCGGATGAAATTTCAATGTTGCTCGAAGAGTCAACGCCCCCGGGAGACATTTTAGCTTCAAAACTAGTGTCTAATTGCTCGTTAACCTTCCACCAGCCCCTCGCAAAAAAAGAGGGCCCTTTAAAAGTTTGGAATTCAATATTCGATTGGATGTCCGAACTCTCTTGCGCGTAGCGAAGAAAATTAAATCCAGTGCCAAACCAGAGGGCGTAATGTTTGGAGTAAAGGGGGCTTTCCTTTAGCTCACCTAAATCGGAGACCTTTACTTCCTGTTTGGTGACAGCAAGATTGAGTTGAAAAGATTGGCTCACCTCTGATTTAGGTTTGGTGATTTTCAGGGTGATTTGGATATTTTCTGGTGGAAGATCAAAATTAAAGACAAAGAGGCCTTCTGCGTTGGCTAGAGCCATTCGCTTTCCGACAAGAACGTCCTCTAAATTCAAATAATTAAGTTTTTGGTTGGCAGTAAAATAGGGAAGCTTCTTGTTCGCAACGATGATCGAGGCCCCAGGTATCGTCTTTCCAGAAACCATAACGCGGGTCCGGTTCTCATTGTTTGTATAGCCAAGTTCAGGGCGAAAGAACTCAATGGGAATAGGCTCCGCGATGGCTGCCGGAGGCTGAGGCGAGATCTCTGGAGAAGAAGCGTCCAAAGGAGTGTCAGGCAATTCACTGCTTTTCGGTGTTTCATTTTTGTCAAGATCGCCAGGACTTGTCTCAGTGTTTAAAGGGTTCTTATCTGTCCCACTTGCTGTGGTTTCCTGTTCGAGGACAGGGGGCTCTTCAGCTCGAGCCGGAGAGAAATTATTCACTAAGAAAAAGCAAGACAATAGGCCGAAAGCCAATGCGATGGAGGATGTATGGATGAAATGAAACCTTGGAGCTCTGCACACTAAGAAAGTCTGGCCGTAATGAGGGTCTCAGTCAAAAAAAATCAGCCGACTCGACTATAATGCAACATAAAATAGGTGACATCGTCATTTAAGAGCGCATCCTGGCGATGTTCAAGCATTCCGAGGTGGAGACTCTTCATCGCCGCATCGAGGGAGCTGTCATCGCTGTTGAGAGTTTTAAGTATAGTGCGAATAAACTTTCGCTCACCCCAAAGTTCGCCCGCAGGATTTCTAAGCTCGGTGACCCCATCTGTATAAAAGACAAGTTTGTCGCCTGGATTCAACTTTTCTTGGGCAACGCTATACACTGAATCTGGTGACTCACCCAAACGTCTGCCTGGTGCGTTCATCAAAGGAATTATGTCGCTCTTTTGTAGCTTTTCACCCGCCTTTGATCGTATCAAAAATGGGGGATCGTGGGAAGCATTGGAATATTGAAGTGTACCTGTGGATTCGTCGAAAGAGGCCAGAAAAAAGGTCATATTGACCTGCCCGCCCGATGTCCCGTTGATGGCTTTGTTCAGCAAAGACATCAGATAATCGATAGATTGTTCTGGAAGTTCCTCAAATATTCGAGCCGCACTTCGAGCAGCCGAAGTAACGAGGGCCGCTGGAACTCCATGTCCCGTCGCGTCGCCAATCAAAAGGTAAGTGATTGAGCCAATCCTGGTGTAGTACCACCAGTCACCTCCACATTCACTTGCGGGTTCGTAGTAGCCTTCGATTGATATGGTGTTTGACGAAAATTTCGGATTGGGGAACAGAGTCGCTTGAACAGTTTTTGCTGTGAGAAGTTCGGATTCCATTCGTGATTTCTCAGCTGTGGTTATGAGGAGACGTTTGATTTCTTGAGTCATATGATTAAACCCTCGGGTGAGACCCCCAACCTCATCTTCTGATTCGACAGGGACTTCAATGTCAAAGTTTCCCGTAGCCACTTTGCGCGTCGCTTCAAAGAGTCTTTTTAGGGAGCCGGTGAGTTGGTGAGCGGCGACAACGCTGACGATGGAGGCAAAGCCAATAAGAAGAATAAGAAAGAGAGTTGATTTAACGGCCAGCAATCTAACAGTTGCCAAAGCGGCATTTTTTGGAACAAAGCTCACAATTTTAAGATCACCAACTCCGATCGAAATTGTCGATAGGAGCCATGAGGGGGGCGATGACGAACTATTTGTTTTCTTCCAGATGTGGACGGATGATTTTGAATTCTCAGGTTTGGAAAGATACTGCAAAGCTTCCTCCAATTCAGTATTTGAAAGTTCGGGATAGGTTGGCTGCAGGGGCTTTAATAAGACTCTGTTGTTTTGGCTTACAAGAAATGTGTCTTGCAGCTGTGGATTAGAAAAGAAATCTAAGAAGCTGCCTCTATTGAAAAGAGCAATGACAACAATTGGTTTTTCTTGTTCCGATTGCTGGTACTTCATGGACAAAAACCAATAGCCGGGGCGATTTGTAACGGCTGAAATCCCAATTTTATTTTCAAGTGCAGAAGAGATGAGATTGAGACTGGAATTGAATAGGTGCTCTTTCAATTCGGGGTCCAGACCTAATTTTGTGCTTTCTCCCTTAAGAATGTATAAAGCTGAACTTTCGTCTAAGTGATAGGTCCAGATTCCATCCAAAAAGGGATCAGAGGGTTGAATGGAAAGGGTATAGGGGTGAAATGCTGCCAGGTTGGTCTGATATCCTTTCATATAAAACTGAATTTTAGAGGAGTCAAATTCGACTTCAGATCGGAATTGCTTAGCAACTGCTTCTACGTGGGCTAGACTGGAATCGAAGACGTAGGCGAGCTTGTCCTCTTCAAAAATATTTAAGGCCAGTCGAGCATAGACAAGAAGAGATAAGGAAGTGAGCGTTACCAATAACACCAGAAGTTTGTAACGAAGAGGTATTCGCTTGATATATTTCATTATAAGACTTCTCGGCCGGATCTAAAATATATTCAACACATCAACATATGATTCATCTTTTGGACTTAAAAAGTTGAGATGGACGTTCGATATATGTATCGAACGGGAGGTTTTTTGCGATTATTATCGGACTTTGGACTAGGACGAGTGGACCGATTGGTACTCGCAGGGTCTATCTTTGCAATTCTCGGAAGCGCATCTCTGATTGTGCAGGATCGCCTTCTGCGGGAATGGTCTGGCTATCGTGTCGATAACCGGGAACCCATTGGACAGATTGTTATGGCAGAACAAGATGTCCGTCGTCGCGTGGGCAATAGCATGAGTTGGTTTCCTGCATTCGAAGAAGAAGTTCTCTTTGAAAATGACAGTATTTTTACAGGTGAAAATTCAGGAGTAAATGTTCGATTTAATGAAGGACTGAGCATAGACTTGGCCTCTAATAGCTTGGTAATACTGAGACGCACCCGCAAGGATCTCGTTCTTGATCTTCAAGTTGGTGGCGTTGTTGCAACGGTTCAAAAGGGAAACACCATTCAACTGCGACAAGGCAATTCGGTTGCAATTCTTGAAGGATCCCACAAGGAAAATACCGTAAAATTACAAAGAAGTAAGAAAGGCAAAATTTCAGTCTCCACAACAGTGGGTGAGGTTGAAATGCGTCTCAATGATCAAGGAAAAAAGATTGCCAGCAACCGTGCCATTGAGGTCGACAATGATCGTCTGTTAAAGATTGTAGAGGACTCGCTCATTCTTCGCAGCCCTGGTTTTGGAACAAAGGTATGGGTTGAGGAGGGAGCCTATGTCAAGTTCATCTGGGAAGTGGCGATTGAGGGAAACTCTACTCATCGCATTCAAGTATCGACTGAAGAGGACTTTTCTAAGAATTTGATTCAAGAAGAAGTTCCGACCTCTTCTTACGCAACTAAAGATCTTAGCTCTGAAGGAACCTATTATTGGCGTATTCAAGGCAAAAAGAGTGGCGAGTCGGATTGGAAGGAGATCAGTCGTCAAGGAGAATTTGTTCTGCTAAAGAAGGAGCCCCCACTGTTAATATACCCCTTTCACAGGATGGATATACCCTCAGGAGGGAAGTCGCTTGCTTTGAAATTCGAATGGCAAGATAAGCGAGGAGTGGATTCTTACAGATGGCAGCTTTCCTCAGATTCTCAATTCAAATCTGGGGTACAAGAACAAGTTATGAGTGGAGCTCACTTCGTGAATGGGATTGTTCTGGAACCGGGAGAATATTACTGGCGTGTCAAGGCAGAAGGGGCTTCACCGATAGCTGATAAATGGAGTGACATATTTCAATTCGGAATCGATCGACAGGCCCGAATGGAGGCAAAGGCATTGGCGGATCTATCGTTGAAAGAGGGAGAGGTTTCAGCTGAGGACCTCAACTTGGATCCAACAAAGGAAGCCTTGAATTCAGATGATAATTCAAAGGACGTTTTAAAAGAGCTTAAGGCCCCCGTGCTGTCGGAAAAAGAGAGGAAAATCACTTTGAGTTTTCCAGAAGCAACTGATCGCAGTCCAGCTGCCTTGGAGAAGCTTCTCCCCGCCAATCCACCAGCCTTAGCGTGGCAAAGTGTTGAGGGAGCGAAGACTTATGAAGTGGAGATCTCTGGGACGCCAAAGTTTGCCAAAATTGTTTCAAAATTCGAGACGAAAGATCGTCGGGCTCTATGGAAGGGAGCTAAACCGGGAGTTTTTTACTGGAGGGCTAGGGGGCGAGCAGACGAGAGTCGATCTGCCTTTAGTGATTTGGGGAAACTTGACATTAAGCTGGAGTCCCCTCGGCAGAACCAGGCTCAAAGTATAACTCAAATGGTGAGGTCTCCCGCTGAGGTTGAAACCAAAAGGGCCAAATACAAATGGAGATGGGAGGGAGTGCCTCGGGCTCAAGGCTATCGAGTGCTGTTGAGTTCAAAAAGTGATTTCAGCAAAGATGTTGAATCTATTGAGACCCGTGATATTGAAATTGAGAAAGAATTTAAGCCGGGCACGACTTTTCTTAAAGTGGCGGCAATCAGTGATCAGAACGAAATTGTGAGCGATTTTTCTGCAACAGAAAAAATGGAAGTGCAGAATAAATTTGTTCTACCAGTTCCTGGGATTGAGGGACCAGAGAATGGCCTTACACTCATTGCTTTCGGAACTGCGGCAAGCCCTGTGGTTTTTGAATGGAATGAGGTCGCTCAGGCAAAAAACTATCGAATTCAATTTTCCCACGATTCTAATTTTTCAAAAGTCTTTCAAGAGAAGTCTTTAAAAGATCTTGACCTTGCTGTCAGCAGCGGGGATTTTTCTGGCCAGATCTTTTGGCGTTTGCGGGCCGAGCAAGGCAAGTATTCTTCGGCTTGGAGTGCCGCTCGCTATTTCACTGTCAAAAAGCAGTAGAAAGTCCTTGAATCTAAAGAAGGGCGCTGCCATAGATAGGGCCGGAGCCCGGAGATATATGCTGTTCTGATGAAATCCATTTCTTCAAAGGATGCTTTTGGCAAGATGGTTGTGGCGCACTCAGGATTGCGCCTGCTCGACCTTAGGTCAGAGGGAGAGTTTGCGCAGGGGAGCTTTTTCGGGGCTATCAATATTCCAATTTTGAACAATGCCCACCGCCACCAAGTCGGTCTCTGCTACAAGTTAAGTGGTCAGGATGCTGCCATCCGTTTGGGTCACGGATTGGTAGATCCCTTGCGTTCGGAACTGGCACTTGGCTGGCGAGAAGCTCTTGAGGGAGGAGATCCTGAATCTTCATTGGCTTTTTGTTGGCGTGGAGGATTGCGTTCCAGGATCGCCTGCGAGTGGATGAAGGAAGCGGGCCTTCCGATCCTTCGTGTAGAAGAGGGCTTTAAGGGCTTGCGCCGAGAAGCACTCAATGTTTTTAGGCAATTTCCTCGTTTTCTTGTTTTAGGTGGAATGACGGGGTCAGGAAAAACGCGGTTTCTCAAAGAGGTCAGCAATTCCCTGGATCTTGAGGGTCTTGCTTCTCACCGAGGCAGTGCGTTTGGGCTCTTTCCTCAGGAGTTGCAACCCGTCCAGATGAACTTTGAGAATTCCCTGGCCCTTATCATGGCGAGAAAAGGCCCTTTAGGATCGATTCTCGTAGAAGATGAGAGTCGGCAAGTCGGTCGGTTGACCCTGCCTCATGGCTTGTACGAATGCTTGGCTTGCGCCCCGTTAGTGTACCTTCAGGTTTCCGATGAGCAGAGAGGTGAGAACATCTACGCAGAATATGTTGTATCTTCTCTTGCCAAGGGAATGACACATGAGGCGCTTTGCGATCATTTCATTCATTGCACTCGGAGGATTCAAAGAAGACTAGGTGGCTTAGCAGCAGACCAATTGATTGCCATGATCAGAGATGCATTTGAAGCGAAAGACAAAGAACTTCACTTAACTTGGATCAAGAAACTGCTTGAGTCTTATTATGACCCTCTTTATCGATTTTCGATGAATAGAAAAAATGTAGTTCCTGTTTTTTCTGGAAATTGGGAGGAATGTTTGGCCTATGTAACTCATTACCAGGCCAATGAGAAAGCATAGAAGCTCATTGTTTGTTTGAATGTTTGAATGACAGAAAGCCACCTAGAAGGGCAAATGATCTAGATTGGAAGTGTTGCAGGCAAAGAGACATTCCTGTCGGGTCAATGGAACAGGTTTAGATAGACAAGGGAGAGTGCCTGAGTGGTACACAACAGAGATCAAAGAGGTGGATGGATTTCGTTTCTTGCCAAATTTTTTCAAGCAGGCTGTGACCGCGTGATCTTTAAGCCCACTGGCCATTGAGGGGGATGTTGCAAAGTAGTCAGCGGCTAGCATTCGGTTTATTCCAATTGCTCCTTTGCTCGGAGAACTTTGAAAAATAGTGAAATCGAATCGAGAAGTATTCATCGAATCGATCACACATTCGGATTCTTTTGTGTAGTGAGCAACACCGAAGGGGTCTTTTCCGACGGAGTCCACCATCACGACATGGCCATTTGAAGCGATCAAGTCACCTGGAATAAGCTCGCCAAACTTTTTACTCAGACAGTTTAAGCCGTTGCTCTGAGGTTCCTTGAGCATTCCTGCGCTGACGCCAAGAACTTGCAGAGCCTTAAGGGGCTGGTCTGATCTGAGTTTTAGGCCGGCGGCCGCGTAGGACGTGAACACAAAGCCGCTGCAATCAGTTCCGAGTTCTGAACTTCCACTTCCGGAATTTTGAAAGAAGTCTAAGGATGAATGCAACGAAGCCGTGGAGGCCGGTTTTCCACCGTAATCATAAATGAGAGGGGATTTTTGCAGATTTGCGCAGGATTCGGATGGTGGATTTTGACCCTTGATATAATAATGTGTCTCGACCACATCTTTAAGAGAAGTGATTTTGCGCACGTTGCCGTTGCCGTTGGGATGACGTCCGACGACAGTGATTCCCTCGACTTGGGGGGTATCAGAACTCATGGGATTGAAATTCAAAATATCGCAACTTTGGTAGGCAACGAGAAGCGATTTCATGCCCCCATAAACAGGAAGGGGATATTTGTTTTTAAGATAATCAAAAATTAGACCATTCGGGGTCTCACTCTCCGGATCATGTTTGGGTTCTTCATCTGTTTCTTCGCAATCGAGTTCCAGCTTCTCAGATGCCGACAGCAGAGCAGATCTGAGATTCAGCAATTGCTGTTGAAGTTGTCTCTTCTCTGGGGTGGTTTGATCGCCCAGCTCGAGAGCAACAAGAGCGGCAAGAGTCGTCTCCGAAGAATTCTCCGTGCTGAGTGTTTCGGGAAGTGACTTTGTCGTTAGAAGGTAAAATTCCATGTATGCGTTGACGAAGTCATCAACAAGCTTTGAGTTCAATGAATTCAAATTTCCTTCAGAAAGGATTTCGGTGAGCCTTTTTGTCAATTCAGTTTTGACCAAACTTGGTTCTGGAAATGTTTGCTCATCCATTAAGATGGCATCAAGATGATTAAAAAGTCGACTCTGGAGGTGTTCGCAGCCCAGTGAGTCGGTTGTGTCGATCGCCAATTTCTCCGCAACCCGCCGACTCAAAGGAGTACAAGACGGTGTCATGGAGAGAACAGTTAAAGCAAGAGGGGTCCATTTTTTTTGCATAATAGGGGTCTTCGGCTTGAAAAGACGAGTCCTTGAGGCCTATTTGAGCGACTTTGGGCCGGTCATTGAACTTTCGGTGCGGACCTGATAGAACCTTATGGGCCGTAAGCTATTTTGGTTTTCTGTGGAGATTCGGATGTTTTCAGTTTTTCAAAAAGGTGGTTTTGCAATGGGTCAATCTCAGGTTTTTAGGACTGGTGGTTTTTTTCTTGCTTCATTGTTTTGTGTTTTTTTCCTGAGTGGGTGCGGAATTCAATCCATTCCACAGCATTTGAATGAAGTTGAGTCTTCTCAAGCAGAAATAGTGAACCAATACAAGCGTCGCGCAGATTTGATTCCAAATTTGGTCAACACAGTGAAGGGATATGCCTCGCACGAGAAGGAGACTCTCGAAGGTGTCGTGAACGCCAGGGCTAAGGCAACTTCAACTCAGATAAATGCAGGAGATGTGGCCTCTGTTCAAAAGTTTCAGGAAGCTCAAGGCTCTTTGGGTGCAGCTTTGTCTCGGCTGATGGTGGTGGTAGAGAAGTATCCTGATTTGAAAGCCGATCAGAATTTTCGTGAGCTTCAAGCGCAATTGGAGGGAACGGAAAACAGGATCACGATTGCTCGCCAACGTCATATCGAGAATATCAAGAAGTTCAATAATCTTGTTACCGTTGTTCCTACAAGTTGGACAAATTCTCTGTTTTTTAAACATGAAAAGATGGCTCAGTGGACCACCGAAGATGCCAAGGCCATTGAGGCGGCGCCAAAGGTGCAATTTTGACCCAATTTTTTAGCGTTTCTCTGACAATCTGGATTTTTTCCCTTTTTCTTTCGGGGCCGGCTCTTGCTGATTTTTCTGTGCCTCGGATGAATGCTCCTGTTGTTGACCAGGCAGCTCTGATTTCTGAGGATGTAGAGCAAAAGTTGAACTCGGCGCTCCGCTATGTTCACGATCATAGCGAGACTCAGGTGGGCGTTTTGACCCTAGCTTCTTTAGGGGATCTCAGTATTGAGCAGGTGAGTATTCAGGTCGCTGAGCAATGGAAGCTTGGTGCTGAAAAGTCGGACAAAGGAATTCTTGTTCTTGTTGCTCCTAAGGAACGAAGAATGAGGATCGAAGTGGGACAAGGGCTCGAGGGAGATCTGCCGGATGCCATTGCAAAGAGAATAATCGATCAAGTTATGACTCCTCTGTTCCGTTCTGGAGATCCCGAGAGGGGTATACTTCTTGGAGTTCTCAATATCTTAAAGAGAACGAATCCAGATATTGATTTGCAACAGTTTTTTGGTGCTCAAAAATTATCGAATCCCACTCAGCCGAAGAATGAGAGCTCTCCTTTTTCGCGAATAGTTGTCTTTGTCGTGATGGCGTTATTGCTTCTTCTCTTCATTCGTCATCCCTTTCTTTTTCTTCTTCTCTTATCGGGGGCAGGACGAGGGGGCGGTGGAGGGTTTGGTGGTGGCCGCGGTCGCGGCGGCAGTTGGTCCGGTGGAGGCGGTGGTTTTAGTGGCGGTGGATCATCGGGGAGTTGGTGATGAAATTAGAATCATGGGCCAGAATATATCTGAAATCCGAAGATATAGTTCGTATTGAGACATGTGTCGCCGAGGCTGAGAAAGTGACCAGAGGTGAAATCGTTCCAATGATAGTGCGCCGTTCGTCCTCAGTTGGCCACGTGGCTCCGATGTTACTGATGATGTTTCTTTTTCTCTTTTTCGTGATGATTGAAATAGTGGAATTGGAGAGACCTGGATTTGGCCATTCTTGGTGGACTCTCATAGGAGGCCTTCTTATCTCCTTTTTAGCGACGCGACTTTTGGCAAATTCACCTCGTGTTCAGTATTTTTTTATAAATAAAATCGATGGAGAATGGCTAGCAAAGCAACGCGCAAAAATTGAATTTTATGAGGCTCGGTTGGATCAGACGAAGGGGGCCACAGGCATTTTATTGTTCGTTTCTCTTATGGAGCGTCAGGCCGTCGTTCTCGCTGATAGGGGGATTTCTGGCAAGCTTCCGGAAAGTACATGGGACGAAATTGTGATGCTTTTAGTGAGAGGAGCAAAATCCCGTGATCTGGGTTCAGGGATGTGTCAGGCTATTCAAAGATGCCAAGTGATATTGAGCGAGCATTTCCCGATATTAGATGGGGATAAAGATGAGTTAGCAAACAGACCAATCATTAAGGAATAGCTCTTATTATACGAACATTTCTTCAATCGCATCATTCTGATCCACACGAAGTTTAACACTGCTGTTTATTTCCGTTAAGTTTTCACATCCTTAGGTCGAGAAGTGGGAATGATGAGCTGGGATTGGCTAAGAGTTGGAATCGTCGGGTTGGTTGGCAGCTTAGGGCTGATTCTCATTCGTTTGCGGTTACCAGTATGGAAGAATCAGACGATTACGGTTTTGGGAGAGGGACGAGGCCGACTGGGAAGTGTGGCCGTTCTTATCGCTTCAGTTTTTTTCGCGATTTTTAGCGGATCTGCTCAGGATGCCTATTTAATTTTTTCATTCCTACCATTTTTTGTTACCGAATGGATAAGAGTGCATCGGGGAGATTTCGCGGGACAAACGGTATTTATGTATCTGTCTTGGGCGCTTGCCGGTATCTCTGTTGTGGGAGAAAACTCGTTTATCAATCAGCTTGGCCTTTCTGAGATGCCAGCTGTATTATTGGCGGGGTCGTTGGTGGCTCTTGTCAGTTTGGGTTATTCCAAGCTTGTTATGTTTAAAGGCTTGTCGTCTTGGTGGGGTTGTTTTTTAGTCCTCAATCTTTTCTTTGTCACGGATGCCACCCAGATACAGTTGAGTTCTATCGGATTTATTTTGATCGCTATCACAAATGGACTCTGGGCTTATTTTCGAAATGAAAACGACGTAGATCAGTTTGCCGCCGGCTGGATGGGATTTTGGCTTGCCAATCAATTTCTGAGCGCAGAGATGACGGGGGTTTCGAGTCGGGATAGTTTGATCTGGTTGATTCTATTGTCGTTGCCCTTGCTGGAGGGAATCCTCATGCTGGCAAGTAGAGTTTTGCGTTGGCAAGAATCTGATGGAGGCTCTTTTTTGATTCGCCTCAAGTGTTCGGGCCTACCTCGACGACATTGGCTGCTCTATTTGTTAGGTATGGGAACCTATTCTGCGCTTGCTGCGAGGTCATTGTTGGAGGTAAAGGAACCCACAGCCTGGCTTTTGGTCGGCGCCCTGGGTTTTGTCGGAATCTCAATGTTTTTTGGATTTAACTATTTGTCTCATCACCTGAGAAAACACCAGGTACACAACGTAAGCCAGACCCTCTTGCAGAGGTATCTGCGCCTTGAAAAGACGATCAATCTCAATGTTGGTGAATTTCAAGCCGTGGTTTATGACCTGCTGCCTTACTATCGAAAGCTCGAGCAGGGGGGCATTGGAGAAATCCAGGGCTTTCTGCACGACTTTGGTGGATATTTGCGAAATCATCATGCCAACCAGCCTTCTCTTTTGGTTGGATCCTATACCGTTTTGGTGGTCGAGGGAAAAATGGATCCACCAGGGCGATATTTGACTGATGTGACTCGCCATTACTTCGCTTTCCTCGAATCCAAGGGTCTTCACCCCACTGTAAGCCCGGGGTATTTTTCAAGCCAGTCAAAAGCTGATCAATTTCTCCAGCGCTTTGGTCACTTGATTAAAAGCGATCCGGCTAATTTGGAATCCACAGAGGCTGCTTGAACTCTCTCCGTCAATTGGTTATGTTGTGAACTTTTACAGGGAGATGTCTCGAGAGAAGGCACCAACACCCGCTGGGTCGAACAACAGACGCGGGCCAAAAGGATTTTTATGGGAATTTTTGATAGGATTATTCGTCGGGAATTGCCCGCAGATATTGTCTACGAAGATGAGTTGTGTTTGGCCTTTCGGGATGTATCACCTCAGGCTCCGGTGCACGTTCTTTTGATTCCTAAAAAAGTGATTGAATCCATGGTGGAGGTCACGGCCGATCACTCTGATCTTTTGGGTCATCTTATGCTAAAAGCTTCGCAAATAGCGCGAGACTTGGGACTTGCTTCGAATGGCTACCGACTCGTTATAAATACAAATGGTGACGGAGGACAATCCGTTCCTCATCTTCATATTCATATCCTGGGCGGGCGACAAATGAGTTGGCCACCGGGTTGAATATTTATATCAAAAGGTTTTTCCTCTGGACTTTTTGTCCTTGAATATCCGCCCTGCCTGACTGAGTTACATGAGATTGTAGTTTGGTCCGCTTCCACCTTCACGTGGCTTCCACCGAGGGCCCAACACATCAGTGGCTTTGCAATCAACGCAGTTTGGAGCATTAACTACAAGCTTATCTCCCTGCTTTTCATAAACGCCCGCAGGACAGACATGAGTGTAGAATTCGGCCACATCGGGAGGGACTTCCTTTCCAACAATGAGATGAGAGGGGATATCATCTCGCGTTTTATTTCCAGATAGATAAACAGCGTCAACTTTGCTCAAGCCATCTCCTTTTTCACCAGGAGTAAATATTTTAGGCTCTTCGGCATCTTCTTCAAAGCTCACGGCGCCCCCAAAGAGGCTTCCACCAGAGGCTGACATGAGAGCTGCCTTAAATCCACCCAGATAAAATCCCGACTTGAAGGCTTGTCGCATATTGCGAACTTTATAAAGATCGCTGTGAATCACGCTCGATTTTATCAATTGATCGTAACCAGAAAGAGCTTTTGCCGAGGTATCCTTTGCCTTGAGTGCATCAAAGGCAGCTCGTGCGGAGTGAATACCTGAAAGAATCGCATAGTGAATACCCTTCAATGCAGGGACATTAACCATGCCAACACAATCTCCCGCCATCAAAAGGCCACTTCCATGAAACCGCTGAGGAAATGAATGATATCCTCCTTCGGGAATGGTTTTGGCACCCCACTCAATGACTTCACCGCCTTCCAAGTATTGGTTGAAAAGAGGATGTTTTTTTAACTTTTGCAGCAATTGATGCACGTCGAGAGAGCTTTGACGGTAATCTAAACCTACGACCAATCCAATTGCGACAAGGTCGTCACCCAGTGGGTACATAAAACTTCCGCCAAAGGCATCAGTAGGTAAGGGCCAGCCCATGGTGTGAGTCACCAGCGTCGGCGAGGATTTGACACGCCAGATTTCCTTTACTCCCAAAGCGTAAATCTGAGGGGACTCCGGTTCAATTTTCTGCCAGTTCAAATAAGCTTGGGTCAGGGGTCCGCGTGTGCCTTCAGTGAGAACTGTGATCTGACTCAAGACATCAGTGGGTGGCATATACTGCGCACCTGGCTGTCCCTCTCGATTAAGTCCCGCAGGTGTTGTTCTGACTCCAATCACTGAATTGTCTTTTACGAGGAGTGAATCAGCGGGAAAACTGGTCAATAAATTAATTCCAAGTTCTTCGGCCTTTCCGCCAAGCCAGCGGACCACTTCGCAAATCGAAGCCAGGTAATTTCCGGTGTTGTGCATGGTTGGTGGTGTGGGAATGCAAATTGACTTCGATTCAGTCAGAACATAAACCGAATCTCCCTTTACGGCTCCTCGAAAGGGGAAGTCCTTCATTTCAAGCTCGGGAAACAACATTTTTAAAGAAACGGGATTGATCACTGCTCCTGATAGACTATGTCCTCCGAGTGCGCTTGCTTTCTCAAGAACTCCAATTTCTACATTGCCGAGATTTCCGCCATTTTCCTTGTCCTTTTTTACAAGTCGGGCGAGCTCTATCGCCCCAGCAAGTCCAGCGGGTCCACCTCCGACAAAAACGACGTCCATTTCCACTGCGTCGTCGTTTGGAGGAGGATCTTGTATGATGAAGTCTTGCCAAGAAAGATCTGGTTGATATATGGCCGGGACAAAAGATGAACCGAGGGTCATTGGGGCCTCCTTGAGTCACTGTCTTGATACCACAATTCAATATTGTGAGCTGCCAGTTTGAGGTTTTAGGCAAAAGAGGACCCATTGTCTATCCTTTTGTCGAGGTCAAGTGAACGGGATTTAAATAGGAGGAACCTTTTTCATTGGCACTCCGCCTTATTGTCAAGAAGTGAGGGCTTAATTCCGATGAACCAGCGTGATGAAGTGAGGGTTATCTTGAATGGCAAATTTATCGATTCACGAAATTTTCTGGTCCAGTAAGTTTCGAAAAAATAAGTCTCGGGATGTTTCGCGAAATGATTTTTTACGGATCATTCCGTTTTTTGAGCATTTGACGGATCAGCAGCTCAAAATACTGGCAAATCGACTTCATGAGAGACGCTATGAAGAAAATGAGTACCTTTTTGAAGTCAATCACCCAGGTGCGGCGCTATTTGTTATTATTCGAGGTGAAGTCGTTGTCGAAACAACGAGTGAGCCTAAATCGCGGATCATTCTCGCATCCTTGAAGTCCTCAGAATTCTTGGGCGAATTGGCCCTTCTCGATCAATCTCCTCGGTCCGCATCAGCGAGAGCGACAAAGCCAACTGAAGTGTACGCATTGTTTCGAACAGATCTCATCGAACTGGCGAAATCTCATCCAGAAATCGCTTGTGAGGTATATCGGTCCTTAGCTTTCATCGTTGGCGAAAGATTAAAGGCAACCAACCGCCAAGCTGATGTTCAGAGAAAGAGCGCTTAATGATGGATGACAATCGGCGTTTTCGATCCTTAGTTTTTGCGGGGTTCATTGTTCCTCTCTTGATCTTGGGCTTTTCGTATCTTGCTTGGTCGCTCAGGCCCTTGATGCTTCCGCTTATCATTGGCATCTTGTTGGCCTATCTTTTTAGACCCTTGAAAACACTCTTTCGTTACCGTTGGCTCCCAAATAGTTTGAGACTTGCAATCATATTTTCATTGATCTTGGGGGTCCTTTTCGGGGGAGCCCTTTTTGTGAAAAGCAATATTCCATCAGAAAAGGAAAAACTGGAACTTCTCGTCAGGATGAAGTTCAAAATGAATGAAAAATTTGACAAAATCATGGGGATTGATTCTGTGACCGGAAGAGGCAACTATCTCTACGAAATGATGGCCGACGATATTGATCCCGTGCGTGTTCAACTCAGTAATATTCTTTCTCTGTCACCCGAGCAAAGCCTCGCTTTTGAACAATACCATCAGGGACTGAAAGGACATGAAAGGGTTTCTGAGAAGTATTACGAATATTTTCTGGCGAATACTAAGACAAAGGCAGGTGAAGCTTCCTTGACTCCCGAGAAATCAATGACCGAGTCCGCTCCAAATGCCAATCTGAACGCTGTTGGCAGTCCCGTTTCTGGCCTCAATTCAAATTCTAGTTCCAACACTAGCGCCAACACCAATTCAGGATCTCACGAACAGTCGGTGTTAAAAATGGTGGTAAGTTTACTTTCCATCTGGTTATTACTGCCAATTGCGTTCCTCTTTTTTCTTATAGATGATGGAGCCATTGCTCAATTTTTCGTCCGCCTTGTGCCAAATCGTTATTTTGAATTATCGCTGACAGTGTTAGAGGCCGTCGATGGGGCAATAGGGAAGTATCTGCGAGGACTTTCGATGGAGTGCGGGCTCGTCGGAGTGAGTTTGGCTTTGGGTCTATTTGTAATTGGAGCTGCCCCAAAAGTTGCGATATTGATTGGTCTTCTAGCGGCCTTCGCGACGGCAATCCCACTTGTGGGACCAGTGATGGGACTTGGACTTAGTCTCACCTACGGGATTATTGCAGAAGAAATCAATCCCCTGATTCCAATGGTGACATTGGATAATCTTCTTTTGGCAGTTTCAATTGTGGTTGCCATTGTTTTTGCTCTCGACAACTTGGTTTTTCAGCCCATTGTGCTCGGAAGTGCCGTGAACCTTCATCCCTTGGTGGTTATTTTGGGGATTATGGGAGGATCAATGTTATTTGGGCTGGCGGGTGTCTTGCTTGCCGTGCCCGCCATTGTCATCACTAAAACCATTCTTCAAAATACATTTCGTGGCTTGAAGGACTATCGAATAATCTGACAACCTGCTCTAGGAGCCATGGCCATGAAGACGCATGAGCCAGTCTCGGGCCTGTCTTGAGTAGAAGAGACTGCGAATGTAGTTTATGTTCCGGAACTGTCCGTATGGAATTGTCCATAAAAATCCAGCCCGTTTGACGAGCCATTTCTTTTCAATTGCGTACTCAAGCTCTCGTTCAAAAATTTTTGAAAACTCCACTCCAAATCTCTTATAAAATTTTTTTTCGTCAATGATCCCATAGTTCAGGGAGAACAATATGTACCTTGCATACAATTCAAGACTTGGTAGAACGTAGGAGTCGCCGACCAAGGATTGATTGCCCTTTGCTAAAGCGATGTATTGATCAACTTTCTTTACATTGAAATACCAAGTGTCTCCCAGCCAGCTCGAAGCGTAATTACCAACCCCAACATAGGGAAGCCCATCTAGCAACCGACCTTCAAAATAGGCACTTGTTCCCGTTTCCTCTGGAATTCGAGAAAAATTCACAGAGCCATAGGGAGCGAAATAGCCGTGTCTTGCGAGAAAATTGTATCCAATATCGTAGAGACGACCGTAGTCATCAAGCGATGGCAAGCAGGGCGTCTTTTTTGTTAATGCTCGCCCTTTCCCGCGGTACAAACAGTCGTAAGTTGTAATTGAATCTGGGTTCAATTTGACAACTTGTCGGAGGTCTTCCTCCCAATCATGTTCAGATTGATTTGGTAAGCCAAAAATAAGGTCAACGTTGAAGCGCTCGAAGGGCAAATCGTGGATATTTATTGCCGCAAGCATCCCCATATCAATCTGTGCATACCGATTCACATCCGACAGATGTTTGTCGTTGAAGCTTTGTATTCCCATGCTGACACGACGAACACCTTGGGACGAGAGCAGAGCCATTTTTTCAGGTTCTTTTCCGGCAATGGAGGGTGTGGTTTCTATGCTTGTCCCAAAAGGGTGTTGAGAGGACAGTTGGAAGGGTTTTATCGCGATCAACAGTTTTTCGAGGTACTCGATTGGGAGGCGGGTTGGAGTTCCTCCTCCAATATCAATTCCGGGGACGCCGTCTGGTCCAATCTGAATCTCAAGATTCCTGAGCTCACTCTGGACAGCATTCACATAAGATTCATAAATGGATTGATGATTTCGTACATCAATAGCGAAATTGCAAAAAAAGCAGCGGCTCGAACAAAATGGCACATGAATATAGAGGAGCCACGGCGACTTTCTGTCAGGAGAAACATTGGTTTGATCGGCATTTCGAAAATTTTCTTGGAAATACTCCCTGCGAGGAGGGTATTGAATTGTAAATTCATGAGGATGACGTTGAACAAAATTCATCCAAGTAACAAGATCCTCATGCCCGCTTAAGCCTGAAGTGGCTTGAATGACTTGTCTGCAATTATTTTGTTTTTGCTTTTGATCTGCCGATGCCTTATCAGAAAGGGCCATTGAAAAGAATAGAATAAGGAAGTGGCGGGGAAAAGGACAGGAAAGAAAGTGTCTCATGAGGGACTGGATAGGGGTGCTTTGGCATTTAGTCAAGATAGCACTTATCCTGTGCTGAATAGGCCCGTAATTCCTGTATTGAATGGGCCCGATTAATCTCCAGGAGTCTGTAAAACATGCAGTTTTTTTGTAAGTTTATATTGGTTGTGGCTGTTTTAATTTCTGTATGGACTCATGCCTCCGAAAGGATTCCCCCAGCTTGCGCAGGAATTCTGGGGTCATCTGACTTGCCCCGATACCCCACGACGGGTCAGATTGGGCATCGAGGATTTCCGAGATTCCTCAAGGCCAATATGGGGGAAAACAGAAGGAATCTGAAGCTGTTTGCGTTGGAGCTGGCAGGTAGATTCAATGTAGCTCAAATGAGTCTTGTGAATTCAGGATCCTCAGCAAATTTAGTTGCGGCAGCTGCAGTCAGGGAACTGACTGGAGGCGGACATGCCATTGCTGCAGGCTTTTCATTCCCAACCACCTTGTCCTCTTTGATGACTTCAGGTTTTGACGTATCACTTGTGGATATTAAGCCTGGCGAATTTACGATCGATCCCGAGGCCTTTAAAAGAGCCATTCTTGCTGACACGAAGCTTGTGGTGGTGACACACTTTCTTGGCTTTCCCGTAGACATGAAGCGAATAGCTGAAATTGCGAGTGAACATGATATCAAAATTATTCAAGATGCCTGTGAAACTATGAATCTGAACATTGAGGGACGACAGGCCCATGAATTTGGAGATTTCACAACTTGGTCCTTTTATCACCCCCATCACCTCAGCGCATATGGAGGAGGGGCTGTTATCTCGAATAATTTGGAAAATTTTCGTTTAACCGATTCCATTGCTCATTGGGGGCGGGCATGTACGTGTCACATTGATCCTGAATCATGTAGTGCCCCAGAAGGCATGGACCACAATTTTTGGTATGAGAGAGTGGGATACAATCTTGAAATGAGTGAACTCAACGCAGCCTTTGGCCGCTTTCAGCTACGGAGTTTTGATAAACAAGAAGTTAACAGATTATGGCGATATGAAACTCTGTACAACTCTCTGAGAGATATCCCTCGGGTTCGGGTGTACACGCGACCAGAGACCGGCGGGTCTCCATTTGTATTCCCGATCACTCTTGATTTTGGGAATGCTCGAGACGTTGCCCGAATTCTTAAATCAAGGGGAGTGGAAGTCCGAAGTTTGATGGGTGGAAATATTGCAGATCACCCCGCTTTCCGGGGCTTGCCACATGATGGATTGGTCAACGTCAGCAGCATGGGTACGCGTTCTTTTTTTGTCGGAATTCATCAGACTTTGCCCCGAAAAGATGTTGTTGCGGTTGCGAAAATACTGCGAGAAGTATTGCTCAGCTATGTGCGATAAAAATGATTAAGCTTCGAGAAACATGGCCAATTCGGCCGTTCGAGCTTTCGTATCACGATAACCCAGATCGACGAGTTCCGAGCAATAGTGGGGGTCAAAAAGGAGAAAGCTCAAAAGATCGCTGGTTTCTTCAGCCGACCCCAAACCCCCCATGAGATAACGAAAGACCTTGGGGAGTCTGTCTCTGTGCTTAAAAGCAATCTCTGCAATATCTTCTGATGGTCGCAAATAAAAAGGGTAGACGGGCCTGAGACCTATTGGACCGCCAGGAGAGGCATTCTGTCCTAATGCTTGGTTAATGATGTGAACACGTTCTAAATCGGATTCGATGGCGTCCATAAATATGGAATTGACAATGACCCCAGTGATTCGTCCCAGCGTGGCCATCATGGGGGTTGTGTTTTCTAAATGGAGGCGGCTGGAGGCACGGATGCCGATCACGATCAAGCGGTTGGCACCCATGTGGACGGCGGGGCTTAATGGGGCTTGATTTCGCAAACAACCGTCTCCGTATTCTCGTCCATTCACTTTGACAGGAGGGAAAAAAACGGGGATTGAGCTCGAAGCCATCACGTGATCTAGAGTGAGTTCGGCTCGGACACTGTGGCGTCGGGATCGGTTCCACATGGCGAGGTCATCTTTGCCTTGAACGAAAGTAATTCCAAGAGAGGTGGAATAATCGGTTGCTGAAAGACAAACGGCGTGCAGATGCCCCTTATCCAAATTCTTCTGTATTTGAGCAAAAGGTATGGCTGATCCGAGCAATTGCCGCAAAGGACTTGTGTCAAGAAGGGCCATCGAGTCAGGTCTGAGCTTTTGGCTCAGACCTCCAAAAGACAGACCGCGAATGACCCGGCTGGCGTTGGCGGCAATTGTGCCAAGATTATTAGAAAAAACGTCTTCGGGCTTAAGACTTCTCCAAAGTTGGCAAAGTCCTTCGGTGGCGGACTCAAGATCCTGAGCGTGAGAAGCAATGAAGGCGGCATTAATAGCTCCGGCGCTGACCCCCGAAATAATCTTAAAGAGATCCGGAGCTCGAAATTCTTTGTTGAGCTCATAAATCGCACGGATCACGCCCGCTTGATAAGCTCCCCTCGCTCCTCCTCCAGAAAGGACGATTCCCGGCTGCTTCTGATTTGGCGGAGAATCTGATTCCTTCGTTTTCATGGATGTAGCTTTCTGTATCAGTGTTGGACCTCTCTTATTCTAGCCTTGCATAGTTTGGGACTCAACGCTATCAATCGAGACACCTGCTTGAATGACAACGCGCTCCAATGTTAGTGAAGAAGAAGTGTCGCACAACAGGTATTTTCTAACAGGTATTTTCGAATTTCAAGGGAGGAATCAGATGTTAAAACAAAAAATTGCGGTATTTGCTGCTGCAGCGGTGTTCTTTACTGTGTCTTTGGGAGGAAAGGCTTTGGCTGAAGGAGAAAACAAGGGTAAAACCCAGAAAAAATCCACCTCAGATGGAGAGGCCGCAAAGTCTGCTGGGGGGGAATCGAAAGTGGATAAAACGATAGTTGGAAAGGAAAAGAAAGTGAGTCAAACACCTGAAAAATTCAAGATTGTATTGGATACGACCAAAGGAAAAGTCGCTATTGAGGCCAACCGCTCTTGGTCTCCGAAGGGAGTCGATCGCCTTTATGAATTGGTTCAAAGTGGTTTTTTCAAGGACATTGCTTTCTTCCGGGTGGTCGATGGCTTTGTCGTCCAGTTTGGAATTCATGGAGACCCCATTGTGTCTTCGCAATGGAAGAACAAAAATATCGAAGATGATCCCGTCAAGGAGTCCAATAAAATGGGAACCATTTCTTTTGCCACAGCGGGCCCTGGAACTCGAACAACCCAATTGTTCATTAATTTGGGCGATAACACTCGACTTGACAGCATGGGCTTTTCTCCCGTGGCAAAAGTCGTTGAAGGCATGGACGTTGTTAAAAAACTTTACAGTGCTTATGGCGAAAGACCAGACCAGGGGGCTATCCAGAGCAAAGGCAACAGCTACCTGAAGGACTCCTTCCCACAAATGGACTATATTAAGAGCGCCGAGATTTCCAAATAGTCGGTTGCATAGCATAGAACCTCTTGGTTAGGTAAATGGCCGGTGGTCTAGGGCGACCGGCCGTGGTTTTTCAATTCTTGAAAATGAGACAAAGCATCTCATTGTAGGTCGTTGGATCATAAGAAGTCAGTTTTCGGAAAATCTTAGAAAATTTTTATCGTTTAAATGTTGGGCGTTTTTCAATTACAAAAGCAACTGGTGGTTGAATGGCGGTCATTGAGCGTTTCTCTTTGGGAAACTTCGATAAAATGTCTAAGTATTGGCAATTTATTTTAAGGCCTCTTCGGTGTAGTCTGAATTTGGTCATGGTTGGATCCGGGAAGAGTCATTGCATGTAAGTTGTCTCCGGTATCAGGAAAAAAGTTGAAACGTTTGCTGTCCTGAGGAGTTCAATATGAGACATTTACATGGAATTCTTGGTCTATTTTGTCTTGCGTCTATTGTCCTTTTTTCTTCTGGGTGCCCGCTAAATGAAATGGAACAGGGAGCGCTTGATACGGCGGTCAATACGCCTCCGGAGCATGTTCCTCCAGATCTTGTGCGGAAATTTCCTCCAGACAGCTGTTTTTCTTACACTCAGTATCAGCCAAAGGCTGAGATTACTAAAAATATTGATGTGCTATTTATGGTTGATACCTCGGGCTCATTGAATGAAGAACGGACTTCCATAGGGGATGGAGTTGATGCCTTTGTGGGGGCCCTTCCTTCGGATGCGAACGTGAGAATTGGAATCATGTTGGCGCACGCTGGTACCTGGTCGGGAAAGCTCTATCGTTACAAAGAGGTGGGACCATTTGTCCTTGATACAGAAACGATGGCTTTAGCTGATATCCGCACAATTCTTCGTAGCCGAATGGCAAATGTGGCCACAGAAAATGAAACAGATGGTGGGGAAGTTGGTCTTTATTCATTGTCGCGAGCCTTGGATGCCGATAAGTTAGCTGAATCTAAGGCGCTGGGCTTTTTTCGAGAAGATGCTGCTTTGGCTCTCGTCTTTGTTGCTGATGAGAACGATATTTGTGCTCGCTATCCCGAGGGTGTAACTCCGGTCTATGATCCAGACCGCAAAGAAACACCTGCCTTTAATAAGTATTGCCAACAGCTCACTCCAGAAAGCACCTATTTAAAAATTCGAGATCATCAGGGTCAGCGTCCATTGCTTGTCTCTGGCATTATCTATTTCGAAGATTCAAAATTTCCAGCTGATGGTGAAAACGAAATAGCCTATGGGGTCACAGATATTATTAGAGCGAACAATGGGTTGATGGTAGATCTTGCCGGAGGACGTCTCTATGAAGGATTGGCGCAGATCGGGAGTTTAGTGACCAAAAAACTGAATTTAATTACGGAATATCCCTTAGATAATAGAGGTCGCGAAATCGATGAAACCACAATTCAGGCTGAGGTTGATGGGGTTGGGGTTCCGTTTAAATTTGAACAACTGGTTTCGGAGCTACATTTGACTGGGTATGCGGGGCTTGAGAACTCAGAAGTCTATATCAGTTACTGTTTGAAGCCGAGCCAAAACCCAGAAACCATTCCCGTCGTTATTACCAAAGTGAAGGTTGAGAGTATCACCTCAGTTTCTGCCCAAGTGACATGGACGACAGATCTGTTCTCATCCTCACAAGTTGAAGTGACAGAAAGTCTCACCGGTCAAAAATGGATGACGCCACTGATCGTAACAGGTGTTCTCAATCACAGTGTTGAGCTGAGCGGGTTGACTGCCAACACCCTTTATTCGATCAGAGTATTTTCTGCAATAGAGGGAGATCCCTCCTTTAGCGGTCCCGTCGCATTTCGTACAATGCGATAACCACTTCTTTGGTCTAGTTACAAGATTCCACCAGCCATTGGTGGAATCTTTACTGACTATCTGAGACATATTTGCTTAAAATTGAGACTCGCCGGCAAGGAGAGTCAAAATGTCAGATCGTCGAAACCTACATCGAGATCGTCGTATCATTGAGCGGTTTTCGGATTCAAGGATCAGAGAAGGTATGGTGCAGATTCGTTTTTGGATTCGGCTGATTATGGGGCTGTTAATTCTTATAGTGGTGGGTAGGTTGGGTTATGGAGCATACTTGGGTGTGCAGCATGTAACAGCAGGTATCTTTGAGGCTACATTTTTGTGCATTTACGTTTCCAGTATTTTTCAGTATGATCGCTCGATTGGATATTTTCTGGAAAACGTGTCGGTGAACAGTTTCGAGGTCACAGTGGACCGCCAGAGGAACACATGGGTGGTTCTTGGAATCCTCAGTTTTCTTTATGTCATTGTTAGCATTGTACTCAGAATATGATCTGATTTTTATAGATATGGCCTTTGTTGGGAGACATCAAAATGAAGCGTCTAATTGACTCTCGGTTCCTATTAAATGCTCTTGGTTTTGTATTGGTGGCACTCTTTTTGGGGGCGTGTTCTCAGGGAGCGAAGAAGGGGGATCCACCCAGTGATGCCTGGAAGGGGCAGATGCAGGAAATGGGTCAAACTCTCGTGGAGATTTACCCTTACGTGGTTAGCGCTAGAGAATTTAATGCTCCAGAGAATCGCATTAAAATTCAAGAGAGCCTGACAAAAATGGCGAGCCTTGCGCATGACGTCAACAAGGAAAGAGGAAAAACTGATTTGGGCAAGAAAATGGATAAAGATCCTTATCTGTCAGTGATTTCGAGCACTTTGGATCGAGAAATTAAATTGGCAGTTGAAGGTCTTAAGTCAGGAAAAAGGGATTTCTCGCGGGTGATTTTGAAAAATGCAACAGGCATGTGCGTGCGCTGTCATTCGCGAGGAACATGGGGCCCCGAGTTTGTGGATTGGCAAAAAGAAGCATCTTTTCAGCGCCTCAATCCGATAGAGAAGGGAGATCTTTTGGCTGCTGTGCGCCATTACGAACAGGCAATTCAGCAATATGAAGTCGTTTTATCGGACAAGCAACTTGCTTCCACTGAGGCTGAGGCTTGGGTCAAGGCTGGAAATTCAGCTCTGAACGTGGCGGTGCGCTCAAAGCAGGATCCAGCGGTCGCAGAGCGAATTGTGAACACCATATTGTCAAATTCCAATTTGCCAACTTACCAAAAAACAAATGTTGAAGAATGGAAAAAGGCGATTCTTTCTTGGAAAGACTCAATGGAAAAAAAATCAACGTTGAGTCCGCTCATTCAGGCCCAACAGATCTTGAAAGAGGCTCGTAAGAATGAAGACTATTGGGGGGATCGTGGGTCCTACATTCATTACTTGCGTGCTTCAGCGCTTCTCCATGATTTTTTACGAACGGAATCATCCTCAGTTGAACAAGCTCAGGCCCTCAATTTATTAGGTGAATCATATGAGGTTATTTCAGAGATGGGTGAGGGAGATGCCAATCAATTTTACTACAAGGCTTGTATCAAGAGATCACCTCACACCAAAGTAGCAGTGGGATGCTATCGGCGGCTCGAACAAAATCTGCATGTCGAATTCTCCGGAACTGGAGATATTCGCATGCCGAGAATGGCAATGGACGAACTGAGGATTTTGCGTGATTTGGCATCGCCTGCAGAGCTGGACCCAAGCTCCGAGGGCAAGAGTATGTTTGATCGCCAGTGAGAAGTGTCCTGAATCTATGGGACATGGAGCAGAAAGCTGATCCACCAGTCGGAAGGATTGAATATTGCTGTTCCTCAAAGGTCTCGCCGTTTTAATCTCCTTTTTCCTTTCATTTGGCGAGGCCGATGATGAGGATCCTTGGAATGTCGTCTGTGGCGAGCCGGAAGGGGTGGAGTTTGGATGGAGGGTTCATTTGGTGTCTTCAGGTCCAACTGAAACCAAAGGAGTGCTTTTTTTTGAGGGTCCGGCTGGCCTAGAAAAGATCGCGGAGTATCCATGCTCAAGTTCTGAAACGATCCAGTATTTTGATGGAAATAGAATATTATTGGATTGTTTTCAGCCTGAGAGTTGGGATAACGGTTTTGATCTGATGTGGGTGGAGGGTCTCGAATCTAAGACTCAACACCTTTTTGTGCATGAACTCAATTTTGCAGGGCCGATTTTGCGAGGCCGATTGAATTGCGAAAATATCCCTAAGACCAACCCCGGCTAGTTCAACAATGGCGCCATTTAGTTGTTTGTTTTTTTTGTGACGAATTCGTCGATAGTCTCATTTAAGACAGATTCGAGAAGATCGCGAATTCCCAGCATTCCTTTTAGTTCGCCTTGAGCATCGACGACGGGGAGGTGTCGTATGTGCTTGACCGTCATGACATAAAGGGCGTCGTTGATGCTAGCCCCAACTGTGATGGTCGATACCGGAGAGCTCATGATCTCTTTAATCAGGGTGAAATCAGGGTCGATATGTTTAGAAACAACTCTGTTGAGCAGGTCCCTCTCTGAAAACATTCCAACTAAGGACTTGTCCATCGTGACGAGAACCGCGCCGATTTTGTGGGAGGCCATTAGGATAGAAGCCTCTCGAATATTGGTATCTGGACTCACCGTAATAACTTCGGTAGCCATAATGTCTTCAATTTTTGTTTTCACGGGAATCCCCACTTCTCTTTATCCGTTGGATATCTTATGTCTTTCGCTTCAATCATTCTAATCATTTTCCTTTCTGGACTTCAACAAATTGTCATCAGGACCAGACAATGGTAGATTTGTGTGATGACAAAAGGGTCTCGTCTTCAGTCGCTACTCACTCCGAAGAAGCTTCGGCTCATTTTTTTGTGTGGCACAATTTTTTTTGTGCTTTTGGGATTATTTCAAAATTGTGGACGTTGGCAGGAGGGCATTGAGAATCCTCATGAAATTTATTCGGATAAATTGATTGAGGAACTCTCCAGACTCGATCAGTCGGAGAAAGAGAGCCTTTGTCATTCTGCTGCAAATTATTTTTGTCAGAGAATTCGACTGGGCAAGAACCTCCCTTCTCGAGTGATGGCGGAGATGATTTGCATAGATCATGAAGCCTTTCCCCGTCGAGTGTGTATTCAAACTGATATCATTGAAGGCTTTGAATGGGATCAAGCTCGGCCTTGTAAAATGTGCAGCCAGAAAAAATTTGCCATCCTAGATCGGGTTCAAGAGGAATATTCGTGTTTCAATGCAGCCCTAAAAACACGAACCTTAATAGAGCATAGAATTTTCGCAATGGAACTTTCGGAGGCTCTGACCCGCAGTTATCTTGCGTGCAAGAGCCTCTTCTAGCCAATTAGAAATCAGATATGAGATCTGAGAGATCGGGGTGGTCGACAAAGGGATTTCGGGTTCCTTGAAAGTCATAAATCTTGTCATTTCTTTCTTTTTCCTCTTCGGAAACAGGGTCCTCGTGATTCCACTTTCTCAGATAGGCCTCTTGAATTTTGTCGATGGCATTCTTATATCGAACAGAGAAATAGAACAAAGATCTGGCCAGGTTTCCTCGCTCTTTTGCCGCCGGTTCAAAATAAATATTTGAGGAATCTTCGGATATTCGACCCACCTTAACATCCGGGCAGGGGGAAGGAAGCGGATCTTGAACCTCGCCATAGGGGCGATTTCCGCGAATCGTGTTCACATAAGTGAGGACTGGATAAAGAATGTGGAGATCTGTCTTTTGGGTATTAATGGGTTCCGCTCGATTGAATTTGCTTTGGGGCCAGGCGTGTTCCGTATTGACCAGAGCAGAATCGGGAATGCGGCCAGGACCCGGGCCACCATTTCTACCAAAGCGAGAAGAATCAAGAGTTTCTTCGCAATAGACCGTGCGCAGTTGATACCCACCCTTAGGGCTGGCTTCTAGGTGGAGCTGCCCAAATAGAAATTGCCTGGCTTCGTTATACGAGAATTTTCTAAATTGAGTGCACTTTGCTTTACTGGGACAGCTTTCAGAAATTTCATCGTAGTCATCTGGATGTCCAATATGAACTTTTTTAAGAATGGCATTGAGCTTATCTTTTAAATTTTGGTTCTTGAGGTTTCCTTGGGCGAGTTCGTTGTAGAAATCCTGACCGTAGTAGGCGTTTGGATTATCGAAAACAGGGGCGGCTTGAGCTTGCAGAGCGATAAGTAAACTAAAACCCAGTGACTTTAGAATTTCGGATCTCAACATGCTAAATCCCCTTTTGTTATTGTTCCTAAATAAAATGAGAAAACGGAGACGTTTCACGACAGGTAAAGTCTAGTTAGCCATTGAGTTTGATCAACGAAAAAAATGAAGAAGAGGAATGAGTTCAAGAAACTGGACATAAGTCCAATCGAAAAATACGACTGCCGACTATTGTTGGAGAACCCAATTGTCGTTATTTAGGGCAAACACTCGGGTCCAAGCAGGACGAGTCATCGTGGTGTCTGAATGAAGAGAAAATTCCATTTGCTTGATTCGCCCCGATTGTCCCCAGTCGATTTTGATCCTTCCAAAATTTCGCTCAAATAGGGTATTCTCTTTTCCGTAGATTTGCTGCAAAACAGATCTGACGACAGACTTTGCGACATGAGTCAGTCCGCTCGACATGAGTTCATAATAAGTATAACCATCCTCAAGTTTTCGAGTGAGCAGTCCGCCAAAGTGTCGGTCCCCAGTGAGAATGGCAAGACCCTTAGGATGAGTGCGTTTGAGAATCTCATTGAAGCGTTCCCAGGAATTTGAAAAGTCAATCCATTGCTCACCTCCGGCCAAGCTAGGTGAGAGCACTGAAAAACTGCTGACGAGAAAATGGGCTTGGGCCGGACTCGTCTTTAGCTCGCGTTCGAGCCACTCCCATTGCTGTTCTCCCAAAATATCATCAGGAATGTCATCTGCGTGGGACTTGTGATACCGAGTATCGAGCAAAATAATTTTAATCTGCTGCCCAGGTGGGCCCATGAGGTAAGAAGTATATATGCCCTTCTGCTGTCGACGGGGAACTCACGGGCGGCTCACCAATGAAATCCAAAAAATATTGCTGAGCAATCTCCTTGATCTTCCAGTTTCGACCGGCATTATTTTTTCCATAGTCGTGGTCGTCCCAGGTTCCAATGATCGGCGTTTTCTGGATAAAATGTGCGTAGTCCGGCTGATGAAGTTGAATTTGAAATTTTTCTTTGAGTATCTTGGGATCGCGAGCATCTCCGTAAATGGCGTCTCCCATCCAGATATAAAACTGTGGTTTGATGGCAGTGAGAGCGGTCCAAAGTGGTTGAGGGAGCGTCTCCTTGTTGCAGGATCCGAAGGAAAACTGAATGACAGGTTCGAGAATTTCAACTTTTGAACTGGCAAAGCAGAGCAGTTGAAATTGAAACAAAAGACAAACAACAAAAGAAAATAATCGAAGAGTGACTCTTATGTAGGTTCTGAACATGTCTCTTTGCCTCCCCCGGACCAGAAAACCAATTCATTCTCTCTTTTGCAAAGCTCCATAATCAAGACTCGGTAGGTCGGAGAGACGCGCCATATAAATATTATAGTCTAGATTATAGTCTAGATCCTTCTTTTCAAATATCCCAGCGCGCTGGTCTATCAATAATTGATAAAAAAGGCACGATCCAAGGAGGAGTTGACCAAATTTCCTACAATGAAAAGCTCGTTGGAAACTCGGCCAAAATCACACTTTGAAATGGACACATCTGAGGAGCTAGTCAAGTAGGCAACTTTTGGCGGCATTGTGCCGCTGGGGTTTGTCACCCAGCAGGGCGCCTTCCCATCCTGTTCCCTATCGGAAACAAAAGAAACATGGCTGCCGTCAGGAGATATTTCAAATGCATGAACATCACCGTTGTCGATCATGTCTGTTCGGCCAAGCGGACGAGCGTTCCTCCTGCAGCAGGTATGGAATAGAGTTCCTTTTTTTCATCTATATGAAAATCACCAACAAACAAAACCCGGGAGCTGTCTGGAGTAAACTGGGCGGGATACTTAAAGCCACCACCCGCGACAGGATCAGGAGTCAGTTTCACTGCGCCTCCGCCACCAATAGGAACCGAATAGAGCTCGGTTTCGCCATTCAAATCAACGTCAGCGCTATAAAGGACCTTGCTCGAATCAGGACTGATGGTCACAAAGCAACACGGGCCCAATTCAGTGGTGGCAAAAGGAGGGTTCAAGCGGACGGGTAAGCCGGGTACGCCTGAAATATCGACTGAAAAGTATTCGAATACTCCCTCAGTCGAGAGGTCAGCAACAAAAACAACATAGCTTGCATTATTCGAAATCCAAAGAAGGGGTCTGATTTCTTTATTGGTTCCACTCAAATTGGAATGAAGCTTGACGCTGCTCGCAGCCACATTCACCGTTGCCAAAAAGAGTTCGGTGTTGTCCCAATCGTCCTGGTCTGCAACATAAATGACCT